>NZ_JBNHIN010000038.1:0-68848 GCF_050054615.1 Streptomyces sp. YGL11-2
CGCACCACGAAGGCGTGTACGGCCTCCCCGGTGCGCTCGCTCGGTGCGCCGACGACGGCCGCCTGCCGCACACCGGGGTGGCCGGTCAGGACGTGTTCGACGGGGGCGGCGTAGCAGTTGTGCCCGTCCACGATGATCATGTCCTTGGCGCGTCCCACCAGGTGCAGATAGCCGTCCTCGTCGAGGCGGCCGAGGTCCCCGGTGCGCAGCCAGCCGTCCCGCAGGACCTCGACCGTCTCCTCGGGCCGTCGCCAGTAGCCGGTCATCACCGAGGGCGACCGGACGCACACCTCGCCGATCCGGCCCGCCGGAAGCGGGCGGCCGTCGGCGGAGCGGATGTCCACGCGCACACCGGGCAGCGGCCGGCCCACCGAGGTCAGCAGTTCGTCGCGGTGCTCGTGCGGGTGGAGCAGGGCGATGCCGGGCGCCTCGGTGGAGGCGTAGGTCTGCTGGAGGACCGGGCCGAGGCGGTCGAGGGCCTGGCGCAGTCTGGCCGGTGCGGTCGGGGCGCTGCCGTAGCTGAGGAGGGCCAGGCGGGACAGGTCCGCGGTGGCGGTGGCGGGGTGGTCCAGCAGCCGGTAGAGCAGCGACGGGTACAGATACGTGGCCACCCGCCCTGGCTTCGCCAGCGAGGCGAGCACCGTGTCGGGGTGGAACTCGTCGTGCAGCTCGACGGTGACGCCGGCCATCAGCATGCCGGCCGCCATGTCGCCGGTGGCGTGGGCGGTGGGCGTGACCGCGAGCAGCCGCAGGTCTTCCGGGAGTTGGCGGTCCTCGAACCCCCAGGACCGGTACGACGCGAGCAGCCCGCCGTACGTGGTGGGGACGCCCTTGGGCAGACCGGTCGTGCCGCCGGTGTAGGTCAGCTTGGCGATGTCGCCGTCCCGCGCCCGCGCCGGCATCGGATCGGCGGGCTGCCCGGCGGCCGACGCCGCGAGCTCGTCGAGCGGCAGCACCTGCCGGATGCCCGCCGCGAGTTCGGGCACCGGGCCGCCCGCCGCGGGCCGGGCCGGGTCGAACACCACCGCTGCCGGCTCGGCGTCGCGCAGGATGTGCGCCAGGCCCTGGGTGGCCGGGCCGAGATGCACGGCGGTGAAGCGGAGGCCGAGCAGGAACGCGGCGAACCGTAGGGTCAGCGCCTCCGGTGGGTTTGCCGCCAGCAGCGCCAGCCCGTCGCCGCGCCGCAGGCCGAGCGCCTCCAGCGCGCGGGCGCGTTGGTGGACTTCCGCCACCAGATCCCGGAAACGCACCGTGCGGTCGCCGTGCACCAGCGCCGGACGGTCGCCGTGCGACCTCATCGCCGCCATCGCGCCGTCGAGGAACCCCAAAATCGCCTCGGCCATGCCCGCCGCCCTCATAAAACTACGTACGTTAGATTAATGTCATGGACAGTGTACGACCGCCGAAACGACGCAGGGGCAGGCCGCCCGCGAACACCTCGGTGATCAGCCGGGAGGCGGTGCTCGCCGCCGGCCTGCAGGTGCTGGAACGGGACGGACTCGACGCGCTCACCATGCGCAAGGTCGCCGACGAGCTGGGGGTGCAGGCGGCTTCGCTGTACTGGCACGTCCGGGACAAGGACGAGTTGCTCGACCTGCTCGCCGACGAGCTGCTGGCCGGTGCGGACCTGCGGTCGCTGGTCGACCCGACGGACTGGCGGGCCGGTGCCGCCGCGATCCTTCGCGAGATGCGCCGCCACCTGCTGGCCCGCCGGGACTCCGCCCGGCTGCTGGCCGGCCGCTTCTCCGCCGGGCCGAACCGGCTGCGCTCCATGGAGGCCGTCCTCGGCGTACTGCGGTCGGCCGGGCTGGGCCCGCACGACACCGCGTACGCCTGCTACTTCCTCATGGTCACCGTGATCGGATTCGTGGCCAACGAGCAGGCACCGCTGTCCGCCCAGGTCAGGAACGGCATGCCGCCCCGGGAGTTCCTGGACGGCCTCCGCGACCGGCTGGCCGGGCTGCCGGCGGAGGAGTACCCGCACACGGTCGCGCTGGCGGCCGAGGTCACCGGCCCCGACCTGGCCCGCCGCTTCGACTTCGCCGTGGACCGGATGCTGGACGGAATCGAGGCGCTCAGGGGAGAGCGCGACTGATCCGGGTCGACGCCGAGCCCGTACGGTGCGCCGGCGCCGACGAGCCGACGCCTCGGGATTCGGTGGAGGTGAAATGGCCGCGGAACGGGGCGGGTTGGCGATACCGCTGCCATCCGGCCCCTGCCCGGTGGGGGCCGGAGTCGAGGACCCGGCCGAACCGCTCGCCTGGACTCCCCACACCCCCCGTATGTTAAGAAAGCGTCAGGAAAACACACGAAGGGGTGAGAGACGGCGTGACGGGGTGAGAGCTGCCCGAGGAGTTGCTGGACGGGTATGCGGGAGTTCTCGCCGATGTCGCACAGACCGGGCGGCGGTTGAACCGCGACGAACTCCGGTCGCGGCGCACCGCGGGGGAACGGGCCGCCGAGGCGGGGCACAGCCTGCGGGTCCTGGTCAACGCGCACCTCGCGGTGACCCGGACCGCCTGGCCGCGGACCGCCTCCGCGTCAGCGGACAGCGTGCTGGCCGTGGTCGCCCAGGCCGTGGACGCACTGGCCGGCGGGTACGAGCGGGCGCAGCACCTCGCGGTACGCCGGGAGGAGGCCGCGCGGCGCGAGTTCGTCGACGATCTGCTCCACGGTGGCAGCGATCTGGGCCGGCTGGCCGAGCGGGCGGAGCGTTTCGGGCTGCGGCTCTCGCACGCCCATGCCGTGGCGGTGGCCGAGGGCCCCGAGGCGTACGCGGAGGCCGACCCGGTGGCGCGCCGGGTGCAGCTGGCGCTGGTGGGGCGCTTCGGGGACCGGCAGCTGCTGCTCACCACGAAGGACGGCCGGCTGATCTGCATCGCGCCCGGTGATCCGGCCGATGTGCTGGCGTACTTCGCCAGGGAGGCGCGTGCGGCGACGGACGGGGGCCGGGTGGCGGTGGGCCGAACGCACCGCGGTGCCGGCGGCATCGTCCAGTCGTACGAGGAGGCACGGAACGCTCTCCAACTAGCCGCGCGGATGGGCCTCGACGATCCGGTTACACCCTGCACACGGCGGTGATCGGCGCCCGGCTGCTGGACTGGCCGGCCAAGGAGTTGTGAGGAGTTCCGCGGCACGGGGAAGCAGGGGCGGCGGAGCGGAGGGGACACCGCCCCGACGTGCGGCGGTGTGTGTGCCGGTGTCAGCGGAGCGCGGCGAGGACGAAGAAGGCGACCGCGGTGATCGCGGCGAGTCCGGCGCCGATGCCGTAGGCGAGGACCCTGTGGTTCTCGCCGCGGAGGAGTTCCTCCTCGGTCTTGACGGACATGACGAAGACGCCGCCCTCGGCGGGGGCGGCCATCGCGAGCAGGCCGCCGGCGTCGCCTGCCTCGCCGTGCACGTAGAAGCGGCTGCCGGGGCGGACGATCCACTCCTCGCGCTGGAAGCCGATGGTCCTGTCGCCGCCGCCGAACTTGAGGCGCAGCGGGCCGAGTTCGAGGCGGTTGCCGTTGTCGGTGTGCGGGTCGAAGCGGTCGAGGACCTTCTCCGCGCCGATGACGCTCTCGTTGCCGGGGCGGACGGCTATCGCGCCGGTGGCGTCGGCCACGAAGAACGCGGTGGAGCTGGTGTGTTCGGAGACGACCTCGGTGCGGGTCCGGCGCCTGCGGCCGCCATTGCCGTCGCGGTAGGTCTCCTCGTACTTGCGGGTGATCCGGTGCCGGTGCCAGACGCACTCCAGGTTCTCCAGTGGGGAGCGGAGTACGCCGTCGTCGTACGGCAGTGACTGGCCGACCACCTCGCAGCGGTAGCGGAAGTGCCCCTCCCCCGCTGCCTGGGCCGCCGCCTCGTGCAGGTCCCGGAGGTCCTGGACCGGCAGCGTCTCGGTGCTCTCCATCGCGCGGGCCCGGGTGTTCGCGAAGCGCGCCAGGTACGCGCAGCACGCCGCCACCACCAGGCAGGCCAAACCGATCCAGATCACGACAACACCATTCCGTCCGGTTGCTCCCCGACCGCGCGACCATACCCGGGCCGGTCCGCGGTAGGACAGCCACGGGCCGAGGTTCTCCTAGGGTCTGTCCGATGGGTCAGACCCTAGGCTCTTGGCATGCTCACTTCTCTCTTGTGGTTCGCCGGTGTCGCGGCGCTCATCAATGTCACACCCGGGTTGGACACCATGCTCGTCCTGCGGACCTCCGTGGCCCACGGCCGGACCGGCGGCCGGGCCGCGGCGTTCGGCATCCTCACCGGGTGCCTTGCCTGGGGCGCGGCGACCGCCGTCGGGCTGACGGCGCTGCTGACCGCCTCCCGGCTCGCCTTCGACACCCTGCGCGTGGGCGGCGCCGTCTACCTGGCGTGGCTGGGGGTTTCGGCCCTGTGGAGGTCCCGGCGGCGGTTCACCGGCCGGGCGGCGGTGGACGGCACGGAGCCTGCGGCCGACGGGGCGGTCGTGGCCGCGGAGGCGGAGGGCGGATCGGCCGACGGTGCGTCAGGGCGCGGACGGCGGGCCGCCTTCCGCGCCGGGGTCGCCACCAATCTGCTCAACCCGAAGGCGGGCATCTTCTACATGAGCCTGATCCCGCAGTTCATTCCGCACGGCGCGCCGGTCTTCGGCTCCACGCTGCTGCTCACCGCGGTCGACGTGGCCGAGCTGGCGCTGTGGTACTGGGTGGTGTCCACCGCCGCGTCGGCCCTCGGCGAGCGGGTCCGCCGGCCGTCCTTCCGGCGCCGGATGGAGCAGCTGAGCGGTGTGGCGTTCCTGGGGTTCGCCGCGAACCTGCTGCTGACGGAGCGGGCGTGAGGCACGGCCTCCCGAGGGGCCCGCGCGGCTCGGCCGACGGAGGGGGCACCGCGGCGTGAACGAACGAGCCCGGCCGGGCCACCGCGCGGGGCGGTGGTCCGGCCGGGCTGCGGGCCGGTGGGCCGGGCGTCAGGACGCGCCCTGCTCCTTGCGGCGCCGGAGGGCGAAGACCGTTCCGGTCGCGCCCGCCGCGAGCACCGCCGCCGCGATGCCGACGGGCACGACGGGGAAGCCGGACGCGTCACTGGCCGAAGCGGTGTCCTGCATCGCGGGGCCCGGGTCGATGGAGGTGTTCACGGGCGCCACGGGGCGGATCGGGCCGACCGACCTGACCGAGCCGTCGGCGTTGAGCAGCACCTGCTTGTTGTTGGGGTGCCGGAAGTCGAACATGCCGTTCAGCGAGCCGGCGCGGGCGTCGAACGAGGCGTCGCCGATGCGGCCGGTGTGCCAGTTGTCCTCGATGAACCTGATGATCGAGGTCTGCTCGGTGGCGGTGTGGTCGATCTTGTTGGTCTTGCTGTACGGCGAGATCACCAGCAGCGGCTGGCGGGTGCCGGGGCCGCAGCGGTCCGCGTAGCCGCCCGCGGCGGCGGGGCCGGACTGGCAGGCCGGGCTGTCGGTGGCCTTGCCGTTGGAGCCGGTGGAGGTGTCCTTGGAGCCGTTGCGGGGCTTGGCGTAGACGTGGTCGTACCAGCCGTCGGAGTCGTCGTAGGCGACGACCACGGCGGTGTCCTTCCACTGCGGCGACTGCTCGATGCGGTTGATCTGGTTGACGAGGAAGTGCTGCTCGTCGATCGGGTCGGAGTAGCCCGCGTGGCCGTCCTGGTAGGCGCCGGCCTTGAGGAAGCTGACGGCCGGCAGCTTGCCCGCGCGCAGCGCCGCGTCGAAGTCGCTCAGGTCGTAGTTGTGGTTGGCCTGACCGGCGTGGCCGATCTCGTCGACGCTCTTCGGCGGCAGGTGGTGCGGGTTCGCCGTCGACTTGTAGTACTGGAACGGCGAGTGGTGCGGGCTGTAGTCGACGACCGGCGCGCCCCCGACGTTGGCGTGGTGGGTGTCGCACTTGGCGTAGTGGCCCTGCTGACCGTCCCACGCGGTGCTCGGCCGGAAGCCGCCCTGGAACCAACCCCAGCTGACCTTACGGGAGTTGAGGATGTCGCCGATGTTGCGGCCCTGCATCGCGGCGAGCGCGTTCTTGCCGGTGTGGTCCTTGCCGGAGCAGTCGTCGTAGGCCGGGTCCGGGTCGTTGACCATCGTGCCGACGCCCTTGGCGTCGGGCGACTGGACCGCTTCCTTGTCGGGCTTGGCGGTCTGCTTGGGGTTCTCGGTGCCGGAGGCCGGGTCCGTGGAGATGATCCCATGGGTCTGGCCGGAGACGAGGTTGATGGCACCGGGGCTTGACGGACCGTAGACCGACCCGAAGGAGCGGTCGTTGAGGGAGTAGTGCTGGGCGTAGTTCCACAGCCCCGTGACGGTGTTGCCGTCGTAGTAGTCCATCACCAGTCCGGGCTCGCCGAAGAGGCCGCCGGAGCACTTGCCCGAGTCGGTGTTCTGGACGAACTGGTCGGCCTTGCCGCCGTTGTACGCGTACTGCTCGGGCCCGTAGTCGTGGTTCTGGTCGCAGGTCATGGCCTGCTTCGGGGCGAGCCGCTTGGGGGCGTACTGGTTGGGGTTGTGCTTGAGCAACCCGGCGGTGCGCAGGTTGTCGATGTCCCGGGGGGTCGTGGGGGACGGGGTGAACTTGGTCCCGTCGGTGTTCGCGGACTGCGGGTAGGTCGCGAAGTAGTGGTCGAACGAGATGTTCTCGTCGAAGAGGACCACCACGTGCTTGATCGGGGTGGCGGTTCCGGTGGAGCCGCCGTGCGGCTGACCGGCGGCCAGGACAGGGGCTCCCCCGCCCGCGGCGGCGAGGGCCACGGCGCCCGTGAGGGCTCCCAGGGTCCGTATCGCTGCTCTTCTTCCCCTACTGGTCATGCTGGTTCTTCCTCCGGGCGGATCGAGGTGGTCCGTACGTCCGGATGCTCTGCCGGACGGACGGCGCCGGGGCAGAGCCATGATGGCGCGAGAGTGAACACCGGGTCAGGTATCCCAGGCCAAACCTTGACCCTCTGTTGACCTTTGGCGTCATCGAGCGGCTCGTATCCCAGTAGTACGCGAGCGGGCCCCGGTCTGCCACGTGGAGTACGCCACGGTCCACCGGACAGGCCCTACGCCCCGAGGAGCGCCCGGCCGTACCAGTCGGCGGTGTCGCGGACGCCCGGCAGCGCGAAGAAGTAGCCGCCGCCGAACGGCTTTATGTAGTCCGTCAGCGGCTCGCCGGCCAGCCGGTGCTGGATCGTCTCGAACTGGCGGGCCAGGTCCTGCTGGTAGCAGCAGAAGAGCAGGCCCATGTCGAGGTTGCCGTTGCCGTCCATCCCTCGGTCGTAGTTGTGGGCGCGGCGCAGGATGCGCTGGTCGGCGGTGGCGGCGGTGCGCGGGTTGGCCACCCGGATGTGGCTGTCCAGGGGGATGACGTCGCCCTTGGGATCGCCGGGGTAGTTCGGCGTGTCGTGCTCGTGGTCGCCATCGAGCGGGGCGCCCGTCTCGCGGGCGCGGCCGAACATCCGCTCCTGTTCGGTCAGCGAGACCCGGTCCCAGAACTCGACCAGCATCCGGATCAGCCGGACGACCTGGTAGCTGCCGCCGGCCGTCCAGTCGGGCTCGCCCTGGCCCTTGCCGACCCACACCAGGCGGTCCATCTCGCGGGCCGATCCGGTGTCCGGGTTGGCGGTGCCGTCCTTGAAGCCGAGGAGGTTGCGGGGTGTGCCGGTGGGGCGGGGCGGGTTGGCGAAGCCGTCCAGGCGCCAGCGGACCTGCATGCCGCCGCGGGTGTGCCGGGCGATGTCGCGCAGCGCGTGCAGCACGGTGTCGGTGTCGTCCGCGCAGAGTTGGAGGCTGAGGTCGCCGTGGCACCAGTCGGCCTGGAGGTCGTCGTCGGGGAAGGCGGGCATCGCGGCCAGATGGCGGGGCGCGTGGCCGTGCAGCCCGAAGCGGTCGTCGAAGAGCGAGGCGCCGACGCCGACGGTGACGCAGAGCGCGCCGGAGGGCAGCCGGGGGCCGAGGATGCCGGAGTCGGCGGGCGGGCCGGTGATGCCGACGGGCGCCGGGATACCGCCGCCGGTCAGGAAGCGGGCCCGTTCGGTGACGGTCCGCAGCAGGTCGGCGAGCCCCTGGCGGTCGGCGGCGGTGACGTCGAAGGCGAGGAACGTGGTGACCCGGCGCGGCGGGGTGAGAATGGCGGCCTGGTACGCGCCGTGGAAGGGGGTGGCCGAGCCGGTCGCCAACTCCGGCCCCGGAACCGGGAGTTGCCCGCCGGTCTGCTGCAAGCCGGGGGCGGCGGCCGCGAGTCCGGCGCCGGCGAGCGCCGCGCCGCGCAGGAACCCCCGTCGGCCGAACCCGCTCAGGTCACCACTCACCGGTACCCACCGTTCATCTCTCCTCCTGCCCCGTTCTCCACCTGTGCCACTGCCTCAGACGGTCCTGCGCGGATCGCACAGGGTGGCCACCGACGCCAGCCGCTCCACCAGGTCCCCCAGCACCGCGTTGGCCTGCTCCCGGCGGCTGCGGTCCAGCTCGCCGAGCGGCGTCCACCGGCCGTCCGTGCGGAAGCCGTCCAGCAGCCGCTGGGTACGGTCCAACTCCCGGTCCAGTTGCGGGAGTTCGGGGAACCGTGTGGCGAGCAGCGGGCGCAGCCGGGCGAGTACCGCGCGGGTGCCGTCGAGGTTGGCGCGGGCGGTGGCGAGGTTGCTGCCGCTGCCGTAGTCGGTGCGGCCGGTCAGCTCGAACTGCACCGTGTTCTCCAGGATCTCGTGCGCCCGCAGGCCGAGCGCCGCCGGATCCATCCGGGCCTGGGCCCAGTCGTCCCGCAGGGCGGTGACCGCGTCGGCGAGCGCGCCGGCCGGGCCGCGCAGGGCGTCTGCGGACTCGCCGTGCCACAGGCCGTACTCGACGCGGTGGAAGCCGGTGAACTCCGGGTCGTGCACACCGCCCGCCAGGCCCGCGGTGGTCCCGTTGATCTTCTTGTCCGCGTCGCCGAACGCCCCGTAGGCCGCGCCCAGTCGCTCGTAGGTGAGGTGGGCGGGCAGCCAGGCGTCGCGGGCCGCGGCCAGATCGCCGCGGGTGACGGCGTCGCGGAGGGCGCCGGTCTGCCGGACGAGGTCGTCGAGCCCGCCGCCGACCCACTTCTGGTAGTCGATCGACGGCTCGATCAGGTCGTGTTGGGTGATCGGCGCCGCGGCCGGTCCGCCGCGGCCGCCGCCGGCGATCCGCACAGTGGGCCCGGTGACCGCGTCGGCGTCGTCCGGCAGGCACATGAAGGCGTACGAGCCCTGGCCGAGCCGGACCCGCAGCTGGCGGGTGGTCCCGGGGCCGATGCCCTCCACCTCGCCGTAGACGGCCCCGGTGCCGACGGCTTTCAGGTAGACCTCGGCCGCGTTGCTGGAGGTGTTGTGGAGGTCGAAGACCTGGGTTCCGGGGCGGGGGTGCCGCCAGCCGTGGCCGCAGCCGCTCGGGGAGACCTCGATGCTGGTGTGCACCAGCCCGTCGGCGGCGGTCTCCGCGCCCTCCTCGGCGCCGTCCGGGCCGCTGGTCAGCACCAGCGTGGCCACCACGCCACCCGCGAGCAGTACGCTTCCGGCACCCCAGATACGAGGCGACCGCAGCCGGGCAGGGCTGGGTCGTGGCACTCCGGTCCTCCTGGGTCGCGCAAGGGAAGGGATCTTGTCTCGCCGCACATGCTAGGCAGGCGCAACACTTCCGAACATCCTTCCGCCCCCTTAGATGCGAAGAATTTCCCCGGGGTTCATCGGTCGGTTGATCGATCATTCAGCCGGCCCGGCCTCGCTCTCCGGAGCGCATGCGCCTTCGCTCCCCAGGGGGTGCGCAGACCCCGCGCGCGATCGTCTACAGTCCTGTAGACGATCGCGGATCGCGAAACGGCGCACCGCGCCGGAAGGGCGGAACATGACGATGGGGCAGCCGAGCGGCACGACGGTGGCGGCGCCGGCCGGACACGAACGGCACCACGGAGCCGCGGGGCACGGGGCGGGCTGGAGCAAGGTACCCGAAGTCACGGCGCTGTTCTGGGTGGTGAAGATCCTCACCACCGGTATGGGTGAGACCGCCTCGGACTACCTGGGCCGGACGCTCGGTCCGATACCTGCCGGTGCACTCGGATTCACCGCTTTCGCCCTGATGCTGGCCGTGCAGTTCCGGACCCGGCGCTACCGGGCCGGGATCTACTGGTCCGCGATCGTCATGGTCAGCGTCTTCGGCACCATGGCCGCCGACGTCGTCCATGTCATCGCCGGCGTCCCCTACGCGGTCTCCACCGTCGCCTTCTCGGTCACGCTGGCCGTCATCCTGTTCGCCTGGTACCGCTCCGAGGGCACGCTGTCCATCCACAGCATCCGCACCCGCCGCCGCGAGACGTTCTACTGGGCGACCGTCCTCGCCACGTTCGCGCTGGGCACCGCGGTCGGCGACCTGCTGGCCGGCACCCTGAACCTGGGGTACCTCCCCGCCGGCATCGTCTTCGGCGTGCTCATCCTCGTGCCCGCACTGTCCGGCCGCTTCCTCGGGCTGAACGCGGTCGCCGCCTTCTGGGGCGCGTACATCCTGACCCGCCCGCTCGGCGCCTCCTTCGCCGACTGGATGGGCGTCTCGGCCCAGCGCGGCGGCCTCGACTGGGGCACCGGTCCGGTCACGCTGGCGCTCACGGTGCCCATCGTGGCGCTCGTCGGCTACCTGGCGGTCAGCCGCAAGGACACGCCGAAGGACGCACTCCCGGACGCCGGCTGACCAGCGCCCGTCCGGAAAGCCGGGGCCTGCCCGGAAAGACACCGCCTAGCGGATCGCCACCAGTACGTAGCTGTCGCCGAACTGCCAGACCGGCAGGACGTGCGCGAAGCCGGCCTGGAGGAGCAGGGCGGTGTGGTCGGAGACGGACAGGCCGTTGCCGGCACCGTGACCGTCCCCGGCACCGTGGCCGACGCCGGGGGCGCACTGCCGGCGGCGGCGTTCGGCGAGCGGTTCGGCCAGCTCCGGCTCGTCCGACACCGCCGTCCACCAGGCATCCCAGTCCTCGTTGGCGTACGCCTGCTGCCGCTCGGCGCGGCGGTGCCCGACCTGGGCGGTGAGCGCGGCGGCGACGGGGTCGCGCTGCGGCAGGTGGTCGCCGTTGATCAGCGCGCCGCCGGGCCGCAGCAGGGCGGCGAGCTGGGTGTACGTGCGCCGGAGGGTGGCTTCGGGGAGGTAGTGCAACGCGGTGGTGGACACCGCGGCGTCCAGCGCGCGGCCCAGCGCCAGGGCCTCGGTCCAGCCGTCCTCGCCGATGACGGTGTCCACGTAGCGCGCCGCGGCGGAGTGGTGGGTGCGGGCCAGTTCCAGCAGCAGCGGGTCCATGTCGACCGCCACCACCTCGGCGCGGGGCAGCCGTTCGGCGAGCCGGGCGGCGAGCGATCCGGGTCCGCAGCCCAAGTCGACGACCAACGGGCGATTCTGGCTATGCGTCACATGCTCGACCACATCGACGACGACCGTGAACCGCTCCTCGCGGTCGATGGCATAGCGCCGCTGCTGGCGCTCCCAGCGCTCCACCCACAGTTCCGCCGCCGCCATGCTCAGCCCCATCTGGTCGCGCCACCTCTGCCGTTCACGCCTGCGTTAACCGGTCCACCACGAGGCTACAGGTGGAAACGGTTTCCATTAGCCATAAGGGCCGCCATTCACCCCTGAGAGGCAGCCACCCCCGAGGGGCAGCCCTCACACCAGGGAGGTGAGGACGGTGAGCAACCGGTCGATTTCCTCCGGGGTGTTGTAGACATGCAGGCTCACCCGCACCGAACTCGACCGCTCCCCCGCCCTCCCCTGGCAGTGCCCGTCCGTCCGCACCATGAAGCCGTGACTGAAGAGGATGAAGCCCAGGTCGCGGGCGCCGATGTCGCGGTGCCGGAAGGTGACGATGCCACAGCGCTGCTGGACCGGCGAGTCGAGCGCCAGACTGCGCTGGCAGCCGAGGATCTCGTACGCGTCCAGCCGCCGCAGCCCGTCGGACAGCCGGGCCGCGAGGGCGACCGTCCAGCGCGCGATCCGGTCGGTGCCCGCGGCGCCCAACCAGTCGAGCGCCGCCGAAAGGCTGGCCACGCCCGTCGTGTTGGGGCTGCCGCGCCAACCGCCGGGGACGAACTCCGGACCGCGGGCCTGCCGGGCCCACAGGGCGCCGGAGCCGGGCAGCGCCAGGGCCTTGTGCCCGGAGAACACCACGAAGTCCACGTCGAGTTCGGCGACCGAGACCGGCAGATGGCCGATGCTCTGCGCGGCGTCGAGACAGATCGGCACGTCCGGCCCCACCACCCGCCGGATCAGGTGCACGTTCATGTTCCCGCCGTAGACGTGGTGCACATGCGTGGCGGCGACGAACCGGGTACGCGGCCCGGTCGACTCGGCCAGCGCCGCCGGGTCGTAGTCGCCCGACGACGTCTGGTACGGCATCTCCCGCACCCGAATCCGTACGCCCTGCCGGGCCAGCCGGTCCCGGGCCTCCAGCCACGGCGAGAGATTGGCCTCGTGGTCGGCGAACGGAACGACGATCTCGTCCCCGTCACGGAGCAGTTCGGGCAGCCAGTCCTGGGCGAGGACCCGCAGCCCTTCGGTCGTCCCGCCGGTGAAGTGGACCGCGGAGCGGGCCGGGTCCGGGTCGCCGAGAAAGGTCTTGATCCGGTCGCGGGTGCCGGCCACCAGGGTCGTGGCGGCATTGGCCCACGGGTAGGAACCGCGGCCCGCGTTGGCGTTGGCGTTGGTCAACTGATCCTGGACCGCGTCCAGTACGGCCTGCGGCTTCTGGGACGTGGCCGCGCTGTCCAGGTACGCCAGCTCCGGATTGCCGGTGATGATCGGGAACTGGGCACGCAGCGCGCGCTGCCACGGGCCTAGCTCCGCGAACAGCGCCGCACTGCGGTCACGCGCCGCGATGGGGGCCATACCGGTCACTCCCGCACCAGCGGAGCGCCGGCGTCCCGCCAGGCGATGACCCCGCCGCTGAGGCTGCGGACGTCGGGATGCCCCATGCGGGTCAGCAGCGCGGCATAACGGGCCGACTGCTCACCGACCGGGCAGACCAGCAGCACCGGCTGCTGCTTGCCGAACGGCAGCCCGCCCCGGACCAGTTCCTCGAAGAGCTCGTCCACGATGTTGATCGCCCCCTCGATGTGCAGCGCGGCGTACGCGAACGGGCTGCGCAGGTCCACCACCAGCGGGCGCTCCTGCACGATCCACTTCTGGGCGTCCTGGGTGTCGATGGCGCCCGCCGAGGCGATCTCGGCGGCGGTCAGATCGGCCACCGCGTTCCTGCGCGGCGGCTGGTGGAACAGGTCGGGGCGGCGCTGCCTGGTGTAACCGAGATAGCTCTCGATGCGGTCGCAGACGATGAAGACCGCCGACCTGCGCGCACCGCTCGCCGGCGCACTTTCCTGACCTACCGTCAACTCATCATCCCAAGCCTGGAGATGACGCACCGTTCCGTAGTAGGCCGCCCCGCCGGTGGGTCCCGCCAGGATGCCGCAGCGGCGGGCCAGCGTCAGCATCCCCTCGATGGCCTCGTCGGAACTGACCGACTCCATCGTGTCGTAGGTGTCCGGGTCGAACAGGCCGACCTCGTGGACCTCGTCGAGGGTGCGGATGCCGGGGATGAAGTCCGCCTTGCCGGCGACCAGGCCGACGACCCTGACGTGCGGATCGTGCTCCCGCAGCACCCTCGCCACCCCGGTCGACGAACCCGCGGTGCCGACACAGGCGACGAACCAGTCCGGTGCCCGCCCGTCCAGGTCCTTGACGATCTCCGGGCCGGTACCGGTCGTGTGCGCCTCGGTGTTGCGGGCGTTGAAGTACTGGTCGGTGTGCAGATAGCTGTGGCCGGGCCCGGACAGCTCCCGGTGGAAGAGGGTGAGGGGGTCCTCGGTGTTGGTCGGGTCCAGGCATTCGCTCTGCCCGGGAAGCTCCTCGATCTCGGCGCCCAGCAGCAGGAGCAGATCCTTGATCTCCGGTATCCGCATCCGGTTCGTCACGCTCTTGAAGGAGAGCCCGTGCATGCCCGCGATCACGGCCAGCGCCTTCGCGGTGTTGCCGCTGGAGAGCTCCACTACCTGGCTGCCGTGCGCGACGGCGTCGGCCAGCCCGGCGCGGGCCATGTGCCACGCGGCGCGGTCCTTGACCGAGCCGAAGGGGTTGAGCAGTTCCAGCTTGGCGTACAGGTCGATATGGCGCAGCCCGTGTACGGCCGGATCGATACGCACCAGCGGGGTGTTCCCGATGGCCTCGGTGATGCTGTCGTACCTCATCGCTCTCCCCCTGGACGTGTGATCGGCCAGTACTGCTCGTCGAGGCACCAGTGCCAGGAGCCCTCCTCCTGCCAGGCGGCGACCTTGCGCGCGACGGGCTGGTGCTGCGCGCCGCTGGTCTGGAAATCCATGCAGTAGCCCGCGGTGTTGGCGAAGCCCAGCAGTTCGCCGGGCCGGGGCAGCCGCGGCAGGAAGACCATCCGGCGGGTGATCAGATCGGCCTCCAGGCAGAGGCTGCCCGCCAGATAGACGCCCACCGGCTCACCGCCGCAGGTGGCTTGGGCCCCGTCCCGGGCGAGGAGGACGGGGTCCATCAGCACCCCGTGCTCCTCCAGCCCCGCGTCATCGGCCTTCATCCCCAGCCGGACCAGGTGCTCGCCGCCGTCCGTACGGCGCACCTCCAGCACCCGGGCCAGCACCAGCCCGCACTGGTCCACCAGGGCGCGCCCCGGCTCCGTGTACAGGTCGTAGAGGTTCTCCAGCAGCAGGGTGGCCAGCGGCCGGCCGCCGAAGGAGGGCGCGGGCAGCGACAGCAGCTCGTCGAGGTAGCGGTCGCCGGCGACCCGGCGGTGGGCCGGGTAGAGGGCGAGCGAGCCGCGCAGGGTGCCCGCGTCGTTGCGCAGCCCGTAGCCGTGTCCGCGCCAGGTGAGGGCGGGCCGCCGGCCCAGTACGGCGGCGGTCAGCGCGGAGGTGTAGCGCTCCCACTGCGCGCCGTGGGCAAGGTAGTTGACGCCGAAGCCGCCGCCGATGTCCACCACCCAGGGCCGCAGTCCGCGGCCGCGGCAGGCGTCCATGGCCCGGATGCAGCCTTCCAGGGCGCGGGCCTTCTCGTCCAGGCTGGTGGTGTCCAGGTGGTAGCCGACACCGATCAGCTCGATCGCGTCGGCGTGCCGCTCGACCGCCTTCAGCAGATGCTCCAGCTCCCCCGCCGGGGAGCCGAAGCGGCTGGGCCGGCTGAGCACCCGGACGCCGGGGCCGTCGAAGGCGGAGAGCCGTAACAGCACGCGTATTCGAGCGAGTTCACGCTCCCTCACCAGGGTGGCGAGCGCCTCCAGTTCACCGTACGAGTCGACGTTGACGGTGACGCCGGTGCAGGCGGCGAGCCACAGGAACTCCGGGTTCTTGGGGCCGGTCGCCATGATGCGGTCCGGGGTGAAACCGGCCCCCAGCACATGCTGCAACTCGCCCAGCGAGGCGACGTCGACGGCCGCGTCCGCAGCCGCGAGCCGCCGTACCAGTGCGCTGGAGCGGTTCGCCTTGTGCGCGAAGAACACCTGGCCGCCGAGATGACGGGTGCCGTACGCGGCGCGGAACCGCCGGGCGTTCTCGGCGATCTGGTCCGGCAGTACCACGTTGAGCGGCGAGCCCAGCGCATCGACGAGGGTGTGCAGCAGCTGCCCCGATCTCAGCAGCGACGCCAGACGCTCCTCCAGACGAGGCTCCAGAGACAGCGGCTCCGGTGACGATGGCACAGCAGCCGCCAAGTGACCCCCCTGGAAACGGACATGACGCATCCCGCTCGGTTCGCGTTAACCACTTCCCGCTCCCGGCGGCCTTTACGCCCGAGTGCACCCGCCCGCCGGGGCCTGGTGCCCGGGGCCGGTCCGGCGGGTCGGGTTCGGACCGGCCCCGGCCCGGCGGGCGGTGCGGGTCAGATGCGTACCAGAGTGTCCGGGCGGAGGTCGGCGAGCGTCGGGTAGCCGTCCACCGCCATCAGGAGATCGGCCTCGGCCAGCAGCGAGCGCAGGACGTGGACGATGCCGTCCGTGCCGCCGAGGGCCGCACCGTAGGCGTACGGGCGGCCTACGGCGACCGCGGTCGCGCCGAGGGCGAGCGCCTTGACGACGTCGGTGCCGGTGCGGACACCGGAGTCGAACAGCACCGGCAGGCCGTCGGCGGCGGCCACCACACCGGGCAGCGCGTCGAGGGCGGGCAGGCCGCCGTTGGCCTGGCGGCCGCCGTGGTTGGAGCAGTAGATGCCGTCCACCCCGCCGTCCCTGGCGCGGCGTACGTCCTCGGGGTGGCAGATGCCCTTGAGGAGCAGCGGCAGGTCCGTCAGGGAGCGCAGCCAGGGGAGGTCGTCCCACGTCAGCGGGTTGCTGAAGACGCCGGAGTAGAGGGCGACGGCGGCGCCGGGGTCCTCCTCGGGCGGCTTGGGCAGCCGGGCGCGGAAGACCGGGTCCGAGGTGTAGTTGGCCAGGCAGTGGCCGCGCAGCTGGGGGAAGTTGGCGGTGGCCAGATCGCGCGGGCGCCAGCCGAGGGTCCAGGTGTCCAGGGTGACGACGATGCCCTTGAACCCGGCGGCCTCGGCGCGCCGGACCAGGTTCTCGGCCAGCTCCCGGTCGCTGGGGGTGTAGAGCTGGAAGAAGCCGGGGGTGCCGCCGTACTCGGCTGCGACCTGCTCCATGGGGTCGGCGGACATGGTCGAGGCGATCATCGGTACGCCGGTACGGGCCGCGGCCCGCGCGGTGGCCAGATCGCCGTGCCCGTCCTGGGTGCACAGCCCGATCACCCCGATGGGAGCCATCAGCAGCGGCGACGGCAGGGTCATCCCGAACAGCTCGACGCTCAGGTCGCGTTGGGCGGCGCCGACCATCATCCGCGGCATCAGCCCCCAGCGCCCGAAGGCGCTGACGTTGGCGCGCTGGGTGCTTTCGTCCCCGGCGCCGCCGTACACGTACGACCAGACGGACGGTGGCAGGGCGGACTCGGCGCGCGCCTCCAGCTCGGCGAAGGTCATCGGCAGCCGCGGCAGTTCACCGTGCAGCAGGCCGTTGGCGTGGATCTCGTTCTGGTAGTCGCCGAAATGCGGGTTCGTGGGCGCCATCTTCTCCGTCTCCCTGGTGTCGCGGGGCTGCTGTTCTGTTCTCTTCTGTTCTTTTCGGGATGCGTCGGTCGCTTCTTCGGCTCTCTTCGGTGTTCCGGCGGCTTCCCGCGCGTTCCGGTGCGCTCTTGCCGCTTCCTGCGACGTTCCTATCGCCTTCCGCGGCGGCATGCCGCCGAAGGCACGCAAGCGGCCCGGTCCCCGTCGAGGTGGGGCCGCGGATGAGCCACGTACGTGTCCGGGATCCGAGGGGACAGCAGTTCGTCGCCGGGGCCGGGAAGTTGCGTACGCCGGCCCCTCCTATGGGAGGTTCGCGACCTCCGTCAGGGTCGTTTTGGACTCGGGGCGTTTTCTCCATACGATCCGGCGATGATCACCAGAACGATCACCAAACGGATCACCAGGCGAAGGCTGGCGGCCGGGGTGTGCGGGCTGCTGGCCGCCCTGACGGTCGGGCTGTCGCCCACCCCGGCCGCCGCCGGCGAACCCGCGCAGCAGTCCGCCCCCAAGGTCGAGCTGACCCTCGACGTCAGCGGCTCGATGCGGACCCGGGACATCGACGGGCAGAGCCGGATGTCCGCGGCGAAGCAGGCGTTCAACGACGTGCTGGACGCCGTCCCCGAGGGCGTCCAGCTCGGCATACGCACCCTGGGCGCCAACTACCCGGGCGAGGACCGGCAGGTCGGCTGCAAGGACACCCGCCAGCTCTACCCGGTCGGCCCGATCAACCGCACCGAGGCCAAGACCGCGGTCGCCACGCTCGTCCCCACCGGCTGGACGCCGATCGGCCCCGCCCTCCAGGCCGCGGCCAAGGACCTCCAGGGCGGTGACGGGCAGCGCAGGATCGTCCTCATCACCGACGGCGAGGACACCTGCGCCCCGTTGGACCCGTGCCAGGTGGCGCGCGACATCGCCGCCCAGGGCATCCACCTCACCGTCGACACGCTCGGGCTGCTGCCGGACGCCAAGACCCGCAGCCAGCTGAGCTGTATCGCCGAGGCCACCGGCGGCACCTACACCTCGGTGCAGCACCGCGGCCAACTCCGCGACCGGGTGCACCAGTTGGTCAACCGTACGGCGCATCCCGTGCGGACACCGGTCGCCACCCAGGGCGCCCAGCAGTGCACCGGCGCCCCGCAGCTCAAGCCCGGTCTCTACGGCGACCGCGAGAAGTTCGCCGAGCACCGCTGGTACCGGGTCGACGTCAAGCCCGGCCAGGAGCTGCGCGCGTCGGTGAGCGTCGCGGCGGACCGCGCTGTCAACAACGACTACGGGGTGCTGCTGCGGGCCTCCACGGTGCACGGACGCGAGATCGTCCGCGGCTCCGAGGCCGGTGACGGCCGTACCGACGCCATCTCGACCGGGCTGCGCTACGCCAAGCCCCCGGCCGGCTCCTCGGACGACGCCGCCAAGAACGCGGCGGAGACCGTCTGCCTCCAGGTCAGCAACTCCTTCTCGGCGCCCGCCTCGGTCAAGACCGACCCGGGTATGCCGGTCGAGCTGGCCGTGGATGTGGTGGACGGGCCGCACAACGCCTCCGACGCGGCCTCCTTCGGCCTCGGCCGGGGCTGGTGGCTGCTGGGCGCACTGGTCCTCACCGGACTGGTGGGCGGCCTGCTGTGGGGCTGGATCTCCCGTTGGCGCGTCACCGTGTGGAGGACCAACTGATGCGTAGCGTACGTCGATTGACGACGACCGTCGCCGCGGTGCTGATGGCGTGCGCCGGGCTCGCCGGTGCGGCGGGCACCGCCGCCGCCGACAGCCCGAGCCCGAGCGCCAGTGCCTCCGCCGGGGAGGACAGCGCCCCCACCGAGGCCGGTACCTCCTTCCGTACCGCGACCCCGATCAGGATGGACCAGCGGGCCACCGCCGGCGCCTCCACCGGCGACTACCTCTACTGGGTGCTGCCGATCGACGCCGGAGCGCGCGCCACGGTCAAGGCGAAGGTGACGCTGCCGCCGTCGTCCGCCCGGCACGGCGCGGCGACCTGGCAGCTGGACGTGTACGACGGGCTGCGCCGCCGGCAGGCGTGCCGGTACGGGGCGCAGACCAAGGCGGCGGCCAAGGACGCCGCGTCGGTCGAGCTGTCCTGCTCGCTGCGGACCGTGCGCGGCTGGGCGGAGCAGTGGGCGAACGACCCGCTGCCGGGGAGCTACTACATCCGGCTGACCGTCGTCGACCTCCCCCAGGAGGACCTGGGGCAGCCGGTGCACGCCGAGGTCGAGGCGTCCGCCTCCGACGCGGGCGGCGCGCAGGCGGTGGACGGCAAGCTGTCCGCTCCCCTGGTGCCGGGCGCGGTCGCGCCGACCCCGAAGCCCAGTGGGAGCGCGGCGGCTCAGCAGCCTGCGGCGTCCGATGCGCCGGACGGCGGCTGGTCGTCGGGCTGGTGGTCGGACCGCTGGGTGTGGACCGCCGTCGGCGGCGTCCTCGCGGCGCTCGCGGGCATCGGCGGCTACCGGCTGACCCGGGGCTCCGGCCGGCCGTCGTACCTGCCGCCGGGGGCCTGACCGGGCCCGCGGATCCGACGGGGCGGTCGCGGCATTGGTCCGCGGCCGCCCCGATCAGGAAACCGGCTCATCTCGCAACCGGGCGGCGGCAATTGCCATCAGGACAAGCGAGGGGCGCACGAGCCGGACACCGCACGACGTACGCCCAGGTACCCGACCGAACACGACACCAGCAGAGGACGTCACCCGTGAAGCCAGCCGTTCTGAACCGCCGGGCCGCCGGTACCGCCGTCGCCACCCTGATGCTCGCCGCGGGCACCGTCGGCGCCCTGGCGTCCCCGGCCGCCGCCAAGGCCAATTCCATGACCGTCGGCAAGGTCGCCCTGGACACCCGGCACGCGGTGATCACAGCCGCCCTCGCCTACTCCTGCGACCCCGGCTCCGACGTGCACCTGGCGACCACCGCGACGCGCCTGCACCCGGCCAAGGGGCACCGGCCGGCCGTGGCCACCGCGACCCTGGCCAACAAGAAGCTGGTCTGCGACGCGCGGCAGCACCGGGTGCGGCTGACCCTGCACCCCAAGCCCGGCTCCTCGTTCCACAAGGGAAACAAGGTCCAGGTCGTGGCGAGCGTCGTCACCCCGCACGGTGCCCACTACGCCGACGCGAAGAAGACCGTCACCCTCTGACCCGGGAAGCCGCGTCGCGCCCCGGCCCGGGGTGCGACGCGGCAGCCCGGGCCTGTCCGGCCGGCCTCTCCGGGCGGTCGGCCAGGCCCTGCGGGCGCCGCAGCCGCGCCGGGTGTAAAGAGGAGATATGCGCGTCCGGCAGGGTCGTCCCCGTCCCGGCAGGTCCTGGCAGCTGAGCCACGGGTTGGTCGTCATCCCGCTCGCGCTGATCGTCGCGGTCACCGTGCTGGACATCAGCACCCCCACGAGCATCCACCTGGGCCCGTTCCTGGTGGCCGCGCCCGCGATCACCGCGTCCTTCGCGGGGGCCCGCCTGACCGGCGTCATCGGAGCCCTGGCGGTGGCCGCCCAGATCCTCATCGGCCAGCTGCACGGCGGGTTGACGACCGCGAACCACCAGGCGCAGGTCGCCGCCCTCCTCATCCTGTCGGTACTGGTGACGATCTTCCGCTATGTGCGCGACCGGCATGCGCGACAGCTCGTCCAGGTACGGTCGGTGGCCGCGGCGGCACAGCAGGTGCTGCTGTGGCCGCTGCCGCGCCGGATCGGCCGGCTGCGGATCGAGTGCGCGTACATCTCGGCGGAGGAGGAGGCCGAGATCGGCGGTGATCTGTACGCGGCGGCGCCGGTGCCGGGTGGGGTCCGGCTGGTCATCGGGGACGTGCGCGGCAAGGGCCTGGCGGCCATCGGCGAGGCGTCCGTGCTGGTCGGCGCCTTCCGCGGGTCGGCCTACCGGCACCTCCCCCTCGCGGGCATGATGGCGCACCTGGGCAACTCGGTGTACTGGAACCTGGCCCACGCCCCCGAGGAGGACCCGGAGTCGTTCGTCACCGCGCTGATGCTGGACGTGCCCGACAGCGGCCCGTTCCTGCGGATGGTGAACTGCGGACACCCTCCGCCGCTGCTGCTGCGCGACGACAAGGTCCTGCCGCTGGAGGTCGCCGATCCGGCGATCCCACTGGGCCTGAACACCCCCTCGCCGAGCGAGTACGAGGTCGAGACCTTCCCCTTCGAGTCGGACGATGTGCTGCTGCTCTACACGGACGGGGTGATGGAGACCCGCAACCGCGACGGCGTCTTCTACCCGCTGACCGACCGGCTGGCCTCCTGGAACGACCGCGACCCGGCCTCACTCGTGCGGCGTCTCCACGACGATCTGCTCCGGTACGCGGACGGGAACCTGGGCGATGACGCGGCGATGATCGCCATCACCCGGCCCCCGGACACCGAGGAACCGGACGCGGGGCAACCGGCCCCGGGGCAACCGGACTCGGAACAGCCCGCGGCGGGGACGTAGCGGTACGGCGGTACCGGAGGATGGGGACCCGGCCACGCCGCGCACCGACCTTCACGAGGAGACCGGCGGTCGGCAGGCGCATCGTCCGGGTCCATCCGCCCGACGACGCCACCGGCACCCCGCGCATCCACCGGCTCTTCCCGCTCGAACGGGGCGCCGGCTGCCCCCGCCCTCGCCCCGTACCGGCAACTCGCCACCGTCGCCCTTGAGTTGGGCCGATCCGCATCACCCCGCTGCGGACTCACCGTTGCGCGGCGACACGACGTCCGCCCGGGCGGGCTGCCGGGAGCCGCCGCCGGGGCCCGGGTGGGGGCGGATGCGGGCGGCGAGGACCGCGACATCGTCCTCGGCGTGCCGCCCGTCGAGGCGGAGCAGCACCTCGTCGAGCACGTCCTCCACCCCGGCGCCGGCGGGCAGGCGCATCCCGGCGATCCGGGCCAGGGAGGCGTCGATGTCCTCGCCCCGCCGTTCGACGAGGCCGTCGGTGAACATCACCAGGGTGTCGGCGGGGGTGAGGGCGCGGGTGACCAGCTCGTAGCCGCCGACGCCGGTGCCCAGCGGCGGGCCGACCGGGACGCGGAGCAGTTCGGCGGTGCCGGCGCCGGTGAACACGACCGGCGGGAGATGGCCCGCGGCGGCGAACGCGGCGATACCGCGGGCCGGGTCCACCCGGGCCAGCAGACAGGTCGCCGGGCGTCGGCCGTCGTCCTCGGCCACCGCGAGGTCGAGCTGGCGCAGGACCCGGTGCGGCGGCAAATCGGCCGAGGCGACGTAGCGGAGGGCGGAGCGGTAGGCGTTCATGTCGACGGCCGCGTCGAGCCCGTGCCCCATGACGTCGCCGACGGCCAGCAGGGTGCGCCCGAAGTGGAGCCGTACGGACTCGAACCAGTCGCCGCCGACCAGGGCGCTGGTGCCGGACGGCAGATAGCGGGTGGCCAGCTCCAAGTTGGGGTGCGGGCGGCCGGGTTCGGCGAGCAGCGCGCGTTGCAGGTCCATCGAGGTGCGCCGGGTGGCGGCGTGACGCCGGGCGTGCGCGAGATGGGCGGCTGCCAGGTGGGCCGCGTGGCGGAGGGTGGCGCTCTCGTCCTCGGTGAAGCCGCCGTCGGCGCGGGCGGCGAGCAGCACGCCGTAGAGGTGGCCGTGGGCGAGGAGCGGCACCGACAGGGGCACCGGTGCGGCGGCGAACCCGGGTTCCAGCAGCGGGGCGGAGCCCGCCTCGGCCGCCCGGTGCAGCACTGCCGGGGAGGGTGGCCCGCCGGGGGTTCCGGGTGCGCCGGTGGCCGCGTCCTCGGGGAGGAGGTCCACCGCGGCGGCGTCGCACAGCCGCCGGCAGACGAACCGGGCGAGTTCGGCGCAGGTGGTCTGCTCGTCCAGGGTGGTGCCGATCCGCTCGGCGGCCTCCTCGACCGCGTGCCACCGCGCCCGCAGCCCCGCACCGGGCTCCGTCGGCGGGCGGTAGTTGTCAGCCAAGAGCACCCGCGCTCAGCGGTTCGCCGCGTGGGCGGCGGCCACCACGGCTCGGTCGTCGCCGGATATTCCCCTCGCCCCTCCGGCGCTCTCGCGCCGGTCGGTGATGTCAGGGCGGCCGGCGGGAGAGACCGGGAGGCATTCCGTCACGGCCTCGGTGATTCCGAGGAGGACGGCCTCGCCGATGCTGATCGTGCTCATGGTCCACTTCCGGAACGGTGCGATGACGGCGCTGAAGACTGTGAAGAGGGGGTGTGGCGATGCACCCCCGATCAAACACGGTGCGGAAGTTTCCGGTCCGCACATCCGAACGGAGATCCGGTGAATTCTGCGCTCGCCGGAATTCCCCCGGGATATCCGCGGGATTTACCGGACGGCCGTTTTCCGAGCCTTCGGGACCGGCGCGAGATAGGCACGGTATCCCCGGAATCGGGTGGAGTCGGGCAGCGGCGCGGGGTGCCAGGAACGGGCGTAGGCCGGGGGCGCGGTGCGCGGCGGGACGAGCAGGGCCACCGGGCGGCGGTTGGCCTCGGCGCGCAGTCCGTCAGGGGTGATGCTGGCGTCGGGGCCGCCGATCTGCCGGGAGGCACAGCCCGTGTAGTACGCGATCTGTACGGCGTTCTCGCCGGAGAGCGTGCAGGGCGGGCGCAACCCGAGGCCGTGCAGGGCGGTGGCGACGGCCGTGAAGTCCTGGTGCATATGGCGGTTGCGGGCGGTGTTGCCGGTCAGCACGGCGCCCTGGACGGCCAGATGCCCCAGAAGGGCCACGGCGAAGAGGACCGTGGCGAACGGGCGGAGCCGGTCCCCACCCGCGATCAGCCGCCACACGCAGTCGGCCACGGGGAGGGCCAGCAGGGCGTAGCCCGGCAGCAGGAAGCGGGGCGCGGCGTAGTCGATGAGGAAGAGATACGGCGCGGCCATCACCAGCGCGACCGCGCCGGGCAGCAGGGCGGTGGCCGGGCGCCTGGCCCGTACGGCGGCCAGGATGCCCCCGAGGACCAGGACGGGCAGGGCGAACCACCACACCGCCGTGACGGGGTGGCTCCAGGGCACGTCGCAGGGACGGCACAGCCCGACCCCGTCCAGACTGCGGATCTGGTCCTCCACGGCGACGTTCCAGCCGATGCCGCCCTGGATCTCGGCGGCCCGGTGCAGCCGGGCGATCAGGCCGCCGTAGCTGGTGTACGCCTCGACGACCCAGTCCGCGCCGCCCAGCACCAGCCCGCCCACCAGCAGCAGGACGAGCCCCGGGCGCCGCCACCGGGGCACCGCCAGCGCCGCGGCGGCCAGTGCGAGCACCAGCCAGACGGCGTCCGGCGGGCGCATCAGCGCCACCACCGCGACGGCGAGCGGAAGCATGACTCGCGCCCACCGGTCCGTGCGGTCCCGTACGGCGCGCAGGAAGCAGCCGACGGCGGCCAGCGTGGCGTACGCGCTCCAGGGGTTGGGCATGGCCTGGGGCGCGTAGTAGAGGGTGATCCAGAGAGTGGCGAAGAGGGCGCCACCGAGGGCCAGGACGCGAGTGGGCAGCAGCCGGCGCCAGATCCACAGCGCGCCCAGGAGGCCGGCGCCGGAGAGCAGCGCGAGGACGATCCGCAGGACGGTGGTGGAGGAGGTCAGCTCGGTCACCGGCGCGATCAGGTAGGTGATGCCGCGGGCCCGCGGTGCGCTGAAGAAGGCGGGTGGCGCGTGCCGGCTGACCTGGCTCGCGTAGACCGTCTCGTCCCAGCCCAGCCCGGATCCGGGTGCCACCAGGGCCACCTGGAGGAGGACGAACAGCGCGCTGACCGCGACGAGCCAGGGCAGCGTGCGCGGGGCGGAGACGTCGGCGGGCAGCGGGCGGAGCCCGTGGACCTGGACCGGAGCCCGGCGCAGCGCCCGACCGTCCCTGAGGGCCCGGCTCCATTCCGTGGTCCGGCCCCCGTAGGTGGCCCGGCCCCCGGCAAGGGGCCGGGGCGCTTCCATGGTCCCGTTCTCTTCCATCGTGAGACCTCGCGAGATCGAGTGGCTGATGCGACCGTGATGCACCCGTGGTGAAGCATTCGCCATCATGGGGGCAGCCGCGGCGCCCGGCACTCCGCACTCGCCTGTTCGGCACTGGAAGCTTCGGCCTGTCAGGGCATACGGCCCGCCGCCTACACTGGGCGTTCCGGGGACAAGGGGACGCCCTGGAAGGACGGAGAGCGGCAGTGGTGACCAGCTTCGACGGCAAGGCCGCCAAGGCCGCCAAGCCCGACCCGTCCGCCGAGGTACTGGCCGCGGCGGCGGCGATGTTCGGACTGCTGGCCTCTCCCCCGCGCCTGCACATCGTCTGGGCACTGGCCCAGGGCGAGAGCGACGTCAGCGGACTCGCCGAGCGGGTGGGCGGCGCCCTGCCGGCGGTGAGCCAGCACCTGTCCAAGCTGAAACTGGCCGGACTGGTGCGCTCACGCCGCGAGGGCCGGCGGGTGGTCTACCTCGTCGACGACCCCGACGTGGTGGCGGTGATGCGGACGCTGGTCGTCCAACTGGCCGCCCGTTCCGAGGTCGAGGCGCCGTTCCGCCTGCGTGAGCTCGGTGCCTGAGATCACCGCGGCACCCGGGACCGGCCCGACGCCCCCGGACACGGAAGACACCCGCGCGGGCGGGGAGCCCCACAGCGCCCCGGCGGGGGCAGGGGCGCTGGCGGCGTTGACGTCGTTGACGTCGTTGCAGCTGATGCGGCGGCTGGGCAGCGGGCCGCGCGGGCTGACCGACGCCCAAGCCGAGGAGCGGCTGGCCCGGCTCGGCGAGAACACCATGCCGTCCTGGAAGCCGGTGTCCTGGCCGCGGCGTTTCCTGGGCAGTCTGCGGGATCCGTTCACCACGGTGCTGCTGTGCCTGGGGCTGGTGTCGGCGGCCGTCGCCTCCTGGGGCACCGCCTGCGTGATCCTGACGCTGGTGGCCGTCAGCTGCGCGCTGCGGTCCGGCGGCGAGCACCATGCCAGCCGGTCGATGGCGGCGCTGCGGGAGCTGGTCGCCACCACGGCGACGGTGCAGCGCCGGGCGGACGACGACGCTCCGCCGCGGGTGCGGGAGATCCCCGTCGACCAGTTGGTCATCGGCGATGTGGTGCGGCTGGGCCCGGGAGACCTGGTACCGGCGGATGTGCGGCTGCTGCGGGCCAGCGGGCTGACCGTTCATCAGGCGGCGCTGACCGGTGAGTCCGCGCCGGTGCCGAAGCGGGCGGTGGACGCGCCGCTCGACGGGGACGGCGGGCCGGCCGAACCGCCGCACATGTGCTTCCAGGGCAGCAGCGTGGCGTCCGGGAGCGGGACGGCGCTGGTGGTGGCCACGGGTGCGGACACCCGGTTCGCCGCGGCGTACGGCGGGCGGGCCCGGCGGCGCGGGGAGACCGCGTTCGACCGCTCGGTGCACGGCATCGCGTGGACGCTGATCCGCTTCATGCTGCTGACGCCGCCGCTGGTGCTGATGGCGAACGCCGCGCTGCGCGGACGCGGCCTGGAGACGCTGCCGTTCGCGGTGGCCGTCGCGGTCGGTCTGACGCCGGAGATGCTGCCGGTGATCGTCACCACCGCGCTGGCCCGGGGGGCCGCCGCGCTGGCCCGGACGAGCGGGGTGATCGTCAAACGGCTGCCGGCGCTGCACGACCTCGGGGCGATCGACGTGCTGTGCCTGGACAAGACGGGCACCCTGACCCAGGACCGGCCGGTCGTCGTACGGGCCGTCGACGCACGCGGCGTCGGCGATCCCGAGGTGCTGCGCTGGGCGGCGGTGAACAGCTTCTGGACGATCGAGCTGGCCGAGCTGCCGGTGCCGGACGCGCTGGACGAGGCGGTCCTGGAGGCGTCCGACGCGAGCGGGGCGGATCCGCTGGAGTACGACGGGATCGCGGCGCTGCCGTTCGATCCGGTCGGGCGGCTGGCCGCGGCGGTGGTCCGCAGCCCCGGGCGGCACGGCAGCCACACTCTCGTCGCCAAGGGCGCGGTGGAGGATGTGGTCGCCCGCTGCGGGCGACTGAACCTCGACGGGCAGGACGCCGAGATGGACGAGGCGGCTCGCGAGCGGCTGCTGCGGTTCGCCGCGGCGGAGGCGGAGGGCGGTCTGCGGCTGCTGGCCGTGGCGCGCTGCGAGCGCCGTCCCCGGCTCGGCGCGTACACGGACGCCGACGTCCGGGGGCTGACCTTCCTCGGCTTCGTCGAGCTGAGCGATGCGCTCGCGCCGTCCGCGGCCGACGCGCTGGAGGTGCTCGCCGAGCGCGGGGTGGCGGTGAAGGTGCTCACCGGCGACCACCCGGGCACCGCGGCGCGGGCCTGCCGGGATCTGGGGCTGGAGCCGGGCGAGGTGCTCACCGCGGACCGGCTCGCCGGGTGCAGCGGGCCGGCGCTGGCCGCGGCGGTCGAGCGGGCGACGGTCGTGGCGCGGTGCACGGCCCAGGACAAGGCCCGGATCGTCACCGTGCTGCGGGAGAGCGGGCACACCACGGGGTTCCTCGGGGACGGGGTCAACGACCTGCCCGCACTGCACGCCGCGGATGTCGGGATCTGTCCGCGCGGGGCGGTGCCGGTCGCGCGCGAGGGCGCGGATGTGGTGCTGGGCGAGAAGGATCTGACCGCCATCGAGCGGGCGATCACCACCGGCCGGCACGCGAGCAGCAATATCGCCGCCTATCTGCGGATAACGCTGTCGTCCAACCTCGGCAACGTGATCGCGATGCTGGCGGCGGGTCTGCTGCTGCCCTTTCTGCCGATGCTCCCGGCCCAGGTCCTGGTGCAGAACCTCTGCTTCGACGCGGCGCAGCTCTCGCTCGCCTTCGACCGGCCGGGCCCCGGCTCGGCGCGCCGGCCCGCCGTGCTGCGCCCGAGGGTATTCCTCCGCTTCATCACCGCCTTCGGCCTGATCAACGCCGCCGCCGACCTGGCGACCTTCGCGGTGCTGGCGTTCTCGGCCCGCGCGACGTCGGGGACCGACACCCCCACGATGTTCCACGCAGGGTGGTTCACCGAGAACCTGCTGACCCAGGGGATGGTGATGCTGCTGCTGCGGACGGGCCGCCGGGCCGCCGAGGGCCGGGCCACCGGGCCGGTCCATCTCGCCGTCACGGCCCTCGCGGTCGTCGGTCTGCTGCTGCCGGTCTCCCCGCTGGCTCCGCTGCTGGCCATGTCGGCCCCGCCGCCGCTGTACTACCTGCTGCTCTCGATCGTCCTCGCGCTCTACGGGGCGGCGCTGACGATCGCGCGGATGCGGTACGCGCGCCGGGAGAACGGTTGACGGACCGCGGAAACGGCCGACGGACCGCGAGAACGGCCGAGGGCCTGCCCGGAACGGAATCCGGGCAGGCCCTGGTGCGTCGGCGGGTCAGCCGTGGTTCACCGCGGCCGGCTCACCAGTCGCCGCCGCCACCGTCGAAGCCACCTCCGTCGAAGCCGCCGCCGTCGCCCCAACCGCCGCCGAAGTCCGCCGGGTTGAAGTTGGCTCCGGAGTCGGTCCCGCCCTCCGTGCCGCCGAAGAACGACGGGGAGTCGGCATAGGCGGACGGGGCGCTGATGAGGGAGCCGAGCACGGTTCCGGCGACCAGGGCGGGGAGCACGCCGCTGCCGAAGTAGCCGCCGGCCCACGGCGAGTAGGCGGGTCCGGCGTTCCAGTACGGCTGCTGCCCGTCGGCGGTCTGCACCGTACGGGACATCGGCTCCTGGCCGTCGGCCAGCCGCGTGGCATCGGCCGCGCAGGCCGGGACCGGGCGCGGCGCGCCGCCCGGCGGGGCCCACTGCACGTCGACGGTCGAGGGACCGTGCCGCGGGTCGAAGAAGCAGGGCTTGCGGTGTTCCGGCAGCGGGGCGCCGGTGCGCCGCGCGGCGAGCGTGGCCAGTGCGAACCGGCCGCGCTCCAGGGCATCGGTCACCGCCCGTACGTCCCCGGGGACGCGGGCCCCGGCCATCTTGGTCTTGGCGAGGTCGTAGGCGTCCAGGGCCGTGGTGTAGTCGGCGCGCATGTCGTCGGTGGCGCCGGGCTCGGAGGGGTTGAAGTCGAGGTGCTCCAGGGCCTCGCCGAAGGCGGTGATGTCCTCGTCGACCACCACGCGCAGTTGCTCCAGCTCGGCCTGCTCGCGCCGCTTCCGGTTCCGGCGGTACAGGGCGTAGCCGCCTCCGGCGCCCGCGACGACCGCACCGGCGGCGATCAGCCCGGTGGTGGAACCGCCGGATCCGCCGCTCGCGTCGTCGCCCCATGAGGAGGGTGCGGTCCCGTGCGCCTGGGCGATGGCCTGGTTGGCGAAGTCGGTGACCGCGCCCTTGGCGTCGTCGCGGCTGTGGGAATCCCTGACGGCCTGCCGGAGGTTCTGCACCGCGTTGGCGGGCAGCACCGTCCGGTCGGCCCCGGCGTTGAAGCCGACGCCGGCGAGGTGGACGGCGTAGACGCCGGTCACGCCGACCCTGGTCCGCAGGTCCTTCAGCAGCGTCTTCTTGGGAAATTCGGCGGTGTCGGGCAGCACGGCGACGAATACCGGCTTGTCGGCGTCGCGTATTTTCTTCGCGAGGGCGTCCCGGTCCGCGTCCGGCAGCTGGTCCTTCACCCGCGGGTCGACATATACCGGGCTCTTTCTGAGTGCCTCGGCCACGGTGTCCAGGCCACTGCCCGCGGCGTACGCCGGCCGCGGCAGCACGGCCACCGTGGCGAGCAGCACGAGGGCCGCCAGCAGGACGCCGGACAGGACTCCGGTCAGAGGGCCGGACGAGGGCCGGCGGAGGGCTGACATAGGGCTGATCTCCTCAGGATGCTCGGGATGTGTACGGGATACGTAGGGGCGAAACAGGGTGAACGGGACTCCTGCGACTGTCCATTATGGGTGGTCGTCAGCCGTAGGAGAGATCGGAGCAGGGGTTGTCGTCGGCGGACCGGGCCCTGCCGCCCACCTGCGAGGGCTCTCCTCCGGAGGGGGACGCAGCGGGGGCGGGTCGGGTTGCGTAGGACCGGCCGAGGGTGACGTTGACGCCCGGGGCGGCGGCCTGCCGGAGCACCGCGTCGGGGAAGAGCCGGGCGACGGCGACGGCGTGGTCCTGCCGGCCGGGGCCGTAGCTGATCACCGTGGTGGTGTGCCGCTGGGCGCCGGCGGTGGCGGTGCCGGTGACGGTGAAGCCGGCGGCCTTGAGCTCGTCGGCGGCGCGGGCGGCCAGCCCGGGGACGGTGGTGCCGTTGTAGACGGTGACGCGGATACCGGCCCCGGACACCGTGACGCCCGGCCCCGCGGTGGTGGCGTAGGCGGCCTTGCCGTCGTCGTCCTTGTGCGCGGACGTGCCGCTGGCGTCCTGGCCGTCCACGGTGCGGTCGGCGCGCATCGCCGACCAGAGGTTGTCCGCGTCCGGATGCACGATCGCCACCCGGGCGCCCTGATAGCGCCACGGCAGGGTGACGAACTTGGTGTTGTGCAGATCGACGTTCTTCATCGACATCGCGAAGGCGAGGAGCTTGTCCGCCGAGCCCAGCCCCGGGTCGACGGTCATCGACTCGGTGGCCGCGTTCGCCAGCGGCAGCAGCGCGGAGGGGTTCATGCCCTGCGACCTGACCTTCTTGATCAGGCCGGAGACGAACGCCTGCTGCCGCTTGATCCGCCCGATGTCCGAGCCGTCCCCGATGCCGTGCCGCAGGCGTACGTAGTCCAGCGCCTTCTGGCCGGAGACGGTCTGCGAGCCCTTGGCGAAGATGCGCTGCCCGCGCGATCCCCGGTTGGGGTTGAGGTCGCCCTCGTAGACGTCCTTGGGCAGGCACACGGGGACGCCGCCGACCGCGGTGGTCATCTTCGAGAAGCCCGCGAAGTCCACGACCACGGTGTGGTCGACACGCAGCCCGGTCAGCTTCTCCACGGTGTTCTGGGTGCAGGCCGGATTGCCCTTGGCGGTCTGGCCCACGGTGAACGCGGAGTTGAACATCGCCCCGGACTGCGGGGCGGTCCAGCTTCCGTCGGGCAGCCGGCACGGCGGGATCTCGACGAGGGTGTCGCGGGGGAACGACACGGCGCCCGCGTGCCGGCCGTCGCCGTAGACGTGCAGCAGGAAGGCGGTGTCCGAGCGCCCCACGTCGCCCGTCCCGCCGCCCAGCCTGGCGTTGCTGCCGGCGCGCGAGTCGGAGCCGATGACCAGGACGTTGCTGCCGCCGGCGCCCGCGGCGGGCCGGTCCCGGCTGAGGCCGTCCGCGCCGAAGGTGGTGATGTTCCCGTTGAGCTGGAGGTAGAGCCAGCCGGAACCCGCGACCGCGAGGAGTAGAACGGAGACCGTGAGCGCCGCCGCTGTCCGGACCCCGCTGGGCCGACGCCGCCGTCCCCCGACAAGCCCGTCCTCGCTTCCGCGTACGGCTTGTGCCTTGTGGCTGCGTGTCACGTGTGCACCCTCGTCCGTGCGATTTCGTGCAGGCAGAGGGGGAGCCCCTGCACAGGGTTATACAGTTGCGCAATGTAGCAAGTGAAATCCGGGGCCGGTCCCCGTCGGCCGCGACTGTGACAACGAGAGAAAGGCGGGCAGCGATGCTGCGCAACGGACTGGAACCCTGGCATCTGCTCGTGGTGGCAATCGTCGTGATTGTTCTCTTCGGCTCCAAGAAGCTGCCCGACACCGCCCGCGCACTGGGGAAGTCGCTGCGGATCCTCAAGAGCGAGGCGAAGGCGATGCGGGAGGACGACGGGACGCCGCCGACCGCCACCTACGAGGCGGGGCCCCAGGAGCGGACCGAGCCGCCGCGCACGATCCACGCGGCACCCGGCGCGCCCGGCAGCGTCAGCTCCGCGACCGCCCCCGGCAGCGCCGGCGCCGAGCGCCCCGCCGCCGCCCGCGCGGACCAGGAGGCCGGCCCCCGCCCCGCTTCCTGAGGCAGGGGCACGGAACTCCTCAGCGCGGACGGACCGTCAGGGGCTGACCCCGTCGAACCCGTACCGCAGCGGCTCGCTCTTCACCTTCAGGTCACGGCGGTAGATGTGCAGCGCCGCGATCTGCATGCCGTCCGGTGCGTTCTCCGCCTGGCAGGGGTGGTTGACCTGCAGCACGCTCGGCCGGCCGCTCAGTCGGAGCCGGACCCCGTCCGCGGGCCCACCGGAGAGTACGGCCGTTTCCCACCCTGCTGCGTCCATCTCATCCATGAGCAACACTTTAGGGATTGCGCAATCAGGGAACCATCAAGAAGTGCACCACGTTGGTCCGCACAGTGACCGGAATGCATCGCCGTCCGGTCGGCCCCGGCAGCGCACCGGGCCGAACCGCGCAACCTTGGCTCCCTCAACCCACCGGGGAATACACGTGCACGAGAACGACCGCTTACAGGCACAGGACGCACCCGAATTCGAGCGCACCCTGGACCGGGCCCTGAACTCCCCGGAGATCAGGGAGGCGTTGCAGCGGACGTCCAGGACACTCAACTCCGAGCAGCTGCGCAGCGAGGCGCTCGGGGCGCGCGCCGCGATCACCGCCGGGGCGGCCGCCGAGTACCGCGAGTTCGTCCGGCTGCGGGCCGCCACGACCCCGATCCGCCCCGTGGAGCCCAAGCCCGGCACCGGCGCGCAGGCCCGGAGCGGCGGACTGCTGCCCGCGCTCGGGGTGTTGGTGCCCGGCCTGGCCGCCACCGCGGCGGCGGTCTTCCTGCTGTTCGGCTTCGGTCTGCGGGCCGTCGCCTCGCCGTCCCCGCTCGCGGACGAGCTGATCGGGGCCGGCTGGACGTCCGCGGGTGTGGCGGGTGTGGCGACGTTGACCGGGCTCGGCTGGATGCTCGTGGCGGCGGCGCGCAACCGCGCGGCGGCCGATGCCCGGACGCCGGAGGACGCCGATCCGGAGACCGCGCAAGCGCACGCCACCTGGCAACTGGCCTTGCTGGAGCGGGGAATCATGCCGTTCCTGCTCGGCCGGCTGGACACCACCCTGAGCGGCGGCGGGAGCCGCACGGGACGCCCGGCCCTCCCGCGCCCCGCCGCAGCCGGTGTCTCCGGCGGCTCGGGCGAGGGGCGCCCCGTCCAGACCGACGGCCCCGGCTTCAGCTCCCCGGACTTCTCCGGCCCCGACTTCGGCAGCCCGGACTTCTCGGGGCCGAAGGCGCCCGGGGCGCAGTAACGAGCGCCGTCGAGGACCGCACCTCGACGGCGCCCCGCGCTCTCACGGCCACCCGCCGCAGCCACCGGGGCCACCGGGCTCCGGCCCGCAGCGTCACGAATGCGTCATGGCCCCCGTCGTCACGGATACGCCGTAGCGCGCGTCGTCACGAATGCGCCGTAGAGCCCATCGTCACGCATACCCGGTGGCTCGCCTCGTCACAAATGCGCGGCGATGGTGGGCATCAGATCCTGGAACGTCCGGCCATGCGCGGGCGTGCCCAGCGCCGCCATCTGCCAACCCCCGTCCGCCCGGAAGACCTTGGCCATGATCTGGGCGGTGTGCGCGCCGCCTCCGGAGAGGGTGTACCGCGCCAGCTCCTGGCCGTTGGTCTCGTCGACCAGGCGGCAGAAGGCGTTCTCCACTTCCTGGAAGGTCTGCCCCGTGAAGGAGTTGACGGTGAACACGATCTGGTCGACGTGCACCGGCACCCGCTGGAGATCGACCAGCACCGACTCGTCGTCATCCCCCTGGCCGCTGCCACCGACCAGATTGTCGCCGGTGTGCCGCACCGAGCCGTCGTCGCTGACCAGATGCTGGAAGAAGACCACGTCCATGGGCTGCTTGCCCGCGAAGAGCACCGCCGACGCGTCGAGGTCGATCTCCCGGGCCGTCAGGCGGGCGAGAAATCCCTTGCGGCGTGCGGCCTGCCAGCCCAGTCCCATCCGTACGACACTCAGCGCCCCGCCGTCGGACTTGCTGAGGCTGACTTTCTGGCCCTTGCTCATGTTCACGGTCATCTGATTCCCCAATTCCGGTCTGCTGGGGAAACGGACGCGCCGGCACGGCGGTTCCCGCAGCCGCGAAGAAAGATGCGCCTCTCCCGGTGCGGGGGGAATCGACTCAGTCCCGTGAATTCCCGAACAGCAGCCGGTAGATGATCAGCAGCACGAGCGCACCGGCGACGGCGGCGATCCAGGTGGCGGCGTCGAAGAAATGGTGGGCGATCGGCCGGTGCAGGAACTTCGCCGACAGCCAGCCGCCGACGAACGACCCGGCGATACCGATGAGCGTGGTCCCCACCAGCCCGCCCGGATCGCGCCCGGGGAGAAGGAACTTGGCTATCGCACCGGCCAGGAGTCCGAGCACGATCCAGCTGACGATGCCCACGGGACATCCTTTCGTCGGTCGTTGGCTACGGGCGAAAATCTACAGCACTGTAGAAATTCACTGCTCGGGATCAGGCCAGGGGCCGGCGGGGACGGCGGGCGGTGCCGGTCAGCGTTTGCCCGGTGTCCGGGCGGGCGCGACGCTGGAGGGGTGGCAGCCGTGGCGCGGGCGGAGACGCTGTGCGGCTGGGCCGTGGAGCGGCCCGGTCCGGCGGGCTCCGGACCGCTGACGGCGGTGCGCCGGCCCCTTCCGGAGCCGGGGCCCGGCGATCTCCTGGTGAGCGTGGAGGCATGCGGTGTCTGTCGTACGGATCTGCATCTCGCTGAGGGTGATCTGGCGCCGCACCGGCCGGCGACCGTGCCGGGACACGAGATCGTGGGCCGGGTGGTTGCCGCGGGCGAGGCGGTGACGGCGTTCCGGACCGGTGACCGGGTGGGCGGGGCGTGGCTGCGCGGCACCTGCGGGCGGTGCCGCTACTGCCGCGCGGGGGCGGAGAACCTCTGCCCCGAGTCGACCTATACGGGGTGGGATGCCGACGGCGGGTTCGCGGATGCGGCGCTGATACCGGCCGACTACGCGTATCCGCTGCCGGAGGCCGCAAGCGCCGAGAAGCTGGCGCCGCTGCTGTGCGCGGGGATCATCGGCTACCGGGCGCTGCGGCGCAGTGCGCTGCCGCCGGGCGGCAGGCTGGGGATCTACGGCTTCGGGGGCTCGGCACATCTGGCGGCGCAGGTCGCGCTGGCCGAGGGCGCGACCGTCCATGTGCTGACCCGGTCGGCGCGGGCGCGCGACCTGGCGCGCGAACTGGGGGCGGCGTCGGTCGGCGACGCGTACGACGCACCGCCCGAACCGCTGGACTCCGCGATCCTCTTCGCGCCGGTCGGGGATCTCGTACCGGTGGCGCTGGCGGCGCTCGACCGGTCGGGCACGCTCGCCGTCGCCGGGATCCACCTCACCGACATCCCCGCGCTCTCGTACCACCGCGAGCTGTTCTACGAGCGGAACCTGCGCAGTGTGACGGCGAACACCCGGCGCGATGGACGGGAGTTCCTGGAGGCGGCGGCGCGGATCGGGATCCGGGTCACCACGCGGCCGTATCCGCTGGGCCGCGCCCCGGAGGCGCTGGCGGATCTGGCCGGTGACCGTATCGAGGGGGCGGCGGTGCTGCTGCCGGACGAGCGGTTCCGACCGTCCTGACGAGCGGCGACGCGGTCCGCCACGAAGCGGCCGTGTGTTCCGCCGCGGAGCGGCGAAGGACCGCCGGCTCGCGGTCAGTCCCGGGTCGGGTATGCCTCGACCAGTGCGTCCGGGGCCGCCTGCTTCCAGGAGTCGACGAGGATGTCGCGGAGTTCGTCGATGTCCTCCAGGGCGGCCAGGCGGACCCGTACCCAGTTGGAGCCGGCCTCGTGGGGCGGTACCCAGAACTTCTCCGGCTCGGCCGCGATCAGCTCCTGGCGCTCGTGGCGGGGGCAGCGCACGGCGAAGGAGGTCTCGTCATCGGGGACGGTGATGAACATCTTCCCGGCGACCCGGAAGGTGGGCATGCCCCATGCCTGCTTCTCCGTGGTCTGCGGGAGGCCGAGGGCGATACGGCGGATGTCGTCGGAGTCCGGCTCGGTCGTGGTCACGTCACCAGATTACGGCGCACCGGCGAGCCGTGATCATCCGCGTCCGCGCTGCCCGGCGAGGACGCCGTCCGCCACCGCGGGGGACGGCGCCCGGTACTCACCAGGCCGCGGGGGCGTAGTCCTTCAGGAAGCAGCCGTACAGGTCCTCGCCCAGCTCACCCCGGACGATCGGGTCGTAGACCCGGGCCGCGCCGTCGACCAGGTCGAGCGGGGCGTGGAAGCCCTCCTCGGCCATGCGCATCTTGGCGGGGTGCGGGCGCTCGTCGGTGATCCAGCCGGTGTCGACGGCGGTCATCAGGATGCCGTCGGTCTCCAGCATCTCCTTGGCGCTGGTGCGGGTGAGCATGTTGAGCGCGGCCTTGGCCATGTTGGTGTGCGGATGCCCGGCACCCTTGTAGCCGCGGCTGAACTGGCCTTCCATCGCCGAGACGTTGACCACGTACTTGCGCCGGGCCGGGGACGCGGCCATCGCCGGCCGCAACTTGCCGACCAGGAGGAACGGGGCGGTCATGTTGCAGAGCTGGACTTCCAGCAGCTCGACCGGGTCGACCTCGTCGACCTTCTGGATCCAGCTGTTGCTCGCGTGCAGGTCGGGGACCAGCCCGCCGGCGTCGATCGCGGTGCCCGCCTCGATCCGTGCGGGCGAGGCGGAGCCGCTGGTCAGGGCGAGCGCGGTGAGGTTCTCGGCGGTCAGCTCCGGCCGCCCGTCGGCCCCGGCGCCGGGGAGCGCGGGGGCACCGCTGCCGAAGTGGCCGAGGACGAGCGAGGCGGGCAGCTCCCCGGCGGGCAGCGGCGCGGACTCCGCGGCGACCAGCCGGTCGTACGCCTCGGGTGAGCGGCGGACGGTCTGGGCGGCGTTGTTGATCAGGATGTCGAGCGGGCCCTCGGCGCTGACCGAGTCGGCCAGGGATATCACCTGGGCCGGGTCGCGCAGGTCGATGCCGACGATCTTGAGCCGGTGCAGCCACTCCGCGCTGTCCGGCATCGCCGTGAAGCGCCGGATCGCGTCGTTCGGGAAGCGGGTGGTGATCGTGGTGTGGGCGCCGTCCCGGAGGAGCCGGAGGGCGATGTACATGCCGATCTTGGCGCGTCCGCCGGTGAGCAGCGCACGCCGCCCGGTGAGGTCCGTACGGGCGTCGCGGCGGGCGCGGTTCTCCGTGGCGCAGGCCCGGCAGAGCTGGTGGTAGAAGGCGTCGACCTCGACGTACCGGGCCTTGCAGACGTAGCAGCAGCGGGGGCGTTCCAGGATTCCGGCGAGTTCCGAGGTCACCGAGCTGGTGAGCGCCACGCCCAGGGTCTCGTCGTCGATCCGGTCGGCGGCTCCGGTGGCCGTCGCCTCGGTCACCTGCTTGTCGTTGGCGGTCTTGGTCGCCCGGCGCTCCTGGCGCCGGCGCTGCTTCACCGTCCGGTAGATGCCCGCGGTGGCCCGCCGTATCGTGATCGCGTCGGGATGGTCGACCGGAATGGTGTCGAGTTCTTCGAGGACGCTCAGGCAGACCGCCATCCGCTCCGCGTCGATTCCCGCGCCATCGGCCCGGCTGTCATCGGTCACCGTCATCGCCGCTGCCGCTTTCCTGGGATCGTTCGTCCTCGTCAGGCCGGCTGTTCCAGCCCTTCGCACCGCCTGTTCGAGCTTCGGCGGAACTTTACGTAGCGGCGGGCGGCTGCGCCAAACCGGAGGCGGCGGGCCCGCCCGGCGGCCGGCCCGGCGCGTGCCGCCTGCCTCTCCTCCACCTGGCTGCCTGCCTGCCTGCCTGCCTGCCTGCCTGCCTGCCTGCCTGCCGCGATCATGACCGGTGGTAGCGAGTCGCTTACCGGGCCGCCCACAGGCTCGGCCTGTGATCCGGCCGTTCCGCTGTCGTGATCGCCGCTGATCGGCACAATGGGTGCGTGCCGAATCACTCTGAACTCACCCTCGCCGATGGAACATCCATCCGCCTGGAGCTCGCTCCGGTCGACGGCGCGCACCGGCCGCACCCGCAGCCCGACGCGGCCACGGACCGGGCCGGAGCCGCGGATCTGCCGGACGGGATGGGCCCGACCGTGCCGGTCGCCCGCGGCGGCGCGGCGGCAGCGGCCACGGCCGTCGCCGCGCTGCACACGACGCTGCGACCGCTGGGCCCGCTCCTCCAGGAGATCCATGACGCGGTCACCGCCTCCGAACGGCCCCCGCACGAGATGTCGGTGCAGTTCGGGGTGCAGGTCGGCCAGGACCTGAAGCTCGGCCTCGTGGGGGCCAACGGGCAGGCGAGTCTGACGATCACCGCGACGTGGCGGCCGCAGCGGGCGGAGTGATGGGCTGGTTCCGCGCCGTATCGGGCGACTGCGGAGCGGGCAGCGGCGATCCGGCGGATCCCCGCCACCGGGTGGTGTCCGTACTGGACCGCGCGGACGGCAGGTCGGCGGGCGCAGGTGTCGTCCTGGCCCCGGACCACCTGCTCACCTGCGCTCATGTCGTCAACGACGCGCTGGGGAAAGGGATCTTCGACGCGGGCCGGCCGGAGGACGCCGTGCTGCGGGTGCATGTGCAGGGCCCCTCCGGGCCCCGGGTCGGCGAGGCACGGGTGGTCCACTGGATACCGCCGCGACGGCTCGACGACGCCCAAGGGCCGCCGGGACAGGGCGAGTTGGAATGGGACGGTGATCTGGCGGTGCTCCGGGTCACCGCCCCGGCGGCGGAGTTACCGGACCCGGCGGACCCCGCGGGGCCGGCGGATCCGGACGGGCCACCGGGCCGCGGCAGCGCGCCGGAGCCGGGCGGCGCACCCGAGTTCCGTGCCATGCGCGCGGGGCAGTCCGTACGCGCCTGGCACGGGAGCGCGCTGAGCGGGACGTACGCGGAGGTGCGGGTGCGGTCCTGCGACGGCCGGGTGGGCTATATGGACGGGGCGCTGTCCGGGATGGCGATCGGTCCCGGGTACAGCGGCGGTCCGCTGTGGTCGGATGCGGACGGGGCGGTCGTGGGGCTGGTGGCAGCCTGTGTGCTGCCGCCCGTCGACCCGGTGTCGGGCCGGCCGCTGCCGTACGAGGCGCGGCACATCACTCGCCGCAGCTGGGGCATTCCCTGGCAGCGGATCGAGGAGGAGCTGCGGCGGGCCGGGGCCGGGGCGCTGTTGGAGGGGCCCGTACGGGACGACGACCCCGCCGAGGCGGTGCTCGCCGATCTGCTGGCGAACGTCTTCCCCACCCAGATGTTCCGGTCCGACTACGCCAGGGCGGTCGCCGAGCGCTGCGGTCTGGGGCATCCGTCTGACGGTTCCGCGCCGACGCCGGAGGAGTTCGCCCGGGTGCTGGTGACCGAGGAGCGGGCGCTGGCCGCGCTGACCGAGGTGCTGCGCTCCAGGGATCCGGCGACGGTCGCGGCGCTGCTGGCGACGGGGCGGATGTCCCCGGTGCCGCGGCTGCTGTCGCCGCGGGAGCACGAGCGGCTGCTGGCCCTCCTCGACGCGGTGCCCACCGCGGTCGCCGAGCAACTGCCCGAGGCCGTGCGGGCGGCGCTGCCCCTGGTTGCGGAACTCCCCTATGAGACAGCCCGGTTCGGGGAGCTGCTGGACCAGGTCGAGCAGCTGACCGGCGACAGCCGTTCCGGGCCGGACGAGCTGCGGGTTCCCGGGCTGCTGCGGGCGGTGGAGTTCGCCGCGGTGCTGTGTCCGGGCCCGGAGCGAGCCCGGCTGCGGCTGTGGGCGGACGGGGTGGCGACCCGGCTCGGGATTCCGGCGTCCGCGCTGCGGGAGCGGCGGGCGGACGCGGACGAGTGGGCGCTCGGGCGGCGCCGGCGCACCGCGCCGCCGCGGCTGCTGGTGCAGCTGGCGGGGGCGGGCGCGGATGCCTTCCGGCTGCGGATGTGGAGCGACGACGGTACGGGACCGCACCGGACGGCGACCGCCCCGGACCGCCCGTACAGCGCGGCGCAGACCGCGGAGGCGGTGCTCCAGGTGCTGGAGCGGCTCTGCCGGTCGGCTCCGGAGGGCAGCCGTCCGGTCGTCGAGGTGCTGGTCGATCGGGACAGCCTGGAACTTCCGGTGGACGAATGGGAGTTCGCGGATCCGGACGGGCTGATTCCGGGGGTGCTGGGCGCCGAGTACGCCCTGGTGGTGCACTGCCCGGAACTCCTGCGGCGCAACGAGCGTTTCCTCTCCGACTGGCGCCACCGCTGGGAGCAACTGGACTGCGCCGACCCGCTCGCCATCTCCGGTCCGTCGACCGGGGTGCGTGAGGTGTACGGCAGGCTGCTGGACCGCCGCGACGCCGCCCGGGTGTCGGTGGAGGTCCCGGAGCGGGTGCGGACAGAGGTCGTCCAGGTGTGTCTGGCGATGGGCGTACCGGTGGTGTTGTGGGACCGCGGCGCGGACCGGGACACTTCGCATGCCGTCCGGCAGGCGGCGGACGCGCCGGCCCGAGCCCTGCCCGAGCAGATCCGTTCCTACCGCGCCAAGACCCTGCACCAGCCGGCGGACCATCCCGGCAGGCCGGTGCTGGCCTGGGCCGACCCCGACCGCGCCCTGCCCGAACTCCAGCTCGCCGAACCGACGGAGACCGCATGAACCCCGAACCCACCGCCGACTGGCGGCTGTTCCAGGGCGACGGCACGCAGCGCCGGGTCACCCTGCCGCCGGCCCCGCCCTGGCGCCGGTTCGGCTCCCGGCGGACCGGCGAGGCCCCCGGGGCCGGGCCCGGCCCGCTGCCGTATCTGATCGCGCCGGAGCACGCCGACGTGGTCAACGCCGCGCTCCATCTGCGCCGGCCGCTGCTGGTCACCGGGCCGGCCGGGACCGGCAAGTCCTCGCTGGCGCGGGCGGTCGCGCACGAGCTGGACCTCGGCGAGGTGCTGCGCTGGCCGGTGAACAGCCGGGCCAGTGTGCAGGACGCGCTGTATCGCTACGACGCCATCGGCCGGCTGCGGGAGACCACGCTCAGCCGCGACCGGGGCGAGGCCGAGCCGTCCATCGGGAGCTTCGTCCGCCTCGGGGCGCTGGGCACCGCCCTCGTACCGGGCCCCCGCCCCCGCGTGCTGCTGGTCGACGAGTTGGACAAGGGCGATGTCGACCTGCCGAACGATCTGCTGACGGTGTTCGAGGAGGGCGTCTTCGAGATACCGGAGCTCGCCCGGCTGCCCGAGGCGCAGTCGGTGGTGGAGGTACTGGCGGCGGACTCCCACGACCTGGTGACGGTGGAGCGGGGCAAGGTGCTGTGCACCGAGTTCCCGGTCGTCGTGATCACCAGCAACGGGGAGCGGGACTTCCCGCCGGCCTTCCTGCGCCGCTGCGTCCGGCTCGATCTGCCCACGCCCGACGAGCGGCGGCTGCGTGCCATCGTGGCGGCGCATCTGGGCGACGACGCGCTGATCGGTGTGGAGGACATCCTGCGGGCGTTCCTCCAGCGCCGCGGGCCGGGCGAACTGGCCACCGACCAGCTGCTGAACGCGGTGTTCCTGCGGGCCGGGGGCGTCGACCTGGATGCGGAGGGGCTGTTGGACGCGGTGCTCCACCAACTCGGCGGGACCGTCTGAGAGATGGCGGCGGACGGGGGGACGCCGGGTGCCGGGGGCGGTGCGGCCGCCGCCGGTGCGGCGGGGCGGTCGGAGCGGATCGGGGAGGTGCTGGCGGTCCTCGCGGGCGCCGGCGTCGAGCTGGACCGGCATGCGCTGCTCGACGCGCTGTGGCTGGCCGGACGACTGCCCACCGGCCGGGACACCGCGCCGCTCGCCCGTGCCCTCGGTATCGCCGCGGCGCCCTCCCCGGTGACCGGCGCGGCGCCCCCGCCCCCGCCGCCGCCTCCGGACGCGGCGGACCGGGCGGCGGCCGGTCCGTCCGAGGTCCTTCCGCTGGACGACCTGGGCGGCGATCTGCATGCGGCTCCGGTGCCGGCCACCGCCCGCCGTACGGCGCGCGTGCGGTTCCCGCCGCCGCCGAGGAGCAGTGCCGCGATTCCGCTGCGGGTCCCGGAGAACAAGGCGCTGCTGGGCGAGTTGGGGATCGGCCGGGCGCTGCGCCCGCTGCGGCAGCGCCGGGCCACCACCCGCGTCCAGGAGTTCGACGAGGCGGCGACGGCCGCGGCGCTGGCCGAGAGCGGACTGCCGGATGTCGTGCTGCGCCCCGGGCAGGAGCGCTGGCTGGATCTCGCGCTGGTCGTCGACGACGGGATGTCGATGCTGCTGTGGCGGCGGCTGGCGGTCGAGTGGCGGATCATGATGCAGCGGATCGGCGCGTTCCGGATGGTCCGCGTCCACGGTCTGGACACCCGGAGCCCCGAGGCCCCGCTGCTGCGCGGCCGGCCGTTCGACCCGGACACCACCTCGCTGCCGCCCACCGTACTGGCCGACGCCTCGGGCCAGACGCTGATCCTGCTGCTCAGCGACGGTATGGGCGCCGCCTGGCGGGACGGCCGGATACACCGGCTGCTGCGGCGCTGGGCGGCCACCGGGCCGGTGGCCGTGCTGCACGCGCTGCCGCCGCGGCTGTGGGGCGGCTCGGGCATCCAGGCCGACCGCTGGCGGGTGACCACCCGCCGGCGTGGCGCCGCCGGCGGTTCGTGGCGCGTCAGCGACCCGGTGCTGCCCGCCGAGCTGGCGCCGTTCGACGGTCTGCCGGTGCCGGTGCTGGAGACCTCCGCGGGCCCGGTCGCGGCCTGGTCGCGGCTGCTCGCCTCAGCCGGCGGCACAGTCGACCTGCCGCTGCTGCACGGTCCGGCCGGCCGTACGGTCGTGCCGCCGGTCGGCGAAGGTGCGGACGGCGTACGGCGGTTCCGGGAGGCGGCCTCTCCGGAGGCGTACCGTCTCGCCGCCCATATCGCGGCGGTCGCGCCGGTGTCCGTGCCCGTGATGCGCCTGGTGCAGACCGCGGTCCCGTGGGCGGCGGACACCGCGCATCTGGCTGAGGTGTTCCTCGGCGGTCTGATGCAGCCGGTGGCGGCGCCGGTGGCCGGCCCGCTCCGCGACCAGCACCGGATCTTCGACTTCCCGGAGGCGGTCAAGTCCGCGCTGCTGGACGCCGTGTCCACCCCGGAACTCCTGCGCACCGGCCGCCACATCGGCCAGCGTCTGGAGCAACTGGCCGGCCGCTCCCCGGACTTCCCGGCCTGGCTCGCGCACCCGGACGGGATGGACCGGCTGCCGGCCGGGTCACGCGCCTTCTCCGCCGTGGAACGGCGGCTGATGTCCCGGCTCGGTGCCTCTCCCCAGGTCGTGCCGGCGGACGAGGAAGAGGCCGAGGCCGATGCGGAGTCGGCGGATCCGGACGGCTGGCGTCCGCTCACCGCCCGCGATCCGCGCCGCCTCGGCCCGTACACCCTCCACGGACGGCAGCCCGGCCCCCGTTCCGTCGTCTATCTGGGGCGCGACCGGGACGGCGGCGAGGCGGCGGTGCGGGTGATCCGACCGGGCATTCCGGCCGAGGAGGCGCAGGCGCTGCTCGGCACGGAGGTGACCGCGCTGACGCGGATGGCCGGGCAGTACGCCCCGCAGCTGCTCGGCGCGGAGCTGCACCCGGAGCAGCGCGCGGAGGCGTACCGCGAGCCGCCGTGGCTGGCCATGACGCTCTACCGCCCGTCCGGCGGATCCGAAGCCGGACCGCCGCCGCAGCTCAGCAGCCTGCTGCGGCCGGACTACGGCTCCCGGATGCGCCGCGACATCCTGCTGTCGATCGCGTACGGCTGGCATCTGGCCAGCGCCGTCAGCCTCTGCCATCTGAAGGGGATGGTGCTGCCCGAACTGACCCCGCACAGCGTCCGTGTCGTCGGCCGCTCCCTGATGCTGACGGGGCTGGGCCGGTGCGTGGTCGACGGCGCCTCCCGGGCCAGGGGGGCCGAGGCCGTGCCGACGATGGCCGACAACGTGCTGTCCCTGGGCCAGATCCTGCGCCGCCTCGGCGACAAGCACCGCGCGACGTGGGCGCCGGAGAGCGGGGACATGGCGCTGTGGCAGGGGGACACCTGGCGTCCGCTGCGGGAGATCGTGCTGGCGTGCGTGGCGGAGGAGGCGGGGGCGCGTCCGACGGCGAGTCAGGTTGCCGAGTGCTTCGCCCGGTACGTGCCGCTGGCGACGGAGCTGCGGGACGACGGGCCCGGTGCGTCCGGCGGGAGGCGGGCCGCGTCGGACGTGCGGGCCGGGGGGCCGCTCTCGTTCGCTGCCGGTCCGCGGATCCCGCTCGACGACGCCGCCGCGGAGCGCTCGGCACGGGAGCTGTCCGCGCGGCCGTCCGGCAGCCGGGCCCGCTTCTCGCTGCGCGGGGACGGCGGCGCGTCCGCCCGGAAGCGGGAACTGCTCCGGGCCCGGCTGGACTTCAGCTACCGGGCCACCGTCATCGGTACCGACAGCGGCGTCGGCCGGAGCACCGTCACCGTCGCGCTGGGCGCCGTGCTGGCCGCCGCCCGCGGTGGCGGGGTGATCGCGCTCGACGCGGGGCGGAAGGTCGGCGAACTGGCCGGCCGGCTGCACCTGGGCGGCCGTGACGGCGTGCGCCAGGACCTGATGCGCGCACTGCCCACCATCAGCAGCTACCGGGACGTGCTGGGACACACGGTGGCGGGCCCGTCAGGGTTGCGCGCGCTCGCCCACACGGCCGGCCGCGCCACCCCGGCGCCACGGTACGACGAGGAATACCGCCGGATGATGGAGCTGCTGGGCCGCCATTTCTCGGTCGTCCTGGCGGACTGGGCCTACCTGCGCACCAAGGACGTCACGGACGTCACGCTCGCGATGACCGACCGGCTGATCGTCGTGACCCGGATGACCGAGGAAGGCATCGCGCACACCGAGCATCTGCTGGCGCGGCTCACCCGTCGCGGATACGGGGCGCTCGCCGAGCGCGCCGCGCTGGTGGTGACCGCGCTCGTCGGCCCCGGCCGGGCGCTGCGCCGCGACGACATCGCCGCGCGGCTGCGCGACCATCGGGGCGGGCTGGTCTTCCTCCCCTACGACCACCGCCTCGACAGCATGCGGGAGATCGCCCTGAACCGGCTGCGGTTCAGGACCCATGAGGCGTTTGTCGATCTCGCGACGCTGCTGGCGGAGGACTTTCCGCGGCGCGGCGGCGGGTCACCGGCGGAGTGAGGACGTCCGCCAGCGCCGCCCGGTCCAGCTTCCCGTTGGCGTTGAGCGGGAGGGCGTCCAGCCCGGTGAGGGTGGCCGGGACCATGTAGGCGGGCAGGCGGGCGCGGAGGGCGGTGCGGAGGTCGTCCTCGGCGGCGCGGACGACGTGGGTGGTGTAGGCGGCGGCGAGTTCGGTGCCGGCGGGGGTGGCCCGCGGCAGCACGGCCGCGTCGAGGACCCCGGGGAGGGCGCGCAGTGCGGCCGTCACCTCGCCCAGCTCCACGCGGTAGCCGTGCACCTGTACCTGCTGGTCGTCGCGTCCGAGGTGGACCAGCGGCCGCTCGCCGGGCGGGCCGCCGGCGGCGGGGCCGACCCGGTCGCCGGTGCGGTACCAGTGCGCCTCGGTGAGCGGGGTGGCGGGGTCGTAGGGGGAGGTGTCGGGGGCGAGGAAGCGGCCGGCGTTGTCGGCCGGGTCGAGGTAGCCGGGGAAGCGCTGCGCTCCGCGCACGCACAACTCCCCGTGGTGGACGAGCACTTCGAGGTTCGGGTGCGGGGCTCCGATGGGCACGGTGCCGTTGGCGGGCTCCGGCCAGGCGGTGCGGTCCGCGGGGAGGCGGTAGGTCACGCAGGTGACGGTCAGTTCGGTCGGGCCGTAGGCGTTCCCCACCGTGCTGTGCGGGGCGGCCTGCCGCCAGGCGTCGGCCTGCGGGAGGGTGAGCGGTTCGCCGCAGAACACGCTGCTGCGGAGGGTGGGCAGGGCGGCCGGCCGGAGGGCGCGCAGGCGGTGGGCGAGGGAGATCGCCGAGGGGACGGAGTTCCAGTGGGTGATCGCCCGGCGGTTGATGAAGCGGACCGGGGACAGGAGTTCCCCGCGGGACGGTACGACGAGGGCGGCGCCGCTCCCCCAGGCGGTGAACATGTCGTGCACCGAGGGGTCGAAGGTCAGCTCGAAGGTCTGCGAGAAGCGGTCGCCGGGGCCCGCGGCGTGCCGCGGGACGACCTGGGCGAGGTAGGCGCAGATGTTGCGGTGCTGGATGGGGACGCCCTTGGGGATGCCGGTCGAGCCCGAGGTGAAGAGGAGGTAGGCCAGGTCGTGCGGGCGGACGGGGTCGATGGCCGGGAGCGGTTGCGGTGCCAGGGCGAGGAGTTCGGTGTCCGTGAGGGTGAGTGCCGGGGCGCCGAGCCGGTCGGTGGGTGCGGCGGTGGAGTCGGCGAGGACGGCGTCGAGTCCGGCCGCGGCGGCGATCGCGGCGTTGCGCTCGGGCGGGAAGGCGGGGCCGAGCGGGACGGCGGTGGCGCCCAGCCGCTGGATGGCGAGGTATCCCGCGTAGGCGACGGCGGTGCGGGCGGCCAGCAGCCCGATGCGGCGGGGCGGGGCACAGGCGCCGAGGTGCCGGTGGAGCCGGGCCGCCAACGCGCCGACAGCGGCGGCGAGTTCGTCGTAGGTGAGGGCGATCTCGCCGACTTCCAGAGCGGGTTGGGTGCCGTGGCGGGCGGCGGAGGCGGCGAACCAGTCGTAGAGGGTCTGCGGTGCGGCCAGGGGCGGCGTGCTCATGCGGGCGGTCCGGCTTTCTCGTGGTCGTCAGGATCGGTGAAGGCGCAGCTCAGCGGCAGGGAGGAGTGGTCGCGGAGGCTGATCCAGCGGTAGCCGCCCCAGCGTCCGGTGCGGGCGCCGGGCGGGATGCCGATGGTCCAGGGGCGGCCGGCGAGTCCGGCTCCGGCGGCCTTGACGCAGGCTTCCTGGGCGGTCCAGACCCAGGCCACCTCCTCGGCGGCGCGCGCCGGGGGCAGGGCGGCGAGCCGCGGGGCGTGCGCCGGCAGCAGCCGCCGGGTGAAGGCCGCGGTGACGGCGGGGGCGGGGCGCTGCACGTCCACGCCGAGGTCGCGGCCGAGGGCGAGCCCGGCGGCCGTCGCGCCCGGGGTATGGGAGATGCTGACGCCGATGCCGGGGTGGCCGCGCAGGGCGGGCTTGCCGCGCCGGCCCGGGGCGATCTCGGCGTCGGCCAGCTCCGGCCGGATCGCGGCCAGCAGCTGCCGCAACAGGCCGCGACCGGAGAGGAATTCGCGGATGCGCCATTCGGGCAGGGTCGCCGCCCGGCGCAGATCGTCGCGGTGCCGGCTGGGCTCGTGCCGTGTCCCGGTCACGGTGCTCACCCAGACCCGGTCCGCGACCTGGAGCGGGCCGGTCACGGGAGGGTGCCCGGCCGGGCCAGCGCGGCGAGGACGGACTCGGCGGCGTCCGCGACGGTGCCGAGGACGACCTCGGTCGCCCCTCCCCCGATGCCGAACAGTGCTGCCTGGGCACGGAGTTCCTGGATGCCGCCGGTGGTGAACCCGGCCGCGCCCCAGAGCCGGCCGCAGGTGTCGAGTACGTGGTGGACGGTGGCGCCGGCGGCGGCCTTGAGGGTGGCGGCGGCCGTGGCGTCGTAACGGAATGCCACCGCGTCCGACAGGTCCGCGACGAGCGCCCGCAGTTCGCTTGCCCGGACCAGGCAGGACGCGAAGCGCTGGCGGACCGCGTCCAGGTCCCACAGGGTGCCGTCGCCGTGGGCGCGCCGGGTGAGGTGGCGGTGGGTGTCCGCCAGCACCCGGCGGCAGAGGGCGACCGCCCACTGGGCGCCGGCGAGCCGTTCGGTGGCGATGTGGCGGGCGAAGAGCGGCAGCCCGAAGCCGGTCCGGCCCAATATGTGGTCGCGGCCGAGCCGGACGCCGTCGAACGCGAGGTGTCCGGTGCCCGCGTCGGCGAAAAGGGTCGAGTCGGCGGGGCGGACGGTGACGCCGGGGGTGCCGGCGGGAACCAGGACCCAGGTGAAGTGGGTGAAGTGGCGGCCGGGGCGGTGCCGGGCCAGGACGAGGAAGTGGGCGGCGGTGGTGGTGTTGGCGATCCAGTTCTTCTCGCCGGTGAGGGTCAGCCCGTCGTCGTCGAGCGTGACGCGGGTGCGCAGGGCGGTGAGGTCGGTGCCCGCGGTCACGTCGGTGGCGGCCAGGGCGACGGTGGCCCGGCCCGCGAGGGCGCGGTCCAGTGCGTGGTGGGCGCGGCGTTCCCGGCCGACCGCCAGGAGGGGTAGCGCGGTGGCGAGTTGGACGCTGACGGACAGTGTGGCGGCGAGCGAGAAGCGGGCGTCCACGGCGCCGAGGAGGTCGGCGAGGCCGTCGGGGTCCGGTCCGGTGCGGGGGTCGCCGCCGCGGTAGGCCCGGGTGAGCAGGCCCGCCCCGCCGAGGGCGCGCCAGACTTCGGCGCCGGTGGCGGTGGGCGGCAGGGCGGCGAGGGCGGCGCAGTCGGTGGCCGGGGGTCCGGGCAGGTCCTCCGGGTGGCGGGTGTCAGGCAAAGCCGACCCCCTGGTCGCGCAGCGCCAGCCGGCCGTCGGCGAGGTGGAGGCGGTCGTTGCTGTAGTTGAGGGCCGCGGAGCGCAGGTCCCGAAGGGCGCGTTCGAGGCGGGTGGGTGAGTCCTGGAGGTAGCCGTGGCGCAGGCCGAGGGCGGTGACCAGGTCGTCGACGGCGGCGTGGCACTCCTCGGCGGCGGTGATCTTGAGCGCGTTGAGCTGGAGCTGCCGCGCGGGGACGGAGAGGTCCTGGCCCGACTCCAGTGTCCGCAGGGTCTGTTGGAGGAGTGCGTGGACGGTGTCCAGCCGCTGCCGGGCCCGGGAGAGGCGGGTGAGGAGCAGTTCGGAGGAGAGGTCGAAGCGCTCCCGGCCGGCGGGGCTGCGCAGCAGCCGCAGGACGCGGGAGAGCGCACCGGCCGCCGTGCCGAGCCAGACCGCGGACCAGCCGGTATGGGCGAGCGGGCCGAAGACCTCGGCGGCGATGCGGTGGAACCTGCCCTGCTCGCCGACCACTTGATGGGCCGGGACGCGGCCGGTCAGCCGCAGGGCGACGCTGTGGCTGGCCCGCATGCCCATGGGCTGCCAGTCGCCGGAGGGGGTGATCTCGACCTGGTCGCGGTGGGCGTAGACGAGGGACACCTCGTCGGCCGTGGCGTCCTGGCCCGGGCCGCGCATGGTGATGAGGAAGCCGTCGGCGTGGGTGCCGCCGGTGACGATCGGGGCGAACCGGTCGAACTCCAGGGCGCCGTCGGTTTCGACGAGTGGGGAACGGGCGCTGAGCAGGTGCCCGCCCGTGCCGGTCTCGGTGGTGACGGAGGCGAGATAGAGTTCGCCGGCCGCGACCCTGGGCAGGAGTTCCTTGCGCAGCCGTGCGCCGCCGTGGTGGACCAGTGCCGCGGACTGCTGGCAGTGCATGGCGAAGATCATGCCGACGGACATGTCGCTGCGCCCCAGGGTCTGTGCCGCGGTCACCAACTCCCGTACGGAACCGCCGAGTCCGCCGTGTGCGGCGGGGACCAGCAGGCCGAGCAGGCCGGTCCGCCGCAGCGCCGCCAGGGTGTCCACGGGGAAGGCGGCGGCCCGGTCGGTGTCGGCCGCGTACCGCTCGGCGACCTCGGCGACCTCGGCCAGGCGGTCGGCCAGGGCGAGCGGGCCGCTCATGCGGAGACCTCGCCGGGGAGCTGGTCGGCGATCACGCGCCACAGGCTGCCGGCGGTGGCGAAGGTGGTGTCGTTGAGTTCGTCGTCCGGCAGGGAGATGCCGAAGGTGTCCTCGATGGCGAAGAGCAACTCGATGGCCTGCATGGAGTCGACGCCGAGCCGGCGCAGATCGGTTTCGGGGGTGAGGGCGGGCTCGCCGGGGCCGGCGTGCTTGAGGAAGGGGCGGAGGAGTGCGGTGAAGCGGGGGTCCATGGGGGTGCGTCTCCTGTTCGGGGGGCTCAGCGGGCGATACGGCAGAGGTCGTCGACCCGGCGGAGGTTCTCCGGGATCAGTTCGTCGGCGTCGAGCTCCCGGTCCAGCGCGCTCTCCAGCTGCTCGATGATCTCGACCAGCCGGAAGGAGCTGAAGGAGGGGAAGGAGTCGAACGGCGCGCCGGCGAGGAGTTCTGACGGGGCGACACCGAGCACCGCGCCGGCGACGGCGGCCACCTGCCGGCGCAGCTCGTCGTCGGGGGCGCGGGTGGCCGCCGGTTCCGGTACCACGCCGAAGACGGCGCGGTCGGCGGTGAGGACGGCGCGCAGCCGGTCGACGACGCCGGGCGGTTCGGCCCGGCCCCGGGAGACCCGGCGGTGGGCGAGGTAGGTCTGCTCGACGACCTTGTCCCAGGCGCGCAGGTGTTCCGCCTCCGGGCCGGGTCCGGGCCCGTCGACCCGGCCGGCGAACAGGGCGCGGTAGGTGGCGTGCAGCTTGCGCGTACGGGCCAGCAGCCAGGTCTCCACGGTGAGTTGTCCGATGGCGCGGGCGCGGTCCGGGCAGCGGTCGTAGGCGTCGAGGTAGGCGTCGACGGCCGTCCCGTCCAGGGCCGGCGTGGGCGGCAGCGCGGCGACCGGGGGCGGCTCCGCCGGGGCCAGCTCGACGACTTCGGCCGCCGCGATACCCGCGAGGTCCGACGCGGACAGCAGCCAGTGGCCGGGGGTGGCCGGCCCCCAGGCGGTCTCGTTGCGGTAGCCGTCGGTGATCCGCCAGCCTTCGGGGTCCGCGGCGAGCAGGAAGCTGTGCTCCATGTGCGCCTGGCCGTGATACGGCAGCCAGGGCAGATGGTAGGAGTCCGCGACGACGTAACGGGTGCCGCCGTCGGCGGTGAGGGTGTCGAGCAGTTCGGTGCGTGGCAGGCGGGCGCGCCGGATCACGCGGAGTCCCAGGAGGCCGGGCAGGGTGGCCAGTTGCTCGGTCAGCGGCGGGTCGACGGTCGGCAGGCCGTCGTCGGCGCGCCGCCAGGCGCGAAAGCCCAGGGACGAGCCGAGGCGCAGGTGGGCGCCCGGGCCGTGGTGGTGGTCGGCCAGTACCGCCAGGTTGACCTGGATGCAGTCCAGCAGACCGGTACGGACCGATCCGAGTTCGAGGTGCGCCATTCGGGAGTCGCTTTCTTCCGGTCGGGGGTGGCGGCGTTCGCGGGGGGGCGGGGGTCACAGCCAGGGCGGGAGTACGGGCAGTTGCCCGGTGGTCGAGCGGAGCCCGGTGCCGCCGGTCCGGCCGGCCAGCCAGCCGAGGGCGTCGGCGGGGGTGCCGGTGACGGCTGGGCCGCTGGTCCCGAACCGGGCCAGCACCGCTCCCCCGTGGTCGCGCAGGGTGAAGTCCGGTACCCCGTCGGCCTCGGCGTAGTAGCCCAGGACGTCGGCGAGGATGATCTCCCGGGCGGATACGGGGATGTCGGCGACCTCGTAACCGATGACGAGGTCGACATGGTGCAGTTCGAGTTCCCGGACCCGGATCGCCAACACCCGCTGTGGGGTGCAGAGTTCGCCGGTGAAGGGCCGGATGGTCGCCTGCCAGGCGGGCGCCGGCAGCGCTTCGGCGGTGCGCTGGAAGTGGGCCGCGGTGTCCCGGACGTCCGCGGCCAGGGCCGCCGCGGGGCGGTGTGCGCCCGCCTCGATCTCGGCGTCGCGGGTCGCCCGGTCCGGGTACTGCGGCGTGACGACTCCGGTACGGGCCCAGTCCAGCAGCCGTTCCAGGGCCGGGGCCTGCCGGGCGAGGTGACTGAGGACATGGCCGCGGGTCCAGCCGGGCAGCCGGGACGGCACCGGGATGTCGGCGTCGGTGAGGCCCTCGATGCCGGTGAGCAGCCGGTCCGCGGCAGCGGCGATCTCCCGGAAGGATTCCGGGGTGGGGGGTATTTCCTTCACGGTGCTTCCTCCGGTCGGCGGTGCGGGGCGGCGAGCCGGCCGAACCCGTCGGCGATACGGGCCAACTCGCCTGCGATATGGGGCAGTCGGGTGGGATCGTCGGCGCACAGCGCCTCCGCCTGCTGCCGCTCGTCGCCGTAGAGCAGGCTGGTGGCGGCCTTGAATCGGAGCGCCTGGGGGTCGTCGCCCAGGAGGTGGCCGGCGAGGACGACGATGCCGGAGTCGTCGAGCAGGGCCGCCGCGAGGGACGCCGAGTCGGTGATGCCGCGGGCGGCCAGCCGGTCGCGGAGCGGTGCGAAGTCCGGGTAGACGTAGAAGCCGCCGGTGGGCGGGCGGCAGCGGGCCCCGGCGTCGACGGCGATCCGGTGGACGGCCCGGGCCACCGCTCCGTGCAGCCGGGCGGCGGCCCGCACCCGCGCCACGATCTCCGGCGGCTCGGCGTAGGCGTACTCGGCGACCTGCTGCATCGGGCCGGCCAGAGTGGACCACAGCTCACTGGCGGCGGCGACCACCGCGTCCCGCAGCAGTTCCCCGGTGTCGCTCTCGGGGAACCGCGCCACGCCGATCCGCCAGCCGCCGAGTCCGAGGGACTTGGACAGCCCGCTGGTGACGACGGTGCGTTCGGGGGCGGCCTCGGCGGGACTGAGGAAGGGGGTGGCGTCCGGGTCGTGGACGATGTCGCGGTAGATCTCGTCGGCGACGATCAGCAGCTCCTCCTCCCGTGCCAGTGCGCCCAGTTCGCGGATCAGCGCGGGCGGGGCGAGGGTGCCGGTGGGGTTGTCGGGGAGGGTGAGGATCAGCAGGCGGGGGTCGCCGCCGGTGGCCCGGGCCCGGTGCAGGGCGGCGCGCAGCGCACCCGGCTCGGGGACGCCGCCGCAGTCGGCGGGGATCGGGACGCCGAAGGCCCGCTTGCCGGCGTAGGCCGCCTGGGGTGCGTAGGTGTTCCAGGCGGGTCGGGGCAGCAGCACATCGCCGGGGATGACGAGTTGCAGGGCCATCAGCAGCGGTTTGCTGCCGGGGGCGACCACGATCCGGTCGGCGGTGGTGGGCAGCCGGCGGCGGGTGAAGTAGCCGGCGACCGCGGTGCGTACGCCCTCGCCGCCGGCCACCGGCCCGTACGCGGCGCGGGTCGCGCCGGCGGCGAGCCGGTCGGCGAGCTGCGGCAGGACCGGCAACCGGGCCTCGCCGAAGGCGAGATGGACCAGGGAGTCGCCGCGGGCGCGGCGCTGGTCGACGAGCTGGTTGAGGGCGAGGTTCGGTGAGGGCGCGGGCGGCGCGGCGGTGCCGGCGGTCATCGCGGGTTCCCTTCGGTGGGCGCGGCGTCGCCGCGTACGGCTGCCGCGAGGTCGGCGGGCGTGGCGGGGTCCAGGTCCAGTTCGTCGAGCCAGGCGGCGGTGGCCGAGTAGCGGGCCCGGAACGGCCGGCCCACCAGTGCCGGCTGCCGCGCCTGGAGCATCCGCAGCTGGAAGAAGGCGCCTTCGGGGGTGTGCTCGACCCCGTCCACCGCCACCTTGCCGGGGGTCGCGGACATGACCGGGCCGCGGACCGTGCGGGCGAGTCCGGGCAGCGTGCGGTAGGCGTCGGCGAAGATCTCCACGGCCCTGGCCAGCGGCACCTTGAAGTAGTCGTACGGTCCGGTGTCCCGTTCCACGAACAGGTAGTACGGCACCGCGCCGGCGGCGAGTTCGGCCCGCCACAGCTCGCTCCACACCCGGGCGTCGTCGTTGACGTGGGCGATCAGCGGCGCCTGGCAGTAGACCACCGCACCGGTGGCGCGGATCCGGGCCAGGGCGCGCCGGGCGAGGTCGGTGGCGAGTTCGCGGGGGTGGCTGAAGTGGGCCATCACCGCCAGCTGCCGCCCGGAGGCCGCGATCCGCTCGAAGAGCCGCAGCACGTCGTCGGCGTCCGGGTCGGTGACGTAGCGCTGCGGCCAGTACGCCACGGACTTGGTGCCGATCCGGATCGTACGGACCGGGTCGAGGCGGAGCAGCGGCTCCAGGTGGCCGCGCAGCCGCTCGGTGGACATCACCATCGGGTCGCCGCCGGTGACCAGGACGTCGTGGACCTCGGGGTGCGCGCCGAGGTAGTCGATCAGTCCGCCCGGGTCGGGGACGGCGAAGCGCAGGTCGGCGTCGCCGATGAACTGGGCCCAGCGGAAGCAGTAGGTGCAGTAGGCGTGGCAGGTCTGGCCCTGGCCGGGGAAGTAGAGGACGGTCTCGCGGTATTTGTGCTGGAGGCCGGGGAGTTCGGCGCCGTCCCGGCTTGGGACGTTGAGCTGCTGCTGGCCGGAGGGGTGCGGGTTGAGCCGGCCGCGGATCTCCTGGACGGCCTCGCGCAGCAGCGGTGTGTCGGCGGGGTCGGCGGAGAGTTTGGCGAGCCGGTCCTCGTCGTCCCGGGACAGCATGCCGCGCTGCGGGAAGGTCAGTTGGAACATCGGGTCGCCGGGCACGTCGTCCCAGTCGATCAGCTCGTCCAGGACGTACTCGTTGACGCGGAAGGGCAGCACCAGCGACACCCGGCGGACGGTCTCCCGGATCTCCTCGGGCAGGCCGTGGCGGGCGGCGATGGTGTCGATGTGGCGGGGGCCGTAGGCGCGGAAGCGGGGCGGTGCGGCCGAAGCCGGCGGCTCGGCCGTCATCGGCGGGCACCCCCGGTCCCCTCGCTCTTGCGGTAGAGGTCGTCGCCGAGGACGAGGAAGTCCAGGTCCATGGCGCGGAAGGCGGTGAGCGCGTCGGCGGCGGTGTTGACGATGGGTTCGCCCTTGTCGTTGAAGGACGTGTTGAGCAGCACCGGTGGTGCGCCCTGCGCGCGGAGGGCGTCCAGGGCGGCGCCGACGGCCGGGGCCTCGTCGCCGTGCAGGACCTGCGGGCGGGTGGTGCCGTCGATGTGCACGACGCCGGGCGCGACCTGCCGGCCTAGCGCGGTGGCCCTGGCGGCGCCGAGCATGTAGCGGCTCAAGTGCTCCTGCTGCTCCCAGAGTTCGGCGCCGTAGTCGGGCCGGGTGACACCGGCGAAGGGGCGCCACTGCTCGCGGTTCTTGAGGGTGTTGACCCGTACGGTGACGTCGGCGGTGTCCGGTACGGCGATGATGGAGCGGCGGCACAGCGCGCGCGGGCCGACCTCGGCACGGCCCTGGGCGACCGCGCCGACCCGGCCGTCCAGGAGGAGGGCGGTGAGGTCGTCGGTGTCCAGGTCGGTGCGGACCAGGTCCGAGGTGTCGAGCGCGGCCTGCCGTCGGGCGGAGTCGGGGCCGTGGATGTCGGTGCCCAGGTAGGGGCTGAGCGGGGTGGTGTGCCGCCGGGGCGGGCGGACGGTCCAGGCGGCGCCGAGCGCGACCCCGGCGTCGTGCGGCACCGGCGGGACGTAGAGCGGCCCGGGCAGGGTGCCGTTGGTGCTGCAGTTGAGGGCGACGCCGCCGCTGAGGCAGAGCTCGTCGACGCCGGCCGCCTTGCGGGTGAGCGAGGCGAGGTGGCGGACGGTCTCCTCGATGACGCGCTGGGCGGTGTAGGCGACGAGGACGGCGTTCGGGTCGTCGGTGAGGCTGCCCTCCGGCGCGCTCGGTCCGTCGGCCCCGGCGATCCGGGAGTAGCGGTCCCGCCAGCGGCCGACGACGGTGTCGTACTGCTCCTTGATCTCGTCGGCGGTGGCGCTCCCCCGGTTCTCGATGAGCGGTTCGACGGCCGGCCGGAAGTCGTCGGCGGTGAGGTCGACGAGGGGTTCCACCTCGATGCCGGCGGCGCGCCCGTAGGCGGCCAGGCCCATGGTCTTGCCGGCGTTGAGGAAGGAGAAGCCGAGCCAGGTGGAGGCGGCGTCGTAGGCGTAGCCGAGGGAGGCGGTGCGCTGCCAGCTCCGTTCGCGGCGGGGTGCGGCGCCGTCCTCGTAGGTCCAGATCGTCGAGGACTCGTTCTCGCCGTGGCCGTCGACGACCAGGACGCCGGCCTTGGTGAACGGCGAGGCGTAGAAGGCGGAGGCGGCGTGCGCCTGGTGGTGGGGGACGCGGACGACCTCGGGGGTGCGGTCGCCGAAGTCCAGGCCGACGGCGTAGGCGAGGAAGTCGGCGTCGGTGGCGAAGCGGCGCGGGTAGAGCTGTTCGCTGTCCCAGCCGAGGGCGACCACGTCGACGTCGGCCGGGGAGATGCCGGCCTGGCGGAGGACGTAGCGGGCGGCGCCGAGGGGCTTGCGGTAGAGGGAGTGGCGGTGGCGGTTGCAGCGCTCCTCCTCGGAGAAGGCGATGATCTCGCCGTGTTCGTCGACGAGGCAGGCGGCGCTGTCATGCCAGCCGGTGGGCGGTGCGTTGACGCCAAGGATCCACATGACGCGTATCTCTCTTCGCAGGCGGGTGGTTGAGGGAGGGGCCCGGGTCACCGGAGGGGGGTGAGGGAGTACCGCACGGCGTGCCGGGCGCGGTCGAGGGCCGCCGTGCAGTCCTCGGGGGTCGCGCCGACGGCCAGGAGGGCGGCCAGGCGCGGGACGATGCCGTGCGGGGGCAGCCGGAGCACGGTGCCGGGGGCGGCGAGCGGCACGGCCTCGGCGATGCCGGGCTCGTCGGCGGCGGCGCGCACGTCGAGGGACCGCACGGTGCTGTCGTGTTCGGGGTAGAGGAAGCGGACCTCGGCGCAGCGGTCGCGGGTGGGGGTGAGGTCGGGGGTGCGGCCGAGGGCGAGGTCCGCGGCGGCGGCGACCGGGTCGACGCCGGTGGCGAGGGTGCCGAGGAGCGGGATGAAGTCGCCGCCGAGCCGGCCGTTGACCTCGACGATGCGCGGGCCGGTGGCGGTCAGCCGCAGTTCGGTGTGGGTGAGGCCGGTGCGGATGCCGAGGACGGCGTGCGCCTCGGCGACCACGGTCTGCGTCGCGTCGGCCCACGGCTCGTGCCGCCAGGGGGCGACGAGATGGCCGGTCTCCTCGAAGTACGGGGCGAATCCGAGGCGTTTGCGCGCCACGTTGACGATCCGTACCGCTCCGTCGGCGACCGCGCAGTCCACGCTGATCTCCGGTCCGGACAGGTATTCCTCCACGATCACCCCGTCGAGGGCGCCGAGTCCGGGGAAGGCGGCGGACACCGCCTGCGCGTAGGCGCGGGCGACGGCGCCGGGGTCGGCGGCGAGGGTGACGCCGATGCTGCCGGCCAGGGCACGCGGTTTGACCACGACCGGGAGCCCCAGCTCGCGGGCCGCTTCCTGGGCCTGCGCGCCGCTGTGCGCGTGGTGGAAGCGGGCGGAGGGCACGCCCGCGGCGGCCAGCAGCCGGCGGGTGGTGAGCTTGTCGCGGCAGCGGCGGACCGCCTCCCGGCTCATGTGCGGCAGGTGCAGCCGGCGGGCGACCTCCGCGGTGGTCTCCAACAGGGCCTCGTCCCAGGTCAGTACGGCTCCGGGGCCCGGGTGCGCGGTCAGCAGCGCGGCGGCGGCCCGGGTGGTGGCCGCGGGGTCGGCGGTGTCCGCGGCCCGGAACCGGTCGGCGACGTAGCGCCGCTGCCAGTCGATGTCCGCGGACTGGACGAGTGCGGTGCGGGCGCGTTCGGAGACGGTGCGCAGCGCGTATCTGCGGTAGGGCGGGTTGCCGCAGCCGATGACGACGAGCTGCGGGGACGCTTCGGGGTCGACGGGCGTGCAGTCCAGGACGGCGCCGCGCATCGTGCGGCGGATGGCGGCGGCCACCTCGGCGCTGCTGCCGCCGCGGAAGCGGAACCGGGCCCCGGCGTGCTCGTAGCCGCCGCCGGTCAGCAACGCGCCGACCTCGGGGAGGACGTGGGCGTACGGTCCGCCCTCCTCGTACGGGGGATGGGCGCGCACCCGGCAGGGCATCGGCACCGTCGGCGGCACCAGCAGCCAGCCCGCCACCGCGCCGGGGGCGGGGGCCGACCCGGCGGAGCGGTCGTCGGTGCCCGCCTGGTGGGCGAAGGCCGCCGCCATCAGGTCGATGCCGTGCACCTCCCGCCAGACGAAGGGCACTTCGGCACCGCCGGGCCGGGCCCCGATCTCCAGGACCGTGAGCGCGCCGCGCTCGCTCTCGAAGAGTTCCAGGTGGAAGACGGAGGGGCCGGTGAACAGCGCGCCGGCCGTGGCCGCGGTGATCTCCTCGATGCGGGCGAGGAGTTGCGGGTCGTCGATCTCGACCGAGGCGAGCGCGGTGCCGTTGGTGAAGTCCAGGCAGGTCGTCAGGTAGCGGGCGGCCCGCCAGGCGCCGAGGCCGTCTCCGGTGAACACGCCGTCCACGTGCAGCACCTGGTCCGGCAGCCACGACTGGACCAGCATGCCGCCGTCGCGGGGGATCTCGCAGGCGGCGAGCCGGTCCGCGGAGTCCAGCCGGGTGATCCCGGCGCTGGCGGTGCCGCGACGCGGTTTGAGCAGCACCGGCCAGCCGTGCCGGTCGGCGAAGGCGGCCACCGCGGTGCGGTCGGGGGCGGCGGCGGTGGGCGGTACGGCGATGCCCGCGGCGGCCAGCTTCCGGGCCATCAGCAGTTTGTCGCGCAGCGGCTCCAGGTCGGCGGCGCGCTGCCCGGGCAGGTCGAACTCGCCGCGCAGATCGGCCGCCAGGTCGAGATCGGTCTCCTGGAGCGCGACGATCCGGGTCACCGGCCCGACCCGCTCCACCAGCGTGTCGATCGCCTCGCGGACCGCCTTCGCGTTCTCCGTGCTGTCCACGATCCGTACGCCGGCGGCCTGTTCGGCCGGCAGGTGGCGGGCGGCGCGTTCGGTGGTGACGTAGCTGACGCGGTGCGCGGCGTGGTCGAGGTAGGCGGTGTAGTCGGCGTAGCGGTCGGTCCAACGGTGGATGACGATCACGTGTTCGGGCACCGGAGGGCTCCTGGGGCGCGGTCGGGCACGGGGATGCAGGGGGCCGGGACGGGCGTGTGCGGGCGGGCAGGCCGGACACCGGGCGGGCGCCGGTGCGCGGGTGGCGGAGGAGGGCGCGGAGGCGGCGGGGCGAACTCCGCATGCTCGGTCAACTCGCCTTGGCGGAAGCGGTGTGGGCGATTCACGGGGCGGGCGGGTGCGCGCCGGGTTCCGGCGGTCCGGGCCGCCGCCGGGTCAGTTCCCGCGGGCGGCGCTCAGCAGGGTCTCGTGGGTGTCCCACAGCAGTGCGGCGCACCGGTCGCGGCCGAGGTCCTTGGCGGTCAGCCGGATGGACAGGGCGCGGTCGGTCTCCAGCGCGCGGGCGTAACATCGCGGGCCGATGGTGGTGAAGGGCTCCTCCCAGGTGAGGGCGGGCGCCCCGGCGGAGGCCGGAAGGACCGGCGCATCGGGGGTCGAACTCTCCGGTACCGCCACGTAGTTGAAGGCACAGGCCGGTTCGGGCGCCGCCGGCATACGGGCCCGGAGCGCGGCCACGGCGGTGACGTCGTGCATACCGTGCCGGAAGGCGCCGAGGCCGCTCCAGTGGACGGCGTCGGCCAGCTTGACCAGGTCGTCGCCGCGGGCGTGCTCGATCAGCGCCGGGACCCACTGGTTCATGGAGGTCACCACGTTCCGCCAGCGGCCGGCGAAGCGGTTGGCGCTCATCAGCTGCACCAGCAGCGTGTCCGCGCCGCACATCCGGGCCACGCTGCGGGCGTAGGCCGCGAGGACGACGCTGGCGACGGAGACCCGGGCGCGCTCGGCGACGGTGTGCGCGGCCGGGCGGGCGGGGGCGGAGCGCAGGGTGCCCTGCACGACCCGGCCTTCGGCGGCGGCGCGCGGCAGGGCCGCGGACGGGGCCCGGTCCAGGAGTTGGGCCCAGTGGTCGAGGGCCTGCGCCTGGCGCCGGAGCCCGGCGGGGGTGTGCTGTGCGGCGGCGAGGTCGGCGGGGCCGGGCGGGGCGGTGCCCAGTCCTGCCGGGTCGGTGAGCGCCCGGCGGAATTCCTGGTGGAGGAGTTCCTGGGCCCAGGCGTCCGCGGCGATGTGGTGCTTGACGAACAGCAGGTGGGAGGCGATGCCTTGGCGGGCCAGTAAACGAGCCCGCCAGCCGTGCTGCCAGCCCAGGTCGAAGGGCTCGGCGGCCAGCCACGCGGCGAGCTCGTCGGGGCCGGTGCCGTCGTCCTCGACGACCGGCAGGTGGTCGTCGGTGTGCACGTCGGGCGGCAACTGGCGCGGGGCGTCGGCGTCGTGGACGTCGTAGCGGGTCCGCAGTGACGGGTGCCGGGTGACGATCGCGCGCAGCGCCGTACGGGCCGCTTCCGCGGTCGCTCCGGGCGGCAGCGGCCAGGCCGTCGCGTTGTTCGGCTCGTGCCGGCGGGCGGCCGGCAGGCCCCGGATGTCGTGCCACACCGAGAGCTGACCCAGCGAAAGCGGTCCTGCCTCGGACATACAATTCCCCCATGTCGCATTTCCATTATGCGGAAGTTGAATTCCATGCAAGGGTGACGCTGCCACAATCCATTGACCACCGCAAGGAGCTGCTGAAGCGGCGAGGTGATCCACCTCACATGTCGACGCCGTCGCGGGCATGAGAGCCTGACTGCCGCCTGCCGGAATCAGCTTTCCAAATCCTGGAACACCGAGGCAGTATTTCTCCGCGCTTCCCGCCCTTCGTCACGCCATCGCACTCCCATCGCACTCCATCCGCTTTCGCGCCAACTCCCCGTTCCCGAAGGCCACAAGGGGGCTTTGCCACGTGAGTCAGCAGCAGCCCACCCCCGTCGACACCGCCAGGGGCATCCGCCATGACTTCCTGCACGACTTCCTGCTCGACCCGGCCCGGCACTCCCCCGGCGACCCCGCGGTCATCACCTCGCCACAGGCCGGCCACACCGCGGTGACGACCTACGCCGAACTCACCGCCCTGGTGGGCGAATACACCGCGGAACTGCGCGCACTGGGCATCGAACCCGGCGCCCGGGTCATCCTGGAGGCGGACACCACCGCTCCGGCCATCGCGATGCTGCTCGCCTGTTCGCGAGCCGGCCTCACCTTCGTCCCGGTGAGCCCGGAAACGCCGCGCCGGCGCCTGGAATCCATCGTCGACACCGTCCAACCGTCCCTGCATCTCCAGGAGTTGACGGGGCAGCGGGCGGATCTCCCACCGTCCGTGGGGACCGCGCGGTTCGGTCCGGACGGGCTGGCCGTCGACCGCGCCCCGGTGCGCCGCCCGCCCCGGCGCACCGCGCCCTGTGTCACCGACCCGGCGTACGTCATCTTCACCTCCGGCACCACCGGGCGCCCCAAGGGCGTGGTGATGAGCCACCGCGCGGTGGTCGCCTTCTACCGGGGCATGCTGGCGCACCGGATCGCCGGGCCCGAGGACCGGATCGCCAGCACCTCACCGCTCCAGTTCGACTTCTCACTGCTCAACATCGGGCTGGCGCTGTGCAGCGGCGCGTCCGTGGTGCCGGTCCCGCCGCGGCTGGTGCGCTGGCCGCGGCATCTGCTGCGGGTGCTGCGCGAGACCGGGGCCACCCAGGTCAACGGCGTCCCGTCGATCTGGCGGCAGGCACTGCGCCACGAGCCGCGGCGGCTGGCCGCGCTCGACCGGCTGCGCGGCGTCCTGTTCTGCGGCGAGGAGTTCCCACTGCCCGAACTCCGCCGCCTCCAGGAGCTGTTGCCGACGGCCCGGATCATCAACTGCTACGGCGCCACCGAGTCCATGGCCTGCTCCTTCGAGGACGTGCCCCGCCCGCTGCCGGTGACCTGCGAGCGGCTCTCCATCGGCATCGCCCACCCCGGTGCCGAGATGCTCCTCGTCGACGAGGCCGGCGCGGTCATCGACGCACCCGGTGTGCTCGGCGAGATCCATCTGCGCAGCCCCGCGTTGTTCTCCGGCTACTGGGGCGACCCCGAGGCCACCCGCGCGGCACTGGTCCCCGACCCGCTGTGTCCGCAGTCCGGCCAGTACGTCCTGCGGACCGGGGACCTGGCCCTGCGCGGCCCCGGTGGCGAGTTCCACTTCGCCGGACGGACCGATTCCCAGGTGCAGATCAACGGCAACCGCGTCGAACTGGCCGAGGTGGAACGGCGGTTGACGGAGCATCCGGGCGCGACCGCGGCCACCGCGCTGCCCCTGCCGCTGCCCGGCGGCGGACAGCGGCTGGCCGCCTTCGTCGTCCCGGCCGCCGGTCACGACCTCGGCGACACGGGCGCGCTCCGGGAGTTCTGCGCCCGGACGCTGCCCCCGTACATGGTCCCCCAGGAGATCCGGCTGCTGGACCGGCTGCCCACGACCGCGCACGGCAAGGTCGACCGGGCGGCGCTGGCGGCGGGTGCGGTGCCGGCCACGGCGGGGGCCGCCGGAGGCACCCGGTGAGCCGGCTCGACGAGCCCGGCCCGATGGCCGGCGGGGTCGCCCGGGACAGCCGGCTGCGGGCGTTCGTCCGGGTGCGGGCCGGTGGACTACCGAGGGCGTTCTGGGTGCTGTGGGGCGGATCTCTGGTCAACCGCCTGGGGGCGATGGTCAATCCGTTCCTGAGCCTCTACCTCACCGGCATCCGGCACGTCCCGATCGCCACCACCGGCATCGTCCTCGCGGTCGGCGGCGTCGGCTCGGTGATCTCCCAGCCGCTCGGCGGGTTCCTCGCCGACCGCTTCGGCCGCCGGGCGGCGCTGACCGGCGGGATGCTGGCGAACGGCGCCACGCTGCTCGTCCTCGGGCACGCCCGGAGCCTCACGGTGCTGGTCGCGGCCTGCTTCGTCCTCGGCATCACCCTCGACCTGTTCCGGCCCGCCGCCCAGGCCCTGGTCGCCGACGCGGTGCCCGCCGCGGACCGGACCCGGGCGTACGGGCTGCTGCTGTGGGCGATCAACCTCGGCTTCTCGGTCGCCATGGTGCTCGGCGGCTATCTCGCCGGCCACGGCTACCCGTTGCTGTTCTGGCTGGACGCGGGGGCCTGCACGGCCTTCGGGGTGCTGGTGTGGCTGGCCGTCCCGGAGACCCGGCCGGCCGCCCGGGACCGCACCGGCGGCGGCTTCGGCACCGTCGTACGGGACCGGGTGATGCTCGCCTTCGCCGGCATCATCGTGGTCTACGCCGTCGTCTTCCAGCAGGCGTTCGCCACCCTGCCGCTGGCGATGCGGAGCACCGCGATGTCCAGCGGCGCCTACGGCATGGTGATGGGTGTCAACGGCCTGGTCGTCATCGCGGCGCAGCCGCTGATCGGCCACCGGCTCGCCGACCTCGACAAGAGCCGGGTGCTGGCCACCGGCTTCGCCGTCGCCGCCGTCGGCAACGCGGTGGCCGCCACCGCGCAGGCCGCGGTGGTCTACGGCATCGCGGTCGCGGTGTCGACGCTCGGCGAGATCCTGGTCTTCGCGGTCACCGCGGCCGTGGTCGCCGACCTCGCGCCCGCCGCGCTGCGCGGCCGGTACAACGGGCTGATCGGGATGGCCTGGGGCACCGGCTTCCTGATCGCCCCCGTCGCCGGCACCCGGCTGCTGGTCATCGGCACCACCACCCTCTGGCTGAGCTGTACGGCGCTGTGCCTGCTGGCGGCGCTGGGCCAGTTGGCGCTGGGCCCGGCGCTGCGACGTCGGGCGAGCCGGTGACCGCGCCGCCCGGCCGTCCCGCCCCACCGGAAGGCACCCCGTGGGACGGGTCGGCCACGTCATGCCGCGGGCCGACACCGCCGCCGAGGTCAACCGGGCCGCGGACGCGGCGACGCGCTCGGTCGCCGTCGGGTTGGCCACCCGCCCGTAGGACTGCCGCGCCCCGCGGAGCGGCGTAACGTCAGCACTGTGCCGTGGTGGCTGCGGGCAGGTGCGACATGACGGCCCATGGGACCGGTGACTCACCCCTGGGCCGCGCACTGCTGCGGTCGATGCACGAGACCGGGGCCTCCTCCGGCATGGTCTACGAGCTCGCGGCCGACGAGCCGGTGCTGCACCTGGCCGCGATGAGCGGCATCCCGCCGCCGGTGCTGGACCCGTGGACCAGGATCGCGCTCGCCGCGCCCATCCCGGTCGCCATCGCGGCGCGCTGCGGGCGCCGGGTGTGGACATCCGGGCAGCAGCAGCTGGCCCGGGACTTCCCCCGCACGGCGGTGGCGCTGCCCTACGACTTCGCGCTCGGCGCGGCCCCCCTCAACGACGGGCCGGTGTGCCGGGGCGCGATGGTGCTGCTGTGGCCGGCCGGCCACGCTCCGGAGCTATCCGGGGCGGAGTGCACGGCACTGGACGCCGCCTGCCGCCGGCTGACCGCCCTGCTGCCGACACAGGACAGCGCCGACGGCCCGGCCGTGGTGCTGCCGCCCCCGGCCCGGACGGCGGGGCCGCGGGAGGCACAGGCCGCGGTGGACTTCGCGGAACGGCTGCCCGGCGGCTGCTTCGCGGTCGATCTGGAGGGCCGGATCACCGCGCTGACCACCGGCGCGGCGGAGCTGCTGGACGCCCCGGAGTCCCGGCTGCTCGGCGCCCGGCCGTGGGACGTGCTGCCGTGGCTGGCCGACCCGGTCTTCGAGGACCGCTGCCGGGCCGCGGTGATCAGCCGCCGGCCGACCTCGTTCCACGCCTGCCGCCCGCCGCACCAGTGGCTGGCGTTCCGGCTGTTCCCGGACGGGCGGGGGGTGAGCGTCTGGGTCCGGGCCACGGTCCGCGCGGGGGCCCCGGTGATCCCGTACCCCACCGACGACGTCACACCGCTGCGGGCCGCGCAGATGTACCACGTGCTGCACCTCGCCGCCGGGCTCACCGAGGCGGTCAGCGTGCACGACGTCACCGAGCTGTTCGCCGAGCAGATCGTGCCGGCGTTCGGCGCCCAGGGCATGCTGATGTACGTGGCCGAGGCCGGCCGGCTGCGGACCGTCGGCCAGCGCGGCTATCCGCCGGAGGCCGTCGAGGCGTACGAGGGCCGCCTCCTGCGCACCGCGAACAGCCCCACCGTGCACGCGCTGGCCACCGGCGAGCCCGACTTCTTCACCTCCGCCGAGGAGACCGAGCGCCAGTTCCCGGGGCTGGCCGGGCTGACCGGGATGGCGGCGCGGGCGGTGCTGCCGCTGATCGTCTCCGGCCGCCCGGTCGGATGCTGCGTCCTGGCGTACACCCGTCCCCGGACGTTCAGTCCCGAGGAGCGCCAGGTGCTGACCTCGCTCGCGGGGCTGATCGCCCAGGCGCTGGACCGGGCGTCGCTCTACGACACCACACAGCAGCTGGCGCACGACCTCCAGGCCGGTCTGCTGCCGCGCAGCCTGCCGGAGATCCCCGGGCTGTCCGTCGCCGCCCGCTACCTGCCGGCGACCCGCGGGATGGACATCGGCGGCGACTTCTACGATCTGATCCGGCTCGACGCGCACCGGGTGGCCGCGGTCATCGGCGATGTGCAGGGCCACAACGCCGCGGCGGCGGCGCTGATGGGCCAGGCCCGGACGGCCGTGCACGCCCATGCGACGGCGGGGGTGGCGCCCGACGAGGTGCTGGCCCGCACCAACCAGCTGCTCACCGACCTGGATCCGGAACTGTTCACCAGCTGCCTGTACGTCCTGATCGACCTGCGCACCCACGAGGCGTGTCTGGCCGGCGCCGGCCATCCGCCACCGGTCCTGCGCCACCCCGACGGCCGCACCGGCGTGCTGCGGATGCCTCCCGGGCTGCTGCTGGGTGTCACACCGGACGCCCGGTACCACGCCACGACGATCGCGCTGCCGCCGCAGGCGGTGCTGGCCCTGTACACCGACGGCCTGGTGGAGCGGCCGGGAGCCGATCTCGACGAGGGCATCGCCGGACTGGCCGCCGACCTCGCGGACGCGCCGTACGGGGACCCGGACGCGGTCGCCGACATCGTCCTCAAGCGACGCGGCGCGCAAGCGGAACGGCTGGACGACGTGGCGCTGCTGCTCCTGGCGCCGACCGGCGGGGACTGACCGTGGCGAGCCGCTGATGAGCACTCCGGCCGGGCCGCCGCCGAGCAGCGGCGAGCACGGCTTTCCGGCCCATCAGGCGCCGCGCTGCACGGAGTTGGCGGCGCTCGATGCCGCCGTGGTGGGCTGCCGGGCCTGCCCCCGGCTGGTGGCCTGGCGGGAGCAGGTGGGGGCGGCCCGGCGGGCGGCGTTCCGGGACTGGGAGTACTGGGCGAAGCCGGTTCCGGGGTTCGGCCCGCCGGACGCCGCGTTGGTCGTCGTGGGGCTGGCACCCGCCGCGCACGGCGCCAACCGCACCGGCCGGATGTTCACCGGCGACGCCTCGGGGGACTTCCTGTTCGCCGGGCTGCACGCGGTGGGCCTGGCCAGCCGGCCCACCGCGACGCACCGCGGCGACGGTCTGGAGCTGTACGGCGTACGGGTCACCGCGCCGGTGCGCTGCGCCCCGCCGGCGAACCGGCCCACCCCGGCCGAGCGGGACATCTGCCGCCCCTGGCTGGCGGCCGAGCTGGGGCTGCTCGCCCCGGGGCTGAAGGCGGTGGTGGCGCTCGGCGGGTTCGGCTGGCGGGCGCTGCTGCCGGCGCTCGGGGCGGCGGGCTGGCCGCTGCCGCGCCCCCGGCCCGCGTTCGGCCACGGCGCGGAGCTGACGCTGCCGGCCGCCGGCGGGCGCCCGGAGCTGCGGGTTCTCGGCTGCTACCACCCCAGCCAGCGCAACACCTTCACCGGCCGGCTGACCTTCGCGATGCTCGTCGAGCTGCTCACTCGGGCCCGTGAACTCGCCGGGCTGCCCGCCGGGCCGAAAGGCCCGTGACCAGTACTCTCGGAAGGGGTAAATCGCGCATATAACACATTCGGTCGGCAGAGACGGAACGGCTCAGATGGTGGAGTGTGAGGAGAACGGCCACTACGGGCGGCGGGCGCCGTTCGACATCGCCGACGCCGCCCTGGTGCTGTGCGACGCGCACGGCCGGGTCGAGAGCTGGCCCGAAGGCGCCGAGCGGCTGCTCGGCCACCCCGCCGCGGACGTCGTGGGACGGTCCGTCACGGCGCTGCTGGTGCCCGAGGACGCGGCGCGGGTGACCGCGCTCACCGAGGAGTGCCGTGCCCACGGCGGCTGGAGCGGACCGCTGACCGCCCGCCGCAAGGACGGCGGCCCGGTCGGCGTCGTGGTGCAGCTGGCCCTCGTGTCGGACGGCACCGGCGAGCCGCACTGGCTGGTGGGGGCGGTCGAGGCGCTGCCCCTCCAGGGCTGGACGATGAGCCGCCCGGTGATGGAGCGGATGCTGACGCAGAACCCGGTCGGGATGGCCGTGGTGGACACCGATCTGCGCTTCGTCTGGTCGAACAGTGCGCTGGAGCGCTTCGGCGGCGGCCCGGCACAGCAGCGGATCGGGCGGCGGCTCGGGGAGATCCAACCCGGCCTGGACTCCGAGGCGTTGGAAGCGAAGATGCGGCAGGTCCTGGAGACCGGCGAGCCGGTTCTCGGCCACGAGCACATCGGCCGCCCCCGCTCGGAACCCGAGCAGGTGCGCGCCCACGCCATGTCCTTCGTACGGCTGGAGGACGGCAACGGCCGCCCCTTCGGAATCTGTTACACCGTCATCGACATCACCGAGCGGTACCGCAACCGCCAGCGGCTGCTGCTGCTCGACCGGGCCGGCAAGGACATCGGCCGCACCCTCGACGTGATGCGGACCGCCCAGGAGCTGGCGGACGTGGCGGTGCCGGATCTCGCCGACTTCGTCGCGGTGGACCTGCTGGACTCGGTGATCCAGGGCGGCGAACCGCTCACCGGGCCGCCCGGCGACGCGGAGATGGTGGCGCTGCGCCGCGGCGGCCAGCAGTCCGTACGGGAGGGCATCCCCGAAGCCGTCATCGGGGTCGGGGACCTGGCGTCGTATCACTCCTGGTCGCCGCCCATCCGGGCGCTGGCCGACGGCAAGTCCTGGCGGGTGGAGTGGCTGGACCCGCTCGGCGCGGAGTGGGCCGCCGACATCCCCGGCGGCCGGCGGGCACGGATGCGGGCGATGGGACTGCACACCGCGATGGTGGTGCCGATCCGGGCGCGCGGCACGACGATGGGCGTCACCAGCTTCTTCCGCAGCGAACAGGGCGAACCGTTCGGCGAGGACGACCTGCGGCTGGCCGAGGAGTTCGTCGCGCGGGCCGCGCTCTGCGTGGACAACGCCCGCCGCTACACCCGGGAACGCGAGGCGGCGCTCACCCTCCAGCGCAGCCTGCTGCCGCACGGCGTCCTGGAGCAGAGCGCACTGTCCCTGGCGACCTGCTACCGGCCGGCCGACGAACTGGCCGGCGTGGGCGGCGACTGGTTCGACGTGATCACCCTGTCCGGAGCACGGCTGGCGCTGGTGGTGGGCGAGGTGCGCGGGCACGGCATCGGCGCGATCGCCACGATGGGGCGGCTGCGCACCGCGGTGCAGACGCTCGCCGCCCTGGACCTGCGCCCCGAGGAACTCCTCGCCCATCTCGACGACTTGGTGAGCCGGGTGTCGGAGGAGGGCAGCGATCCGCCCGGCGCCGACACCGGGGTCGTCGGCACCAGCTGCCTGTACGCGGTCTACGACCCGGTCGACCGGTCCTTCACGGCGGCCAGCGCGGGGCACCCGGCCCCCACCGTGGTCGCGCCGGACGGCACCGCGTCCTTCGCCGAGGTACCGATCGGGCCCCAACTGGGCGTCAGCGGGCTGCCGTTCGAGGCTGTCGAGGTGCCCGTGAAGGAGGGCAGCGTGCTCGCGCTGTACACGGACGGGCTGCTGGCCGGCGTGGACCGCGGCGGTCCGCGCGGTCCGGCGCAGCAGCGGCTGCTGGAGGCGCTGACCGCGCCGGGCGAGGCGCTGGACGCGCTGTGCGAGTCGGTCATCGGCACGCTCGTACCGGAGCGGCCGTTCGACGACGTCACCCTGCTGCTGGCCCGGACCCGGGGCCTGGACCCGGACCGGTTCGCCTCGTGGGAACTGGCCTGTGACCCCGCCGTGGTGGGCCGGGCCCGCGAGATGGCCGCCGCGCAGCTCGCCGAATGGGGCCTGGCGGAACTGGAGTTCACCACCGAGCTGGTGGTCAGCGAACTGGTCACCAACGCGATCCGGTACGGCTCCGGGCCGATCCGGCTGCGGCTGATCCTGGAGCACACCCTGATCTGCGAGGTGTGCGACGGCAGCAGCACCTCGCCGTATCTGCGGCATCCGCGCACGACCGACGAGGGCGGCCGGGGACTCTTCCTGATCTCGCAGTTCACCCACCGCTGGGGCACCCGGTACACCACCGACGGAAAGATCATCTGGGCCGAGCAGCTCCTCGGCTGATCCGTACACCACCGCACCGGGCCGGCGCCGCGACAGCGCTCGCACCGCCCGACCGAGCGAGTAGACACCGTCTACGTCCTCCTGGTAGACACTGTCTATGATCTCTGCGAACTCTCCATCCGACGCCTCCCTCCGGGAGCGGCTGATCGACGTCGGCGTCGATCTCGTGACGACCGACGGACCCGCCGCGCTGGGGCTGCGCGAGATCGCCCGGCGCGCGGGCGTCTCGCACGGCGCGCCGCGGCGGTACTTCCCCACGCACCGGGCCCTGTTGTCCGCGATCGCCCGCCGGGGGTTCGCGGAACTCGGGGAGCGGATCGCGGACGGGGCTCGGGGGGCG
>NZ_JBNHIN010000038.1:68956-80229 GCF_050054615.1 Streptomyces sp. YGL11-2
TCGGGGAGCGGATCGCGGACGGGGCTCGTGTGGCGGGTCCGCCGCGCGAGCAGCTGGCGGTGCTGGCGCGGGCGTATGTCGGGTTCGCACTGGAGCGGCGCGGCATGTTCGAGCTGATGTTCCGGCACGACCTGCTCAACAGCGAGGGCCAGGAAGAGGCGGCGGACGGGCCGCGGCTGCGGGAGTCGACGGTGCCGCTGTTCGGGATGCTGGTGGAACGCGTGGCCCGGTGCGGCGGGTCCACGGCGCCGGGGGTGACGGCCGCCGCGCTGTGGGCGAACCTGCACGGGATCGCGCAGCTGTGGCGGTGGGGCAGTCTCCAGCTGGCGATGGGCGCCCCGCCGGCGGGCGGCGGGGCGCCGGACGCGGAGCTGCTGGACCGGCTGGTGGCCGCGGCGCTGGACGCCCATCTGGGGCCGGTGGCGCGGTGAGCGCGGGCATACGGGAGCGGCTGGCGCTGGTGGTCAGCGTGGCCGGGGCGATGCTGGTGGCGCTGGACGGCACGGTGCTGATGGTGGCGCAGCCGGGACTGCGGCGCGATCTCGGCGCGAGCGTGGCGCAGGTGCAGTGGACCAGTACGGGGTATCTGGTCGCGGTGGCAGCGCTGCTGGTGATCGCCGGTCGGCTGGGTGACCGGTACGGCCACCGGCGGCTGCTGCTCGCCGGCGTCGCCGGCTTCGGTCTGGCCTCGGGCGGGATCGCGCTGGCCCCCGGGATCGGCTGGGTGGTCGGACTGCGGGTGGCACAGGGGGTGTTCGGGGCGCTGCTGCAACCGGCGACGCTCGCGCTGCTGCGGCTGGCGTACCCGGCGGACCGGCTCGGTACGGCGGTCGCGGTGCGGACCGCTGCGATCGGGGTGGCCGCGGCGGCCGGGCCGGTACTGGGCGGGGTGCTGGTCGCGCAGTGGGGGTGGCGGGCGGTGTTCTGGGTGAACGTGCCCGTCGCGCTGCTGCTCGCGCTGCTGGTCCTCGCGGTGCGGGTGCCGGCCGTGGCACCCGCGGGGGACGGGCGGCTCGATCTGGTGGGGGCGGGTCTGCTGGCGCTGGCACTGGGGGTGTGCGTCGGGACGCTGAGCGGGGTGCCGGAACGCGGCTGGGCCTCCGGGCCGACGGTGTGCGGGCTGGCCGCGGCGGCGGGCCTCGCGGGGGCGCTCGTCGTGCAGGAACGCCGTAGCGCGCAGCCGATCGTGCCGTCCGTGGTGGCCGGGTCCCGGTCGGTCACGGCGTCGATGGCGATGCTGCTGCTCGTCAGCGGCGGGATGTTCGGCGCGCTGTTCGCGGCCACCTTCCTCCTCCAGGACGTGGCCGGGCTGGGGCCGTTCGCCAGTGCCGTCCGGGTGCTGCCGCTGACCGCGCTGATGGTGCTCGGCGCGCCGGTCGCCGGTACCGCGCTGCGGCGGTACGGCCCGCGCCGGGTCGCGCTGCCCGGTGTCGCCCTCGTCGTGCTCGGGCTGGTGGGGTTGTCGGGACTCGGCACGCACTGTGCGTGGGCGGTGACCGGGGCCGCGTTCGCCGTGCTGGGCGCCGGGTTCGCCACGGTGATGGTGACCGCCACCGGGACCGTCGTGGGCGACGCGCCGGCCGGGTACGCCGGGGTCGTCGGCGGGCTCAAGCAGACCGCGGTGAACGTGGGGCCGGCCTTCGGGATCGCCGTCGCGGCGAGCATGATGTTCCTCAAGTCGCCGGCGGGCGGCCCCGGTTCGACGTCGGGCGGGTCCGCGGCGGCGACCGGTGGCACGCTGCTGGTCCTGGCCGCTGTCGCGGCGCTCGCACTGCTGCCGGCGGGGCTGCTGCCGGGGCGGCCGGCTCCCGCCACCGCCGGCGGGTGACCTCGCCGTGCCGGCCGGGCCGCGGCCGGCACGGCGCGCCGCCCCGTACCGCGCACACCGGACCGGACAGATGCCGCCTCAGGCGGTCGCCGCCTGGGCGGCGGCCCGCTTCCGGGCGGCTTCCGCCCGGTCCGGAGCACCGAGCCGGTCCTCCAGGCGGGCCTTGGCCGACCAGTTGTACGGGCAGATCGGGCGGAGCTGGATGCGTTCGCTCAGCAGGGTGCGGGCGAGTCCGGGCCGGTCGGCGCGGAGCGCGGCCTCGACCAGGGTGCGCTGCACGGCGTCGCGTTGGGCGTGGCTGCCGCCGAACTCGTGGACCCGGTGCCGGATGGGCAGCAGCAGGTCGGCGGCGGCGGCGTAGTCCCGGCGGCCGTAGGCGATCAGGGCGCGGCAGACGGGCAGGCCGATCTCGGCGGTCATGGCGCGGTTGGCGCCGGCGGGTTCCGCCGCCAGCCAGCTCTCGCGGTCCCGGACGAGGCACCGGGCCCGGTCGATGCGGCCTGCGCCGACGTACGCCATCACCGCGTGGGCGTCGTTGAAGGCGTAGTGGGGACCGTCCGCACGACGCTCCCAGGCGTCGGCGAGGGCGGTCCAGCGGGTGCTCTGGTCGTCCTCGGCCAGGTAGAGCCGCCAGAGGAGGGCGGCGGCGTCCAGGAGTTCCATGGCCACGCCCGCCGAGCCGTCGTGGTGCAGGGCGGAGTCGTAGATGTCCAGGACGCGGGCGGTGTCGCCGGACTCCAGGGTGTAGAGGGCGTAGTGCCACCAGTTGTGGACGGTCAGCAGGGTGCCGCTCGACCAGTGGGGGGTACGGGCGTCGAGGAAGCGGATGCCGTCGGCGAACCGGCCGCGCATCTCGTAGGTGTGCACGACGCCGTGGATGGCCCACACGTCGTGCGGATGGCGGTCCAGGGCGGCCCGGCCGACCTGCTCGGCGTGCTCGTAGTGCCCGGTCTCCTCCAGGCCGAAGGCGTACATGCCCAGCAGCGGGGCGCGGTGCGGATCGTCCTCGTCCCAGGCGTCCAGCGCACCGCCGACCCGGTCGCGCAGGCGCTGGGCGTCGCCGGTGAGGAAGTCGTGGTGGTGCCCGGCGAACAGGGCCAGCAGGTCGCGGGGGTGGGCGACGCTGATCTCGCCGAGGACGCGGCCCGCGGTGCGGTAGTCGCCGTCGAGCCAGGCGGTCGCGGCGGCGAGGTGCATGCGTTCGCGCGGGGTGAGGCGGTCGGCGTCCAGGCCCGCGTGAAAGCGGCTGAACCGCAAGTGGGCCTCGGCCGCGCCCTTCTCCTCGGTGCCCAGGACGCCGAGGTAGGCGGCGAGGGCCTGGCCCATGGGCGCGCGGGGCGCGGCGGCCAGCAGCGCCAGTGTGGTGTCGGTGATCGAGGGGCGGAAGAACAGCAGGTCGTCCAGGGCCTGTTCGTAGTGGCGCAGGGCCTCGGCGCCGGTATCGGTCATGGCGTGTCCGTGCCGGTCCACGGTCATGGTGACTCCTGCGGGGTGCGGGGGGTGCGGACGAGCGGACCTCGCGATCCCGCCTGGTGGACGAGTGGGGTTCGATGGGGCGGCAGGTGCGGATCCATAGAGGCATGGGTACCCCGCTCCTCGCGTCCACGCCCCGGTTCTCTCGGAAAGGTCCTCATATGCTCCCGCTGGACGGCATCACCGTGGTCTCCGTCGAGCAGGCGGTGGCGGCACCGTTCGCCACCCGCCAGCTCGCCGACCTCGGCGCCCGGGTCATCAAGGTGGAACGCCCCGGTGCGGGCGACTTCGCCCGCTCCTACGACGAGACGGTGCGCGGGATGTCCAGTCACTTCGTCTGGCTGAACCGCAACAAGGAGTCGATCGCGCTCGACATGAAGGACGCCGCGGACGCCGAGGTGCTGCGGCAGCTCGTCGCGCGCGCCGACGTCTTCGTGCAGAACCTCGCGCCGGGGGCGGCGGAGCGGCTGGGGCTGGACGCCGCCACGCTGTGCCAGGGCGATCCGCGGCTGGTGGTGTGCGGCATCTCCGGTTACGGGTCCGGCGGGCCGTACGAGCACAAGAAGGCGTACGACCTGCTGGTGCAGTGCGAGGCCGGGGTGATGTCGCTGACCGGTACGGAGGAGGCCCCGGCCAAGATCGGGATCGCGGTGGCCGACATCGCCGCCGGGATGTACGCCTACAGCGGGATTCTCACGGCCCTCTACGAGCGCGAGCGCACCGGGCGGGGCGGCTCCTTCGAGGTGTCGATGCTGGAGGCGCTGGGCGAATGGATGGGGTACCCGCACTACTTCACCCGTTACGGCGGCAGCCAGCCACCGCGGTCGGGCGCCGAGCACGCCGCCATCGCCCCGTACGGGCCCTACCGGGCGGCGGCCGGGGCGCAGGTCTTCCTGAGCATCCAGAACGAGCGGGAGTGGGCGGAGTTCTGCACCCGGGTGCTGGAACTGCCGGAGCTGGCGGCCGATCCGCGGTTCGCCCGCAACTCCGTACGGGTGGCAAACCGGGAGGTCCTGCGGGAGCGGATCGAGGAGCGGTTCGGCACGATGACGGCGGAGGAGGTCGAGCAGCGGCTGGAAGCGGCGCGGATCGCGCACGGCCGGCTGCGGGACGTCGCCGGGTTCGCGGCGCATCCGCAGCTCGCCGCGCGGGACCGCTGGCGGACCGTGGACTCCCCCGTGGGCCCGCTGGACGCGCTGCTGCCGCCGGTCACCGTCGCCGGACGGGAGCCCCGGATGGACAGGGTGCCGGCGCTCGACGAGGACCGTGCGCGCATTCTGGCGGAACTCCACGGCACGGCACGGGAAACGGGAGGGGAACGATGACGCCCCTCTGGTCAGCCGCCGTTCGCCGTACGACCATGTCGGCTGACCACCCTGCCAGTTGACCCCCGGGTCGACTGACCACGTGTCGGCCCGCCATGGCTCCTCGCACCTCGCCCCGTCTCGCGCAGCCTCTCGTTCGTTCCTCGCCGTACGCCGTATGACGTGACCTCGAAAGGAACACGACCATGGGCAGACCCCTTCCCGCACCCGGCCGCCTCGCGCGGCTGCTGCTCGCCGCGCTGCTGCTCGTCCTGCCGCTGACCGCCCTGCCGGCACCGCTCGCGCACGCCGCGGGCGATCCCGGCTCCCCCGCGTCGACGGACGACCGCTACTGGACCGCGCACCGCATGGAGGCCGCCGAACCCGTTGCGACGAAGGGGAGTTCCCCCACCCCGAAGGCCGCCGGCACGCCGGTGCCGCCCAGCCATCCCTTCGACGGGCTCCCGCAGGTGGGCACGTTCTTCTGGACGGACGGCCACAACATCGGCCGCTTCTGCGGCGGTACGGTCGTCCGCAGCCCGCACCGCAACCTCGTCGTCACCGCCGGGCACTGCCTGCTCTCCCCCGACCCGAAGAAGTACCTGTCGTTCGTGCCGCAGTACCACGACGGACTCAAGCCGCACGGCATCTACCCCGTCGAGCGGATCTATCTCGACCAGCACCTCTACGACCTGGGGACCGACGGGGGCGCCCGCTGGGACTACGCCGTCGTCCAGGTCGGCTCGCGTGAGGACGGCGCCGAGGTCCAGGAGGTGACCGGCGGCTTCGACCTGGTGCCCTACCCCGGCTACGTCCACCACGACGTACGGCTCATCGGCTACCCGGGCAGCAGCGACGCCACCTACCCCAAGCCGCTGGACTGCTCCTCCGCCACCCACCGCTACACCAGCACCGACCCGGCCGCCCCGGGCGACTTCCTGGAGATCCCCTGCGCCGGCTACATCGGCGGCACCTCCGGCGGGCCCTTCCTCGTACCGGACTTCCGCGGCTACGCCCTGATCGGTGTCATCGGCGGCTACCACACCGGCGGCGACACGCCGGACATCTCCTACAGCGCGTACTTCACCTTCGACACGGCGCTGCTGTACCTGCACGCCGTGCGGGGCGACACGCCGGCCGCACCGCGCCCCAAGCCCACGGCCTGACGCACCGGACCGCCCGGCCCCGGAAGCCCCGGAGCCGGGCGGTCGGCGTGCCCTCGGCAGGGGTGCCCCCGTCGAGTCCCGGCTGGGGGCGCCACGCCGGGGGGTGACCGAAATTACCGCGGGGTGGCCTGAATTCCCCTGTGCGGGCGGCCAGTTGGGCGGGAGCATCGTTCATCTGTTCGCCTGTTCTTCACCCGGCAGACGCGGCCGAATCCATACGTCGGCTTCTAGGGTTACCGCGCTCCCTCCCCCACTCGTCACTCCTGTCCGGAGGACAGTCATGACCGCAGCCAAGGCGCGCAAGCGCAACCGGCGCACCCTCACCGCGCTGGCCGGTACAGCGGCCCTCACCGCCACGTCGGCGGCGCTGTGGGCCACCACCGGCTCCACCGCGTCCGCGGAGGCCGCCGGGCTCCCGTCGCCCGACCACGTGGTCGTGGTGGTGATGGAGAACCACGCCTACGACCAGGTGATCGGCAGCTCCGACGCGCCGTACATGAACAGCCTCAAGGCCGGCGGCGCCGACCTCACCCAGTCGTACGCGCTCACCCACCCCAGCGAGCCGAACTACTACATGCTGTTCTCCGGCGACAACCAGGGCCGCACGGACGACAGTTGCGTCGACGTCGGGTCGATGTCCGCGCCCAACCTCGCCTCCGAGCTGATAGCCGCCGGCAAGAGCTGGGCCAGCTACAACGAGTCGCTGCCGAGCCAGGGTTCGACGACCTGCAGCAGCGGCGACTACGCGCAGAAGCACAACCCGTGGTTCGGCTTCTCGAACGTGCCGACCGACACGGCCATGACGATGGATCAGTTCCCCAGCGACTACAGCACGCTGCCGAAGGTCTCCTTCGTCATCCCGAACCTCTGCAACGACATGCACGACTGCTCGGTGTCCACCGGCGACAGCTGGCTCAAGGACAACCTGAGCGCCTACGCCGACTGGGCCAAGAGCCACAACAGCATCCTCGCGATCACCTACGACGAGGACAACCGGCTGGCCGGCAACCGCATTCCGACTCTCCTCTACGGCGAGCACGTGGCACCCGGCAGCACCAGCGGCGCCCAGTACAACCACTACAACGTGCTCCGTACGCTGGAGGACCTGGCCGGTCTGACCACGCACGCGGGCAACGCCGCCTCGGCATCCGACATCAGCGACATCTGGAACTGAGGCCCGTGTATCTCGCGGACTCCCGCAACGGCACCACGCGCGAGCCCTCCAGCACCGCAGCCGCCGCCCCGGGCAGCATCCGTCCGGGGCGGCGGGCTGCGGTGCCCGGGACGGTCCTGGCACTCGGCGCGGTCAGCCTGATCACCGATGTCTCGGCGGAGATGATCACCGCGGTGCTGCCGCTGTACGTCGTCACCGCACTCGGGCTGTCCCCGCTCGGCTTCGGGCTGCTGGACGGCATCAACAACGGTGTGGGCGCACTGGTCCGACTGGCCGGCGGCCACCTCGCGGACGGCGGCGGCCGGCGGCACAAGGTGGTGGCGGGGCTCGGCTACGGCCTGTCGGCGGTGTGCAAGCCGCTGCTGCTGGTCGCCCACGGACTGCCCGTCATCAGCGCCGTCCTGGCCGCCGACCGCACCGGCAAGGGGCTGCGGACCGCGCCCCGGGACGCGATGATCTCGCTGGCCACCCGGCCCGAGCACCGGGGCCGGGCCTTCGGCGTGCACCGCGCCATGGACACCACCGGGGCGCTGCTCGGGCCGCTGGCCGCGTTCGCCGTACTGCGGGCCACCGTCGACGGCTACGACGCGGTGTTCACGGTCAGCGGCTGCGTCGCGGTGCTCGGCGTGCTGGTGCTGGTGCTGTTCGTGCCCGGCCGGGCCGGGGGGCCGGACGCCGAGCCCGCCGCCGCGCGTCCCGCGCTGCGCGACTCGCTGGCCCTGCTGCACCGTCCCACGCTGCGCCGGCTCACGCTGTGCGCCGCGCTGCTCGGGCTCACCACCGTCAGCGACTCCTTCCTCTACCTCCTCCTCCAGCGCGAACTGGGCGTGCCCGCCCACCTGTTCCCGCTGCTGCCGCTCGGCACCGCGGCGGTGTTCCTGCTGCTCGCCGTCCCGCTGGGCGCACTCGCGGACCGGATCGGCCGCCGCCGGCTGTTCCTGGCCGGGCACGGCGCGCTGCTACTCGCCTACGGGCTGGTGCTCTCCCCGCTGGACGGCGCCCCGGCCGTGGTCGCAGTGCTGGTGCTGCACGGCGCCTTCTACGCGGCCACCGACGGGGTGCTGGCCGCCGCCACCGCGGGGGCCGTCCCGGCCGCGCACCAGGGCGCCGGGCAGGCGCTGGTGGGCACCGGCCAGGCACTCGCCCGGTTCGTCTGCTCACTGGCGTTCGGCGCGGCGTGGAGCCTGTGGGACGGGCGGGCCGCGCTCGCGGTGACCGCGGCGGGACTGGCCGTCGGCACCGTCGTCGCGGCCCGGGTGCTGCGGACCGTCGAGGGCACGCCGGAGGAGAACGACGACGACCGACGCATCAGCGACGAGGTGTGAGGATGACCCAAAACTCCCGTCTGGCAGTCCTGTTGGCCGCCGTGCTGCTGCTCGGGGCGGTCGGCGCCGTGGCGGTGCTGCGGGCCGCCGACCGCTCCGGCAGCCGCGACCGGCAGCAGGCCGGCGGCCCGGCCGTACACGCCGGCAGCGTCTCGCTCCGGCCGGGCATGGGCCGCCGGCTGTTGGTCCGCAACCTGGCGTGGGGGCCGCACCGCGACGAGATCGCGAGCGTGCCCGCCGGCCGTCCGCAGGGCCCGCGCACCGCCTCCGGCGTCAAGTGCCTGCGCTTCCACGCCGCCGCCGGGACCGCCGTCTGCCTCCAGGCCGAGCACGGCGCCCTGGAGGACACCTACCGCGCGGTGGTGCTCGACGCGCAGCTGCACGAGCTGCACCGCTTCCCGGCGGCCGGGATACCCACCCGGGCCCGGGTCTCGCCCTCCGGGCACCGGGTCGCCTGGACGGTCTTCGTCAGCGGCGACTCGTACGCGGGCACCAATTTCTCCACGCGGACCGCCATCGTCGACACCCGCACCTGGGCGATCGACGACAACCTGGAGCGCTACGCCGTCGTCAAGGACGGCCGGCCGTACCACGCCTCGGACATCAACGTCTGGGGCGTCACCTTCGCCGACGACACCCGCTTCTACGCCACTCTGGCCACCGGCGGCCAGACCTATCTCGTACGGGGCGATGCCGCTGCCCGGACGCTGACCACCCTGCACCGCAACGTGGAATGCCCCTCCCTCTCCCCCGACGGCACCCGTATCGCCTACAAGAAGCGCGCCCCCGGCGCCTCCCCGGACGCCCCGTGGCGGCTGTACGTCCTCGACCTGCGCACCATGGCGGAGACCGCCACCGCCGAGCACCGCAACATCGACGACCAGGCACTGTGGGCCGACGGCGCGACCCTGGTCTATGCGCTGCCTGGGGACTACGGCTCGGATCTGTGGACGGTCCTGGCGAACGGGACAGGGGCGGCCCGCCGGCTGATGACGTCGGCGGTGGCACCAGCGTACGTACGCTGACGGGCGGCAGGTACGTGGTGCCGACGGGGCGGCTCAGTCGGGCGGGCCGGGCGGCGGCCCTGCGGCCTGACCGGCCGCCAGGTCCCGGGCCAGCGCGACCCGGGAGAGCAGCACCGCGCCCCACAGGACCAGTCCGACGCCCAGGCCCTCCAGCAGCAGCCACCACCCCACCCGCACCTGCTCGTCGAAGAGCGTCACCCCCAGCGACAGGCTGACCAGCGCATCGCCGAGGGTGAGGACCGGCTGGGAGGCGGTCAGCGGTCCCGACTGCATGGCGTTCTCCATGAGGAACAGCGCCAGTGCGCCGGCCAGCGCGAAGCCGTAGGTCTGCCAGGACAGGAAGAACGCGGCGGGGCCGGCGGCCTGCCAGACATGGGTGGCGTCCTTCAGCAGGGCGGCGGTCAGTGCGTACGCCACGGCCGTGGCGGCCCCGAAGCCGGCGGCGCGTACGCTGCCGGCGCCGCGGCGCAACCCGGCACCGACGGTGGCCGCGATCACCGCGGCGCAGACGACCAGGGCGGGCACCCAGCGGCTGAGCGGCGCGTGGTCGCGGCCGACACTGGGCGCGGCGGCGGCCAGGGCCGTCCCCAGCCCGACGACGAGCAGCCCGACACCGGCCCAGCCGGGCCGGGAGATCCGCCCGCCGAGCAGCAGCCGCCCGATCAGCAGCGCCAGCGGCAGCTCCAGCACGAAGATCGGCTGCACCACCGACAGCGCGCCCAGCGACAGCGCCAGCGCCTGGAAGCAGGCCGCCGGCAGCACCATCGCCATCCCGGCGAGCCACACCGCGCGGTGCAGCAGATCGGCGATCAGGCCCAGCCGCAGCCGTCCGGAGACCGGCACGGTGCGAGCCGCGCGCCGCTGGAGCACCGTGGAGAGCGCGTTGCAGGCCGCGGCCAGCAACGCGAACAACACTGGCGGCCATCTGGCCACGCACCCACCTCCTCGTCCCCGCCGACGCTAACCACGGCCCGGCCGGGCCGCCCGGCTCCGTCGTGCAAGGGGACGGTCGCTGTCGTTCGTCCGCGTGACCTCCCGGCGCGTCGCTTGGACCGCGGCCGGGCCTCCCCCACCGTGACACCGTGAGCCGCTCTCTTGTCCTCGCCCTCGTGTCCGGTCTGCTGCTCGCCGCGACCGGCTGTGTCGCGCTCGCCCGGCCGCCGGGTCAGGGCGCCGGTTCGCGGCACCGCACGGTGGCGCCGGCGCAGCTCTCCCGAACCCTGCTGACCCGGCTGGAACGGCCGGGTGCCGGTACCGCGCCGAAGCGCCGGTGGGAGCATGCGATGGACGGGTGAGGGCACTTGGGCCCGCACCGCGGAGAGGAGCGGCATGGGGTACGACGCGTTTCATCCCGACCTCGACGGCAGCGGGGCGGACGGCCCGGCCCCGCTGCGGGCCCGGCTGCACCACATCCGGGCCGACGCGCTGGACGGCGACACCGCGCAGACGGACGGGATGCGGCGGTTCGCCGCGATCAGCGGGGGCGCTGTCGGATCGGAGCGGATCTGGATGGGGCAGACGCATGTCGCCCCGGGTACCGCCTCCTCGAACCATCACCACGGGGCCTCGGAGACGGCGATCTACGTCGTCACGGGGCATCCGGAGTTCGTGTTCGCCGAGGACACCGGCGAGGCCCGGGAGGAGGTCCGGCTGCGGACCGCTCCCGGGGACTATGTCTTCGTGCCGCCGTACGTGCCGCACCAGGAGGAGAACCCGAGTCCGGACGAGGAGGCGGTGGTGGTGATCGCCCGGAGCACCCAGGAGGCGATCGTGGTCAACCTGCCGGGGCTGTAGCCGGTCCGCTGCGCTTGGCTTGCTTCCCACGTTGTCGGCTTTCCCGCCGTGCGCCTGCGGCGGGGCGGCTTCCCACGTTGCCGACTGTCCCGCCGTGGGAGTTGTTCGCCGTTGCGCCTGCGGCGGGCGGGGCCGCTGCGCGGGGCTGTCGGGTGCGGTGACGGTCCTCCGGGGCAGGGTGTCC
>NZ_JBNHIN010000039.1:0-66846 GCF_050054615.1 Streptomyces sp. YGL11-2
CGAACCCGCGGAATTCGCCCCCACCCCACACCATCAGGCGACCACAGAACGACTCAAAGGCTCACGAACCGCCCACTAAAAGACTCCGTGAGGAGCTCCTTGTGAGACCCCTTACAGGACTCCTTGAGGTACTCCTCACGGAGAGTGATATCCGGAGGAACTTCCTGGTCAGGGAGGGTTGGTAAGTGGGTGTGAGGCGCTGACAACCCTCCTTGCTCTCCTCTTCCTTGGTTTGGATTGGTGGTTGTGTGGGGTGGGGAGCCGGCTCGTGCGTCGGGTTGGAGTGGGTCGCTGGGCGCTATGCCTGAGTGTTAGCCCGCCTGGGCGCCGGCGGGCTTTGGTGGTGCGGGTCGTGTTGTGCGCGCCCGTGCGGGGCTTTGGGGAGTCTCTTTGGTTCTCTCGACCCTGCGTGCTGTTGCGGCCGTCAGGCGTCGTTTTGGGGCTCCGTGGTGGTTGCCCGGGGTTCTTGTGGGCAGGGGTTGGGCGGCGTCCCTCCCCACGGCACTTCCAGTTACCGCTGACCTGCACTTTTACGCGATCGCAGGCAGAGCCATTCTCAACGAGCGCCAACAACGGGGCCGGCGCTCACGCAGCACGCCGAGCACAGAGAGTGGCTGCAAGAGAGGGGGTACCCCTGCGCCAGGTCATCCGGATGAGGAAGCCGCGGCCTCCCCGTTCGGAGCTGCGCAGACCTGTTGCCTGATACGAGGGCTATGAAACAGCCGCCATTGCCGCGCGTGCCGCGGTGAACATCTGGCGGCCGGTTCCCTGTATGGGCCCCGCCGGACTATCTTCGGCATGAGAATGGCGGCAACTTGGGCACAGAGACTCGTCGGCAACCGGCCTGAACAGCAGCGGTTGGATGTGCTCACCCGTGCACTCCCGCATCCTGGCCAGCCGCGGCTGTGACGTCGCCTCGCGTTCCCGCTGGGCGGCTAACGACGGTGCCTCCGGCATCTTGCGCGTCAGCCTGTCCCGTACCAACGCCGCCGCGCAGTGCACGTGTTGCGGCAGCCCTACGGTCAGTGCGTCGCGTACATCCGCGACGGTCGCCCCGCGCTCGAACCATTCAGCCGCCAGCGGCGCAAGGTTCTTCACTTCTTGGCCTCCCAGTCGTAGCCGCCGTTCCTCGTGTGAAACGGAGGCTAACGCCTGCACGGCACGGTCCAGCAGCGGCTGGGGGACAGCGCGCGCCGACTGCGGTTCGGGCTCCACCCGGTGATCGTTGGAATTGGGCCGCCCACCCTCCCGTCGCTTGGAAGTCGCGTCAAGGGCAGTGTCGTGCGACGTGGCGGGGGAGGGAGGGGTGGAGGTCTTCTCTTCAGTGTTCTCATGGGAACGGCCGACGGCCCGACTCTCCGGCTCACCGACGGCCGGGATGAGGCCCGTCGGTCGGTCGTCGGGCACCGCGGAGGCTTCGGTTGCCGACAACGGCACGTTGGAGACGAGCTGCGTCGTCGACCAACGGCCGCCGGAACCTTGCCTCCGCCACTCGTGCAGGTACCCCTCATCGGACAGTTGCCGCTTCGCGCGGATGAACGGTGTCTTCTTGATCCCCGCGCGCCGGGCCGTCTGCGACAGCGGCTCATCGGCGTTGTCGGGCAACGACAGCTGCCACGTCAGAAGGCGCACAGCGTCCGACGACAGGCGCGGGTGACGGATGATCTCGTTCGGCACCTGCGAGAAGAAGCGCGCAGGCGCGATAGCATGCCTAAGCATCCCAGGGAGGTCCTGTCTCCTGGCGGGTGTAGGCCCTCGGATTGGTGCTACCAACACCGCCGGGGGCCGCTCCGTTTTCGGCACGGAGCACCCGAATTCCCGCCACCGTACCTCATGATCAACCTGTGCAGGGGGCTTTGGAAGTAGGGCGCGTAGTTGTCCCGTTCTGGCTCCTGCACCGTCGACAGAGCTTTCTCGACTGCGAAGATGGCTGACTGTGTATCACGGTTGGGTCGCTTTTGCCCAGCACGTCGGCCACTGTTCCACCCCTGTTCAGACGGGTGGAACGGCAGCCGTTTCACGTCGTTTCCTGGGGAGTTCGGGGAGCGGCTGGGGAGTGCGAGTCGCAAAGATTCCACATTCCCTGAAACGCTACGAAACGTAGTCACCACAGGTCAGGTGCCCGCCCACCGATTTTGCCCAGGCCGCTCCCGCATGGGTGAGGTTCCCGACTTGTATTGGCCGTAGCGGAGCCCGGTCGGGTTGGCCGCTCGTAGCGTTCCGTAGGACGCTGGGCTGGATGGCTCGTGAGGTTCCTGCCGCCCCTCGGGGCTGGCTCGCTCGGGGTGTGCCGCCGGCCCGGTGTCCGGCCACGGTCTGACTCAACAGAGGCGTGTCCCGGCAGCGGTGTTCCCGAAGTCGGCGTGTCGGCCGTGGGCGTCTTGTCGTCCGGCCGTGAGGAGCGAACTCCCGTACTCGGCTTTGACCCGCATGAGTCCACTCACACTGCTACCGCCGTCGGCCCTGCCTCGAATCAGCAGGGCGGTTCGCTGAGGATCGACGCAAACCTCGCGGAGTACCGGCGTCTCTTGACCTGGGGTCGCCGCTGGCCGCAGCGCAAGTGGGTGGTGGAGAATGTCAATGGGATCGGCCGACACCTGGCCTAGCGGCTCGTCGCCCGCGCCGAGACCGTCGTGGATGTACCCGCCTCGGCGACCAGCCGCGTCCGCCAACTCGCCCATGGTGGCGGCCGCAAGAACGACCGGATCGATGCTGCCGCCGTGGCCACGACCCATATCCACGGAGACGGGCGTGAGGTGAACGTGGACGATCACACCACGGCCCTGGCCCTGCTCGACGAACGATGCGTCAACCTCGCCCAGGCTCGAGTTCGCACCGTCAAACAGCTGCGCGCGGTGCTGCGCGATCTGCTGCCCGGCGGTGCCCCGCCTCAGCTGTCGGCGGACCAGGCCGCCGCGCTGTACGCGTTCGGCGGCCGGTTGGGGTGGGGTGGAGTCGCGCTGGTGTGTCCGTGGCGGCAGCGGTGGGCGGGCCGGTGGTTCGACCAGCAGGATTCCATTCGACGGTCGCACACCCCGCAGCGCAGCAGTCCCGCCAGCAGATAGGTCCGGCCCGGGGCTGTCTCCCTTGGCGCTCGGGTGTGCTGTGCGGCGACGTAGTCGGCTTCGCTGACCAGTGCCGGGTGCGCGGGCTTGGTGGAGATGACCCAGTCCTCGGGGGCGTTCCACCGCATGACGTCTCGATGCCCGAGCCCGGTGTTGTTCGGATCGAGCAACTCGTGGTCGGTGCGCTGCCGATTCCATACCTGTCGACCGGTGTAGCGCGGATTGCTCAGAATCGCGCGCACCGAAGTCAGAGCGCACTTCTCTCCGGAGAGGTGCGGGTGCGTTCGGGGTCGGCTGCGGACGGGCAGGGGATGCCCGCGTCGTTCAGGGCCCGCGTGATGCGGGCGATGCTGTGCTGGGCCAGTCGTTGAGCGAAGATCCACCTGACGATCTGGCCGCACTCCGCCAGGGCCCGCGTGATGCGGGCGATGCTGTGCTGGGCCAGTCGTTGAGCGAAGATCCACCTGACGATCTGGCCGCACTCCGGATCGATGTCCAGGCGCTGGATCCGGACCCCGCGGCGAGCGAAGGAGCGGTTGGGGTGCGGGCCGGCGTCCACCAGCCGGTATCCATACGGGGGACGTCCGCCTAGATAGCGGCCTTGGTCACGGGCTTGCACGGTCATTGCGCTGCGTACCCGGATCCGGGCGCGGGCGATCTCCCGCTTGGACAGGATCCCCAGCAGGATCATCAATTCCTCGTGGCCGACGAGGGCCGGGTCGACGGCGCCGCCCAGCTCTGGCACCCACAGCGCCACGCCGTAGTGCTCGAAGAGTGGCGCCATCGTTGCGAACTGGTTGCCGTAGAAGGCACGCTCACAGGAGCCGATGACGATCGCATCGAACTCCCGGTCGGGATCGGCCATCGCCGCGAGCAAAGCAGCCGCTTGTGAGCGGCGCGCCCACGGCAGCACCCGGCTGTGACCAATGTCAAAGAACTCCGCCACTACCCGCCCGTACCCGGACGTCGCCGACTGCGCTTGTAGCAGCTGCCAGGCTCGAGAGGTGGTGGGATCCTGGTGGTCCTCAGTGGAGACCCGGCCGTAGAACGCGAACCGCAGCCCCGCGGGCGTCTGCATCTGCGTCCCGGATCGTGACCGGCCATAATCGCGAGCCCAACCAGCCAGCGGGCTGTGGGCAACCGTTGCGCTGGGTATAGGACCGGTGGCTGAAGCCTTCAACGCCATGCGCGCCACCTTCCTGCGGGTGTGCCACTTCGCCTGCGCCTGGGCGACCATCCGTAACAGACGGCTTTCAGACGCCGGTTCCTCCTGCGACCGGTTGTCCCTTCACGATTGAGCTGAGGGGTGCCAACACCAGCTGGAGTGTCCTTTCATCTGTGGGTCGAGGTACCCAGTAAGTGAGGGAGCGTCACCAGCGCACAGGTGCACGAACGTGGTGAAAATTGGTCGTGGCGAGCGTGTGTGGCTTGCGGTCAACCCATTGGCCAGCCTGTGCCGTCGGGAACCTTGCCCTTGCGGCGGAAATGCGCGTACGTGTTCACGACGGACTGATCCTGCAAGTAGAGCGGGCGTAGTCACGGACCCAGCGGTGTGCGACCCCCTCGAGGCTCGTACTCGCGTCGTACGGAACGGCCTGGGGCGCGTTCGGGGCGCGGCCGCTGTCCGGGAACGCCGGATGTATTCGACGCCTCGCGGCAGGACGAAGAAGAGAAGCAGTCGCTGGTGCATTGAGTGCCCCCCATTCTCGGCCAGCAATGGCACCGCATATCCGTCGACGCATGTTCGCTGCCTAGCCCGTCGATGACACTATTTATAGTGTCTCATTGCCTGCCCATTACCATCTCTTGGTGTGAGTCTGCTGCCCTGTAGGTGGCACGTTCCACCAAGGGGGATGTAAGTGGCAGGGGGGATTCCGTATGGCGATTGAGCTGCCTGATGAGGTGGTGACGTTCCTTCAGTTCATCGGGGTGAACTGGCCGAACGTCAACGAGGACAAGGTCCGCGAATTCGCTTCCCATGTAAGGGATTTCGCGCAGAAGCTGGATGAGACCCACAAGGACTCGACTTCGACGGTTCACCAGTTGGCCGAGGTGTATCAGGGCGCGTCGTACGAGGCGTTGCTTGCCAAGTGGGGGCAGTTGTCCGACGGGCACATGACGGAGCTGGTCAACGCCTGCCACACGGTGGCCACCGCACTCGATGTCGCGGCGGACACGATCGTGGCGATGAAGGTGGAGGCGATCGGTGAGCTGATCGTGCTGGCCATCACGTTCGTGGCTGATCAGGCGGCCGCGGTGGCGACGCTGGGGATTGCTGAGGCGGCCGAGGCGCTGGTGATCGCGGCGGGCAAGAAGCTCGTGAACTTCCTTGAGCAGCAGTTGGAGCAGTACATCATCGGCCAGGTCATCGAGGCGGCGATCAATCCGTTGGTGGAGGTGGTCGGCAAGGCGGTGAGCGGCATGGTCTTCCAGGCCGCCGAGTCCGCACTCGGCGTCTCCGCCGGCAGCGGGGGTGGGGGTGGTGCGGGGGCGAGTTTCTCCATCCATCCGGAGGAGTTGCACAAGCGCGCCGAGGTGTTGCGTGGGCATGCGCAGACGGTGGCGTCGCATGCCGCTGAGTTCGAGTCGAAGGCTGCGGGGGTGAGCTTCGAATGAGCAACCGGATCGTCAAGGCGCTGGAGCACGGCGCGGAGAAACTGGGCAAGACCCTGGCCAAGGACGCGAGCAAGGCCGTCCAGGACCTGTACCACGATGCCGGGGGGCGACTGAAGAAGGTCGCCACCAACCACGCCGAGAACGACGCCAAACACGCCGCCGAACTCGACAAACTCCTCAAGGGCAACAAGCACGACACGCCGCACGCCCCGCACACCACGGGCAGCGGCAGGAACAGGAAGGGGGCCGGCACCGCCAAGAGTCCGGCTCGTGAGGCGACTGACGGGGATGTGCACGGCAATAGCCGGACGCAGGACAGCGTGTGTTCGAAGGGTACCGACCCCATCGACCTGGCGACGGGGAAGATGTACCTGCCGCAGACCGATGTGGACCTGCCCGGTGCGCTCCCGCTGGTCTTCCGCCGGCGCGTCGAATCCGGATACCGCGCGGGGAAATGGTTCGGCCCTTCGTGGTCGAGTACCGCTGACCAGCGGCTGGAGATTGACTCCGAAGGCCTCATCTTCGTTCACGAGGACGGTCTGCTGCTGACGTACGCTCACCCCGAGTCCGGCGCGCCGGTACTGCCGTTGGCAGGACCACGTTGGCCCCTGGCGCACGCCGGCGACGGTGGTTACACCATCACCGATCCTGCCAGCGGCATCACGTGGTACTTCAGCGTCCACAGTGACTCTGTTGCACTCTTGGACGAGATCTCCGACCGCAACGGAAACTGGATCACTTTCGAGCACGATGCTGACGGTGTCCCAACGGACATCCGGCACGGCGGCGGCTATCACCTGAAGATCGCCACCGAGGAAGACCGTATCTGCGGTCTCCACCTTGTGGGAGCCGGCCCGGAGGGCGGTGACCAGCCGCTCGTCAGTTACGGCTACACCGACGGCAATCTCACCGCCGTGACCAAATCCTCCGGCCTGCCTCTTCGCTTCAGTTATGATCAGGCCGGCAGGATTGAATCCTGGACCGACACCAACAACAGCAGCTACCACTACACCTACGACGAACAACACCGCTGCATCGCCGAGAGCGGCGAAGCCGGGCACATGAGCCTGCGCATCGACTACCGCGGATACGACGAGGCCACCGGGACGCGGGTGACCACGACCACCAGCGGATCCGGCCACATCCAACGCTTCCACATCAACCGCGTGAACCAGGTAGTCGCGGAGGTAGACGCGCTCGGCGCTGTCACCCGTACCGAACGCGACCGCTACAACCGCCTGCTGAGCACGACCGATCCTCTTGGGCGCACCACCAGCTTCACCTACGACGAGTCAGGCAACACCACGGTGGTGACGCGCCCCGACGGGCGGACCGCCACTGTTGCCTACAACGAACTCAACCTACCTGTGCAGATCGTCGGTCCCGATGGGGGTGACTGGCACTACACGTACGACGAACGCGGCAACCGCACCTCGGCGACCGATCCGAGTGGGGCTCGCACGAGTTATGTCCACGACGGCCGTGGCAACCTCGCGGCTGTCACCGATCCCCTGGGCAACACCACCCGTATCGAATGCAATCAGGCTGGCTTGCCTGTCGCCGAGGTCAACCCGCAGGGTGCAACCACTCGCTACCAGCGCGATGCCTTCGGTCGCATCACGGCAGTCACCGATCCGCTCGGAGCCACCACGCAACTGGTCTGGACGGTGGAGAGCAAGCTTGCCGCCCGCATCAAGCCTGATGGCGCCCGCGAAACATGGACGTATGACGGCGAAGGAAATTGCCTGTCCCAAACCGACGCCATCGGTGGGGTCACGCAGTACACGTACACACACTTCGACAAGCCGGCTTCAAGGACTGGTCCTGACGGAGCACGGTCCACATACTCCTACGACCCTGAACTACAGCTCGTCAAGGTCACCAATGCCCAAGGTCTGGAATGGTCCTACGCCTATGATCCGGCTGGCAGGCTGATATCGGAGACCGACTTCGATGGCAGCCCCCTTACTTATACCTATGACGCCGCGGGACAGCTGACCAGCCGTACCAACGCGCTCGGTCAGAGCATCGTCTACGAACACAACGTGCTCGGCCAGGTCACCGAGAAGGTTCTCGAAGGCTCTCGCACCACCTACTCCTATGACCCAGCCGGTCATCTCGTACATGCAGCCGGCACGGATGCGACGATGTCGTTCGAGCGCGACGCGATGGGACGCGTCCTCTCGGAGACCGTCAACGGCCGTACTCTCACTCATGCCTATGACCTCGTTGGGCGCCGTACCTATCGCCGCACCCCTATTGGGGCAGAGTCGCACTGGCGGTACGACACAGTCGGAAACCCCGCCGCGCTGACTGCCTCCGGCCACAACATCACCTTCCATCACGACGCAGCCGGCCGCGAAATCGGCCGCCAGCTCGGAGGCGATCTCGCATTTTCCTACGCCTGGGGCCCCGCCGGCCGCCTTGTGAGCCAGGTGGTGAGTGCCGGGTCCTCGACGCTGCAGAGCCGCAACTACACCTACCGGCCTGACGGTCATCTGACCAGGGTGGATGACCAGCTGGCCGGCCCACGCCGCTTCGATGTCGATACGGTGGGCCGCGTCACTGGCGTCCACGCCAACGACTGGACCGAGTCTTACGCTTACGACGAGGCAGGCAATCAAACCAACGCTGACTGGCCGGCGAAACACCCCGGCACGGAAGCACGCGGACCTCGCATTGTCACCGGTACCCGGATCGGTCAAGCGGGCAATGTCCGCTACGAGCACGATGCCCAAGGCCGCGTCACCCTCAGGCAGAAGGCGCGTCTGTCGCGCCGCCCGGACACCTGGCGCTACGAATGGGACGGTGAAGACCGCCTTGTGGCCGTCACGACACCCGACGGCACACGGTGGCGCTACCTCTATGACCCCCTCGGCAGGCGTGTCGCGAAGCAACGTCTGACCACCACCGGCGAAACCGCCGAAGAGACGCATTTCACCTGGGACGGCGCCAACCTCGCCGAACAGACCAGCACCTCGCCAGCGCATAGACATCCCGTCACCCTCACGTGGGACCACGACGGCCTGCGCCCCGTAGCGCAAACCGAGCGCATCACAGCTGCTCACGCGCCCCAGCACGAAATCGACCGGCGGTTCTTTGCGATCGTCACCGATTTGGTGGGTACACCGACCGAACTCATCGGAACTCAAGGCGAGATCGCCTGGCGCACCCGTACCACGTTGTGGGGGTCCACGACGTGGACAAGCAGCAGCACTGCTTATACGCCTCTGCGGTTCCCGGGGCAGTACTTCGACTCCGAGACAGGGCTTCACTACAACTTTCACCGCTACTACGACCCAGAGACAGCCCGCTACGCGACGTCTGACCCGCTGGGCCTCAAACCTGCGCCCAACCCGTCCGCCTATGTCAACAATCCCCATACATGGGCTGACCCGCTGGGGCTAGCGCCCGAAGAAGGGTGCCCCTCCAGGCTCAAGCATGGCGAAATGTACATCTACCGCGCCGTCCAGCCTGGAGAACTCGAAGACATCATGGGGCCCGCGAACCGCCACTACCGTAATGGGCGCGGCCAGGAGATCAAGTATTTCTCGGAAACCCCGCAAGGAGCTGCAGCTTATGCACGGGCCGCGTATCACGACTTCGGAGAGAAAGACGGATATCAGCCTTACACTCTGACTCGGGCCGTCATCCGTCGTGACGCCATCCCGCCGGAAAACTATCTTCACCACCTGGCTGACGAAGGGGTCGAGAGCCCCTTCGTCCTTGACTCCGAACAGCTCAAGCGCGTAGGGCGCGTGAGAATCATCCCATCCATGCCGCACATATGATCCGGACTAACATGAACATCATCATCACCTCGGACAACGAATCGACGCTTGCCCTGTGGCGGGCGCGACTCTCCCCGTTCCCACAGGTGCAGTTCACAAAAAAGCGGTCTGCTGATATCGAAGCCGATGCCGTGGTCATCTCCGGTATCTACGCATTCGAGCGGTACGGCGGGCGTCCCAACTCCGCGATCGCGCAAGTCATCACGAACACGACGGGGGACGGGCTGCCTGGCCTGATTATTATTCCGCCAAGCCTCCCCATGGTCCTGGATCAAGAGAAGAAGCCTGTCGTTCACCCCGACTACAAGCAGACGAGCCCTGCTTATTACGCGGTTTCGCATACGCTGCAGGCAATCGATGCCCTTAATTCACAAGGCGAGTGTACGATCACGACCGTGATTTTCCCCCTTCCGCTGCTCGGTATGAACAGTCCGTGCGATGAGTCCACACCAACTTCGGTAGGGCGGGCCATCGAAGAACACGGTCACAGTCGTTGATATCTGAGACCTTTGATTTCTGACACCTGATGCATTCCAACCGATCATGAGCGCTCACTCGTACGAGTGATGCATCGGGTGTCTGCAGAGAAGTAACTTGAGGAGAGAGGGGTTTCCTGCGTGGCAGCGCGATAGGCGCGTGACGGTGGGGCGGGGCTATGGCAGCGGCAGCTCGCCCCGCATTACCGGCGTGTGCGTATGGTTCATGTCCTCGGACACACCTATCGCACACAGTGCCTGGTTTCCAGACATGCGAGTTTGGCGCCCGTTCTCGGCTTGCGGCCGGGTGGGCGCGTTCGTCGCTTCGCGCCTCCTCACATCGTTGATCGCTGCTGGCGGCGGGTGATCAGGATCCTTTCTCGTCGCCCGGTCGGTCAGGGTGCGGGCCGTCGAGTCGTATACGATGCCTCGGCTCATCGCAGCCCGTGCCCTGCCCATACGAGGGTGATGCTCATACCGCAGTAGAAGCGGAGGGAGGGGCGGGCAATCACCCGCATGGGTGGCGCCGGCCTTGACAGTGCAGATCCTGACGCTACAGGCCTCGGTAATGAGGACGTGAGGCCCGTCAAAGCGATGTCGGTGGCAACCGGTAGCTTGCGGACCGAACGGTGACGCAGTGCCGCGTTCTTCATGGACTTGCTTGCCGCGAACGGAAATCGAGGCAACGCCGAGCGCGCCAAGTCGCGGAGCTTCGGCGCGGTGACCAGACCGGCTGATGCCATGCGCCTGTCGAAAGATGGTTTTTGTGGTCTCTGTGGCGAGGACGCAACGAGGGTGATGTCGCGTCGGGTTCACTCACCGAGCGGACACCCAGGACCTCCGATGCCGTTGGCTTGTCTACTTCTGTGGCATCAGTTTGGCTGTCTTTGCCCCTGTCAGCCCTGCCAGCCAGTCGTCGATCATGCTGGCGGTGGCGGAGGCGTGTTTGTGCAGGAGTGAGAAGTGGTCGGCGTCGACTTCCTGCACGGTCCGGGCGAACTCCCATGGGGGAAGTGGCGCCTTGGTGCTGGGGAGGGGGCGCGTTGCTCTAATCAGCAGGGTGGGGATGGACAGGGGCTGGGGTCTCCAGTCGGTGAAGAGGGCGAGGTAGGCCCCGCCGACCGTGAGCTCGTAATCGTCGAGTGTCTGGGTGTCCGGCTGGTCCAGGAGGTGTCGCAGGACTGCGGCTGCCTGGCTGGCGGCGACGTGTTGTGGGGACGGCGTGTCGAGCAGTACGAGCCCTGCGGGCGGGGCGTCTGCCGTGCACAGTGCGGTGGCGATGGCGTGTGCGGCCCAGCCGCCTGAGGAGTGGCCGAGCAGCACGGCCTGGTGGGCGTGCCTGCCCAGTACGCTCGCTTGGGCGCGGGCGAAGTTGGACACGGTCTCTGGGAGCCGTGTGCCGGATCGGTGGCCGGGGATAGGCAGCAGATGTACGTCGTGGGAGCCATGGAAGGCACTGGCGAGCCGGGCGTATTGGAAGGGGTTGGCGCCGGCGAGAAGGGAAGGCAGGCAGACGAGGGCCGGGCGGGTGGGGCCGTGTGCCAGCCGCAGCAGCGGGGCGGTGTCTTCGGGCTGCCGTGTTGTAGAGACCGCTAGCAGCCGTCCGGTGCGAGTGAGCAGGTCGACAACGGCTTCCGGCTCGGTGCGCTCCAGGGCGTTGCGGACGAGCAGGGTGAGTACACCGGTGCGCGCATCGGTAGGAGTGCCCGTGTCCTTCTCGGGCGTGGGGCTGCTTGAAGCCGTCGGCACAGCGGGCGCTGCCCGCTCGCTCCTGGGGGCCGCGTGCTCCCCTGCACTGGGTACCGCAACGCCGGTCTGCGTGCTGCCATGCCGTGAGGTGACCCGCTCGGCCAGGTATGCGGCGATCGTGTGGGCGGTGGTGTGGTCGATCAGTGTGGTGGCGGGCAGCCTGAGGCCACTGGTTTCGCTGAGCTGCTGTCGTAGTTGCGTGGCGGTCACCGAGTCGAAGCCCAGCTCGGCCAGGTGTGTGTTGGGCGGGATGTCATCTGCGCTGCTGTGCCCGAGGGCTGCGGCCATGTGGGTTCGTACTGTTTCCAGGAGCAGTGCGGGGTGTTCCTCGACGGGCAACTGAGCGAGCTGAATGGCGAGTTCAGGCCCTTCATCGGTGAGAGGCGGCGTCTCGACGCCGGACTCGGGCATTGTCCCTGTGCCGCCCCATGCGGTTGAGGTGAGCCAGAACCGCCGGTGCTGGAAGGCGTAGGTGGGGAGAGGAACCGGCGGGGTGCCGTCGCTGCCAAAAACCTGTGGCCAGTCGATGGTGTGGCCGCGCAGGTGCAACAGGGCCAGGGCAGCCGGCAGGCCCGCGCTCATGGGGCCGCGACGCAGTGTGCCGGTGATGGTGACCGCCTCGGCGCGGGCAGGGTGGCCGGACGCCCACTGCTCGACGGTGTCCTCGACTGTGGGGACAAGAGTGGGGTGCGGGGAGACTTCCAGGTAGGTGGTGTGCCCGTCGGCCAGCAGCGCTTCCACGGCGCCCCGGAATCGGACTGGGTTGCGGAGGTTGTCACCCCAGTAGCGGGCGTCCAGCGCGGAGCCCGGTAGAGGGTGGGGGAAGCCACCGGTGGACGGGCGGAACAGGACTGGTGCGGTACGGGGGCGGATGCCGGTGATGGCCTCTTCGAATTGCCGCCGTACGGATTCGATGTGCGGTGAGTGGGCAGCGTAGTCGATCGGCACCCGCCGTGCCCGGATACCTGCCTTCTTGCAGTGGCGCACCAGCTCTGTCACGGTGTTCGGCGCACCGTACACGACCGTGGAGTGTGGCCCATTGACAGCTGCTACCCCGGCATCACCGGAGTAGCGGGCGAGCAGCTCGCACGCCCGTTCCTCGGACAGTTCCAGGACGCCGAGGGCTCCGGAGCCGGCGAGCGGACGAAGCACCTGACCGCGGCGAGCCACCACCAGAGCTGCGTCTTCCAGTGTGAGCATCCCTGCGATGTGGGCGGCGGTGATCTCTCCCAGCGAGTGGCCCATCACCGCATCAGGCACGATCCCGTATGACTCCCACAGCCGCGCGAGGGCGACCATGACCGCCCACAGAGCAGGCTGCACCACGTCCACCTGGTTCAGCGGCGGCGCGCCCGGCCGCCCGTGCAGCACATCCAGCAGCGGCCAGCCTGTATACGGGGCCAATGCTTCGGCACAGGCGTCCAGATGCTGCCGGAACACCGGCTGCGCCTCATACAGTTCGCACCCCATGCCCCGCCACTGCGCGCCGTGCCCGGGGAAAAGGAACACCAGCTTGCCTGTGATGCCGCGCGGCGCGATGCCGCGGCTGATCAGCGGATGCGGGCGCCCCTGCGCCAGCGCGTCGAGTGCCGGGCGCAACTCCCCGGGCGGCCCGACGATGGCGGCACGGTGTGGGAAGTGGGTACGGGTGGTGGCCAGCGCCCGGGCTATGGCGAAGGGTTCGGTCTCGGGGTCGGTGGCCAGGTGGGCGGCGAGACGAGCAGCCTGGTCGCGGAGCGCGTCGGGGCTGGGTGCGGACAGGAGCCACAGCGGCGGGCCAGGCGGCACTGCGCGGGCAGGTTCCGGCTCCGGAGGTGCTTGTTCGAGGATGAGATGGGCGTTGGTGCCGGAGATGCCGAACGAGGAAACCGCGGCGCGCCGGAGATGGCCCGGGACGGCCGGCCAGGGGACGGGCTCGCGCAGCAGGTGGAGCACGCTGCTGTCCCAGTCGATGTACGGACTCGGCTCATCGGCGTACAGGGTCCGGGGCAACTGTTCATGGCGGAGTGCGAGCACCATCTTCAGCAACCCCGCGACTCCAGCCGCCGCGATGGTGTGGCCGAGGTTGGATTTGATGGACCCCAGATACAACGGACTTTCGCGCTGTCCACCGTAGGCGGCGATCAATGCCTGGGCCTCGATGGGATCTCCCAGCGTGGTGCCGGTGCCGTGGGCCTCTACGGCATCGATGTCGCCCGGCGCCAACCCTGCGTTGTGCAGGGCGGCGCGGATGACGCGCTGCTGGGCAAGGCCGTTGGGCGCGGTGAGGCCGTTGGAGGCGCCGTCCTGGTTGAGGGCGGTGCCTCGGATCACGGCAAGCACGGGATGTGCGGCGCGCCTGGCGTCGGCGAGCCGTTCCAGCAGTACCAGGCCGACGCCCTCGGAGAGCCCCATGCCGTCGGCGCTGTCGGCGAATGCCTTGCAGCGGCCGTCGCGGGCGAGGACACCGAGCGAGGCGAGCCCGACCAGCATCTCGGGGGTGGAGTTGACGGTGGCACCGCCGGCGAGGGCGAGATCGCAGTCGCCGGTGCGCAGGGCCTGGCAGGCGAGGTGGATGGCGGTGAGGGACGAGGAGCAGGCGGTGTCCACACTGACGGCGGGGCCTTCCAGGCCGAAGGTGTAGGCGACGCGGCCGGAGGCGATGCTGGGGGCCGTGCCGGTGTGCCGGTAAGACTCGTTGGACGGGCCGTCGCCCGACAGCCGTACCGGGCCGCCGTAGGTGGTGGCCATGACGCCGGTGAACACTCCGGTGGCGGTGGATCGCAGCCGGGTGGGGTCGATGCCGGCGCGCTCCAGCGTCTCCCAGGTCACCTCCAGCAGCAGTCGCTGCTGCGGATCCATGGCCTGCGCCTCGCGTGGGGAGAACCCAAAGAACGCGGCGTCAAAACCCGCCGCGTCCGCCAGGCCACCCCCGGCGAACACTGGCGGGGCCACAGAGTCCCGGGCCATCGGTCCGCGCCAAGCGGCGAGATCCCAGTCCCGGTCGTCGGGCAGCGGCCCGATGACGTCGCGCCCCTCGGCCAGCAGCTGCCACAGTTCCTCTGGGGTGGTGACTCCACCGGGGAAGCGACAGCCCATCGACACGATCGCCACCGGTTCGCGCCAGCCCTTGAGCAGCCGCTGATTCTCCTGCTTGAGGCGAGCGTTTTCGCGCAGCGCGGCGCGCAGCGCCCGGACCACCCGGTCATCATCCTGCAGCATCAGTCGCCTCCCGCCCGGCTGTGGGCGGTGCGGGGTCCGGAGCTACGCCGAAGCTGTTGAGGGCGGCTGCCCACATCCGGTAGTGGCCGGCAAGTATGGACACTTCGATCAACTGCTGTTCGCCGTAGTGCTGGGCGAGGCGCTGCCAGGTGGCCTCGGAGACGCAGGCATGGTGGTGGAGTTCGTCGGCGGCGGTGAGCAGGGTCGCCTCGTGCGCACTCCAGCCGTCGGCGCCCGGGCCGGCTGTGGTCCGGTCGATATCGGCGGGGGTGAGGCCGGCGAGGCGGCCGATCCGGACGTGCTGGGCATTGATGTACGCCGACCCGGCCAGGTGCGCGGTACGCAGGATCACCAGCTCCCGGTCCCGGTCCGGCAGCGTGCCCGCGTACAGCAGCATCCTGGAGAACGGGTACGAGGCGGCGAGGAGTTCAGGGTGGCGGGCGAGGGTGGTGGTGATGTTCGCGGTGCGCAGCGCTGCGTCGGGTAGCGCGGCGAGTAGGTCCCGGACCTTGGGGGCGAGGTGCTCAGGGTCAAGTGGGGGGATGCGGGGCGCGGTCATACCGCGCCCCTTTCGTAGCGCACGGGAAGTGCAGCGACGCCGCGCGCCGGCAGGATTTCGCGTAAGCCAACCCCGCGGCCGGTGCGGGGGCTGGTGGTGACCATGTGTTCTCCTCGGGGTCAGACCGGGGCATTGTGGTTACTCGTTTTCAAGCGCCAGGTCGACGAGCTCGTCGAGCCCGGCCGTGTCGAACTGATCCGGCGGCTGCCCGGTTCGGCGGGGCGGTGTGGCCGAGGGTTGTTCCACCGCGGTGAGTAGGGAGACAAGGTGCTCGCTGAGCGTGTGCGGTGTGGGGTGGTCGAAGACCAGGGTCGGAGGGAGCCGTAAGCCCGTGCTTCGGGCAAGGTAATTGCGCAGTTCGACGGCAGTCAGCGAATCGAAGCCGAGCGCCTTGAAGGTGGTGCCCGGGTCGATGTCGTGCTGGGAGCCGTGTCCCAGCACGGTGGCCACGTGGGAGCGGAGCAGATCCAGCACCTCGGCTGACCGGCGCCCCGGGGCGAGGGCGGCAAGCCGTGCTGCGATCCCGTTGCTGCCACTGCGGGCTTCTGGGAAGGACCTGGCGGTGTGTTGGGCGGGTTGGGCGAGGTGGCGCAGCATGGGCGGCACCGCCGCCGTCCGGTCGGCGTTCCGGAGCGCGGCAGCGTCGAGGCACATCGGCGCCACCACCACTTGGTCGAGGAGCAGGGCGCGGTTGACCAACGTCAGACCGCTCACGGTGGACATCGGGGCGATGCCGGCCCTTTTGATCCTGCTCATCTCGGCGTGACCGAGGTGGCTTGTCATGCCGCTCGGCGGCGCCCATAAACCGGAGGCCAGCGACAACGCGGGAAGCCCGGCCACCCGGCGCCGGTGGGCCAGCGCGTCCAGGAACGCGTTCGCCGCCGCGTAGTTGCCCTGCCCGACAGGCCCCAGAGCGCCTGCTGCGGAGGACACCAGGACGAACGCGGAGAGTTCGTGATCCCGCGTGAGCTCGTGGAGGTGGACGGCGGCATCGATCTTGGGCCGCGACACCACGTCCACGTGCTCGGGCGTCAGTGCGGCGAGCAGCCCGTCGTCGAGAACTCCTGCGGCATGGACCACCGCGGTGAGCGGATGCGCTGGTGGGATGGCGGCGAGGACGGTGGCCAGTTCCTGGCGCACGGCGGCGTCGCAGGCGGCTATGGCCACCCGTGCGCCCATCGCCTCCAGCTCGCATGCCAGTTCGGCGGCGCCGGGGGCGTCCTGGCCCCGGCGGCTGACCAGCACCAGGTGCCGTATCCCGTGGGTGGTGACGAGTTCGCGTGCGATGAGGCCGCCGACCACTCCCGTGCCGCCGGTGATGAGGACCGTGCCCTCGGGATCCCACGCGGTGGGTACGGTGAGCACGACCTTGCCGACGTGCCGGGCCTGGCTCATGTGGCGGATGGCCTCGGGAGCGTGGCGGATGTCCCACGTGCTGATCGGGAGCGGCTGGAACACGCCCCGCTCGAACAGGTCCCTGATCTCGGTGAGCATCTGTCCGATGCGCTCTTCCCCGGCATCGCTGATCAGGTCGAACGCCCGATACACGACGCCGGGATGGTCCTCGGCCACCTGCTCGGGGGTACGGACGTCGACCTTGCCCATCTCGACGAACCGGCCGCCGCGCGGCAGTAGCCTCAACGACGCGTCGACGAACTCCCGCACCAGGCAGTCCAGGACCACGTCGACTCCCCGGGCTCCGGTCGTCGCCAGGAAGTGCTGCTCGAACGCGGTGGTGCGTGAGGAGGCGATGTGATCGTCGGCCAGGCCGAGGGTGCGCAGTGTGTCCCACTTTCCTGGGTGCGCCGTGCCGAACACCTCCGCACCCAGGTGCCGGGCCACCTGGATCGCCGCCATACCGACTCCGCCCGCCGCGGCGTGCACCAGTACGGACTCACCAGGACGGAGACCGGCGAGGTCAACTAGCGCGTAGTACGCGGTCAGGAACGCCGCTGGTACCGAGGCCGCGCGCGGGAACGTCCATCCCTCGGGCATCCGCGTGAGCATCCGGTGGGAGGTCACCGCGAGTGGACCGATTCCCTCCGGTACCAGTCCCATCACCTGGTCGCCCGATGTGAGGTCGTCGACCCCGTCGCCGACCGCCACGACGATCCCGGCCGCCTCCACACCCATCGCCGCGTTGTCAGGCGCCATCCCGAGATGCGCAAGCACATCCCGGAAGTTCAGGCCGGCTGCACGGACCGCCACCCGTACCTGACCAGGCGCCAGGGGGTTGTTGACCTCGGGGCAGGTGACGAGGGCCAGCCCGCCCCGCTCGTCGCTGGCGGGGACGGCCAACCGCCATGGTGTGGTGACCGTCGTCCCTGTCGGAGGCGCGAGCGTCCCCTCCGTCGCGACCGGCAACAGGCGGGGTATAACGGTGGTGCCCGCGCGGATGGCCAGTTGTGGCTCCCCGGTGGCCACGGCATCCGGTAAGACGGCGTACGACGCGTCGGCCGCATCGACGTCCACGAGGACGAACCGGCCGGGGTGCTCCGCCTGTACCGAGCGCACCAGGCCCCATACCGCGGCGTTGGCCAGGTCACGCACGTCCTCCCCAGGCTCGACGGCCACCGCCCGGCAGGTGACGACCACCAGACGGGAGGCCACGACGCGGTCATCGGCGAGCCAGTCGCGCAGCTGGTGGACTGCGCGGTTGATCTCGGCGCGGACATGCTCGGGTGCAGTCAGGTCGGTGGTAGGCCGCAGCCAGAGCACGGTCTCCGGCGCGGGTACGTCCCGCGCCACGCCCTCGGTCAGGCTGCCCAGGTCCGGGTACCTCGGGTGTGCCTGAAGCGCCGGGGACCGGTTCGCGCCGACGATCGCCAACTGTCCGAGGGGGACGAGCGTGGGTGTGAGTGCCGGGCGCCAGGAGACATGGAGCAGCGATCCGGATCCGCCCGCGGACCGCAGCTGATCCGGTGCGACCGCCCGGAGCGCGAGCGAGTCCGCACTGAACACCGGCTGACCGGTGTCATCGGTCACGAGCACCGACACGGAGTTCGCGTCGATCGCACGGAGTCTGGCTCGCAGCGTCGAGGTGCGGGATGCCCGGGCGGTCACTCCACTCCAGGTATAGGGCAACAGAATTGACTTGTCCCCCTGGTGACGGGGCAACAGTCGACCGGCGAGCACGGCGTGCAGCAGCGCGTCGAGCGCGGCTGGCTGCACGGTGAACGACCGGGGGTCGCCGGTCGCGATCTCCGGCACGGTCGCCTCAGCGAGGACCTCCTCGTCGAGCCGCCACACCGCCTGAAGGCCGCGGAACGCGGGACCGTGGTCGAGGCCGGTTTCGCTCAGTCGCCGGTACAGGCCGTCCCAGGACACGGGTACCGCCCCGGCGGGCGGCCAGCTCTCGGCCAGTGCCGCCGGGGCATGCGCGGACTCGTCCCGGCAGAGGACTCCAGTGGCGTGCCGGGTCCAGGTCTCCTCGCCCTGATCGCCGGCGTGTCGGGAGTGAACGGTAACTGTCCGCTGTGCCGTGCCGTCAGATTCCGCGACGATCACCCGCAGTTGGACGTCCTCCTCTGCTGAGAGGGCTAGCGGGGTCTCGAACGTGAGTTCTTCCAGTCGCGCGCAACCGACATGGCTGCCCGCCCGGACAGCCAGCTCGACGAGAGCCGTGCCGGGCAGCACCGCAGTCCCCAGCACCATGTGGTCCGCCAACCACGGATGGGTGCGCAGGGACAAGCACCCCACGAACAATGTCTCGCCGGTGTCGGGACGCTCTTCAACGGCGGCGAGGAAAGGATGGTCCAGCGCGACCGGCCCCTCCGCCTTCGCCACCAGGCTGGCGGGCTCCAGCCAGTGCCGCTGATGCTGGAAGGCGTAGGTGGGCAGCTCGATCCGTTGTGCTCCCGTGCCGGCGAAGACCGCATCCCAGTCCACCGGGATGCCATGCACGTGCGCATCGGCCACGGCCGCCGGGAACCGGCCGCCCTTGTCGTGGTGGAGTGTCGCGATCACCGCTACGTCGCCCCCAGCGTCCGCCGCGGTCTGCTCGATCCCCATGACCAGCACCGGATGCGGGCTGACCTCGATGAAGTGCCGGTGTCCCCGCGCCAGCAGCGCACTGACGGCCGGGGCGAAACGGACGCGCTGCCGAAGGTTGCGGTACCAATAGCCGGCGTTCAGCCCGGCCGTGTCCAGGAGCCCTCCGGTCACTGTGGACACGAGGGGAATCTCGCTGGTGCGCGGCGCGAGGCCGGACAGCCCCGCCAGCAGCGGATCACGGATCGCCTCCACCTCTGCCGAGTGCGCTGCGTAGTCGACCGGAATCCGCCGTGCGTCCAGGTTCGCTGCGGTGCATTCGGCGACGACCTCGTCCATCACCTGCGAGTCCCCGGAGACCACCGTGATCGCGGTGCCGTTGACGGCGGCAATGCGCGCTCGCCCGTCCCACTTACGCAGTCGCGCCTTGACCTCGCCCGGCGGCGCGGAGATCGACGCCATACCGCCCCGACCGGAGCAACGCCGGAGTTCCTTGCTGCGCACCGCCACCACGCGTGCGGCATCGGCAAGGGTCAGCCCCCTGGCGACGTAGGCGGCGGCGATCTCGCCCTGGGAGTGTCCGACGACGGCAGCCGGCCGGACACCGAGCGATTGCCAGACTGCGGCCAGGGACGTCATCATCGCGAACAAGGCTGGCTGGACGACGTCCACCCGGTCCCATTCGACGTCGCCGCACGATCCGCGGACCACGTCGAGCAGTGAGCAGTCGAGCCATGGCCGGAACGCATCAGCGCAAGCTCGCATGTGGTCGGCGAACACGGGCGAGTAGGCCATCAGCTCTCGCCCCATCCCGTGCCATTGCCCACCCTGGCCCGGGAACACGAACACCACCCCTGCACCGTCCTCGCCCGCTCCCAGAGAGGGGTACGCCGTACCGTCGAGGGCGAACCGCTCCAGTTCGCGAGCGAAGCCGGCGGCATCGGCGGCGACCACGGCCGCACGATGCGCGAACGTGGTACGGCTCGTGGCCAGGGACAGCCCGACGTCGGCCACATCCACGTCCGGCCGGGCACGCAGGAATGCCTGCAACCGCTCCGCCTGGGCACGCACAGCCGAGGACGTTCTGCCCGAGAACACCCACGGCACGGGTCGGCTGGGCGAGCAGCGTGCCCGGCTCTCCGATTGCCGTGCCGCCGGAGCCTGTTCAAGGATGACGTGGGCGTTGGTGCCGCTGATGCCGAACGCGGAGACCCCGGCCCGGCGCGGTGCTCGGGTGTCAGGCCACTCGGTGGTGTCCCGCAGTAACCGGACCGAATCCGCCGACCAGTCGACCGCGGGCGACGGTTCGTCCACGTGCAGGGTCCGGGGAAGGACACCGTTCCGGATGGCCTCGACCATCTTGATGACGCCGGCCACTCCGGCGGCGGTGGCGGTATGTCCGATGTTCGACTTCAGCGAGCCCAGCCACAGTGGGCGATCGGCGCGTCGTCCCCGCCCGTACGTGGCGAGCAACGCCTCGGCTTCGACGGGATCACCGGTCCGGGTGCCGGTTCCGTGCGCCTCCACGGCGTCCACCTCGGCGGCGGAGAGTTGAGCATCGTCGAGCGCCCGCCGGATGACCTCTTGCTGCGCCTGGCCGCTGGGCGCAGTCAGGCTGCTCCGCCCGCCGTCTTGATTGACGGCCGAGCCCCGGACAACGGCCAGCACGGGGTGGCTCAGCCGGAGGGCGTCGGCGAGTCGCTCCACCAGGAGCACCCCGACGCCCTCACTCAGCCCCATGCCGTCCGCGGCGGCCGCGAACGCCTTGCACCGTCCGTCCGGCGACAGCGCGTCAAGGCGGGTGAACTCGATGAAGTAGTCAGGGATCGACATCACGGCGGCGCCACCCACCAGCGCCAGCGGGCACTCACCAGTGCGGAGTGACCGGCAGGCCAGGTGAAGAGCCACCAGCGAGGCGGAACACGCCGTGTCGACGGTGATCGCCGGTCCGCCGAGCCCGAACACATGAGAGATACGGCCCGAGTTGACACTTCCCATGTTCCCGGTCACCCAGTGGCCGTGGATGTCCGGGCCCGTGCCGCGCAGGCGTGCCGCGTAGTCCTGGTACGCCGTCGCGACGAAAACGCCGGTGCCGCTGCCCCGGAGTTCGGACGGCAGGATGCCGGCCCGTTCCACGGCCTCCCATGAGGTCTCCAGCAGGAGCCGCTGCTGAGGGTCCATGGCCAGCGCCTCACGCGGTGAGATACCGAAGAACCCTGGGTCGAAGTCCGCCGCATGGTGGAGGAATCCACCGTTCCCGGTGCGTGATCGGGGCTCGCCCGTGGTGTCGGTTGTGGTGAGGGACTCGATGTCCCACCCACGGTCTGCAGGAAACGGCGTGATGACGTCCCGGCCAGACAGCGCGAGCTCCCAGAGGCCGGTGGGGTCGCATACGTCACCGGGGAACCGGCAGGCCATGCTCACGATCGCGATGGGATCGGTCATGGGCTCAGTCATCTCCACCCCTCCTCGCGTTCGGTCCGGATGTGCCGGATCATGCTGGTGAGCACCGTGGACTCGCCGACTTCGACGAACTCGGCGGCGCCCTCGTCGAGCACCGCGCTGACGCACTCCCACCAGCGCACTGTGTGGGTGAGGTGGTCCACGAGCAGTCGTGCGGTGTCCGCGGGCCTGTGGGGCCGCGCGGTGCTGTTGGACCAGACGGGAAACGCGGGTTCGGTGAAGGTGAGCCCGTCGAAGGTGCGCTGGAACTCCAGGGCGGCCGAGCGCATGTAGCGCGAGTGGAACGGCCCGCTGACCGCGAGGCGTGTCACCACGCGAGCCCCGGCCGTAGTCAGTTCCCGTGCCGCGGCGGAAAGATCCTCGTCGGGTCCGGCCAGCACTTGGTGCCGCCGTGAGTTGAGGTTCGCGATGTCGACACCGTCGAGACCGGCTCGCCGCAGGAGATCCCGCAGCTGCTCGGTGGTCGGCCCGACCACGGCGAGCATGCCCCCACCAGCGCACTTGGCGGTGACCGTGGCACGGTGCCGCACCAGGCGGAGGCCGGTAGCGAAGTCGAAGACGCCGGCCGCTTCCAGCGCGTTGTACTCGCCGAGGCTGTGGCCGAGCGCACCGGCCGGCTCGACGTCGCGCCGCTGCGACCGCCAGGCGAGCGCGTTCGCGACGTAGATCGCAGGCTGCGTGAAGCGGGTGTCGGCGAGTCTTTCGGCCGGGCCGTGCAGGCACAAGGCGCGGATCGAGTACCCCAGAACCTCGCTCGCCAATTCGGTCTCCTCGGGGAACCGATCGAACAGGTCGGCACACATCCCGACCTGCTGGACTCCTTGGCCCGGGAAGCAGTAGACGGTTCTCGTACTCATGACTCCACCGCCCACGTCGGATAGTCCGCCTCGATCCGGCGACGGGTCTCGGGCAGGCCCATCAGCAACTCGAAGGTCGTCACCTCGTGCGCGCATGCTTCACGCACAGCGGCCTGGAACCGGGCGGTGCGATGGCGTTTGAGCAGGACCAGCGAGCGGCGGGGCGCGGAGGCGATCTCCTCGGCGATCGCCATCGCACGGTCGTCCACCTCGTCGTGGGGGGCTACCTGTACGGGTACGCCCCGACTGCGCAGCTCGGCGCCCTGGTAGTTGCGTGCGGTCAACAGCATCTCGTTGGCCAGGAACTCACCGAGCCGTGCGCCGAGCACGTAGGTCGCGCCCGCGTTCGGGCTGATCCCGTAGCGCATGAAGTTAGTCCCGTAGCAGGAGCGGTCACTGAGTACGGCGACGTCGGCATACGTGCCCAGCAGGAGCCCGCCGCTGATCGCGTGTCCCCGCATGGCCGCCACCACCGGCAGCGCGCACCGCATGGGGACCGACACGGTCGATTCGGTGCTGCCTACGCTCGCTCCTTCGGTGAGGGCCAGCAGACCCTCCCGTGACAAACCCAGGGAAAACACCTCCGGCAGGCCGGCGAGCACCACGACACGGGTGTCCTCATGCCGTTCCGCCGCGGCGAACTCGCGTGCCAGGCGGGAGAGCAGCCTCTGGCTCAGCACGTTGCGGCGAGCCGCGTCCACCATGCGCAACACCAGCACCCGACCGTGCCGCTCAACCTCCACCAACCCGTCGTCGTTCATCCCTTCGTCGTTCATCCGAGGAGTCCCTCCTGATGCAGGGTGCGGAGACGCTCGGCGACCGACGGTGCCTGCATCCGCTGGACGAGCAGATCCCGCGCGGCGGAGGCCAGTCCGTCGGGTGAGGGAAACGCCATATGGAGATACGACTTCAGCGCCCCGACCACATCCCGGTCCAACCTGCGGAGGCTGACGAGCAACTGGCGCAGGAGCAGCGCGGGATCATCGGTGGCGAAGTCGGCCAGGCCGATGCCCACCGCCTCGTCCTGGCTGATCTCCGCGCACGTCAGGGCGATTCGGCGGGCGACCTGCGGGCCGGTCCGGCGGGCGATGAACGGCAGCGCCATCGCGGGCACCAGGCCGAGTAGCAGCTCCGTCAGCCGGAACCGGGCCGCCGGGCCTGCGACCACGAGGTCGCAGGCAGCCGCCAGCCCGACACCGCCGCCCGACGCCATGCCCTCGACCACCGCCACGATGACCACGGGGGCGTTCGTGAGCCGCTGGAACAGCCGCCACGGCGGCGGTTGGGCACCGTCGGCCCAGCCCGCCGGCAGTTCGGCATCAGCACGCAGGGGCATTCCGGAGCAGAAGACCGGCCCCCGGGCGTGGATCACCAGGGCGACGCACCCGGGATCGGCTTCTGCGGTTTCGAGAGCCGAGAGGAGGCCGCACACCAACTCGTTGTCCAGGGAGTTGTGTTCGCGCCCCAGCCGAACTCTCAAGTTTCCCGCCCCCGGTTCAACGGTCACAGCCTCCCAGTCAGGCATCACGGCCTCCCCACCACTCGTACCGCCGGTGGTAATCGGTGATCCCGGTGAACAGCAGCAGCGGAGCGGAGCACCCGTTCAGCAGCCCTTCACACGGGGCCAGATCGATGGAAGCGGTGCGGGTGCCGAACGCCAGGTGCGCGGAGCGCAATGCGTCGTAGCGTGCGGGGTCGACCTGCCGCCTGGCGTGGAGGGCGTCGTCGATGCCCATGGCCGACACGCGCTGCCGTGCCCGCGTGGGGACCACTACGCTGTAGAACTCCGAACCGCATCCGGAGCCGTAGGAGAACACGCCGATGCGCCGCGCCGAGTCGATCGGGGCGTGCGTGATTGCGCTGATCAGGGCCAGCAGAACACTTCCGGAGTAGGGGTTTCCCACCTGCCGCGCGTATCGGATCGATGGCTCAGCCCGGGTGGCGAAATCAGCCTCCACGTCGAGGCGGTCAGCCTTGCCGAGCCGGCGCAGCAACATCCGGTGCGCTCCCTTCACCATGCCGGGGAAAGGGGTGTGCATGGCCAGCAGATCGAAGGTCGTGACGAAGTCGGCGCCGTCAACCTTGCGCGCGTAGTCGGCGAACGCGCCCTGCAGACACTCCAGATAGGTCATCAGGGACAGGTCGGTGTCCACGATGTCGAAGTCGGGCTTCGGCCGGTAGGCGTCCATGACGTGGAAGCTGTGGAACCCGTTCGCACCGTGGTCCAGTACGGCCACGTCCGGCTGGTCGCTCACCAGGACCGCGATTCCCCCTGGTGCCTGAGCCGGCTCGTGATAGGTCCCGACCTTCGCGACGGGTACGTCGGTGGTCACGACGAGCGCGCGTGCTCCCTCCACAGGGCTGGCAGCTACCACCGCCGCCGCCAACTGGAGTGCTCCCGTGCCCGCGTAGCACGCCTGCTTGACCTCGAGCACCCTGCATCGGCGGCTGAGCCCGAGCAGGTCGTGCACCCAGCTGGACACGGCCTTGCTGAAGTCGATCCCGGATTCAGTGGCCACGAGGACGAGCTCCACCCGCTCACGCTGCTCGGGCGACAGCGCCGCGATGACCGGCTGGGCGGCGTTGACCGCGTACGTCACGACGTCCTCGCACGGCAGGGACACACTGCGCCGGTGCATCATCAAGTTGGCAACGCGGCTGGTGTCCAGACCCCGTGCGGACAGCAGGTCGGCCACGTCGACCCAGGCCAACCCGCAGTAGGCGTTCACGGCCTCGATTCCGACCTGTCGCATGGTCCCTCCGCTACGAGCGCGTGGTGAGGACAAGGGAAGTGTTGATACCACTGAAGGCGAAGCTGTTGGTCAGTGCCACGTCGATCCGGGTTGCTTGTGCTTCCGGTGCGGCATAACGGCATGCGGTGGGGAGCGGGTCCCGCAGTTGGGGGTTCGGATGGCAAAACCCCTCACGCATCTGTACGACCGACGCCACGATCTCCTGTAGGCCGGCCGCGGTCATGGCGTGCCCGGTCAGTGGCTTGGTGGAGTTCACGAGGGGGCGTCCCCGCTCACCGAACACGACGTCCAGGGCAGCGACTTCGACAGAATCACCCGCCACCGTGCCGGCCGCGTGTGCGTTGACGTAGTCGACATCGGCAACATCGACTTCGGACTCGGCCAGCGCGGCCCGCATAGCATCGGCCAGCCCGTCACGGGTGGGTTCGACGCCACGGCGCCCGTCCAGCCGCTGCCCGGTCCCGGCGATGGTCGCCAGCAGAGTGGCGCCGCGCTGGGCGGCTCGCTCGGCGCTCTCCACCACGATGGCGGCGGCGCCCTGCCCGTACACGAAGCCCAGCCGCGACCGGTCGAACGGCCGGCAGGCTCGAGGCGGTGGGTCGTCAGGTTCGGGACAGGCCAGCACCCCGCTCGAGCGGTAAGCGCGGAACTCGAGCCGCGAGAGGTCGGCGAGCGGTGCGACCACCAGACATCCGTCCACAAGGCCGCTGCGCACCAGCCGGGCGCCCTGGATCGCGGCGAGGGTGCCACTGGCGGTGGCTCCTCCCACGGTCCAGCCCTCGCCCCGAACACCCGTCGCCTCACTCACCACTCCGATGACATCGACGTCGGCGTGTGTCAGCACATGGGACGGCGGTAGGCGGTCGGCATCGGTTGTCCGCGTGTAGTAGTCAAGGGCCAGGTTGTTCCCGGCGACGATGAGAGCGGCGCGATCAGCGTCCGCGGCACCCAATCCGGCGGCACGCACCGCCGCGACGGCAACACAGGCGGCGGTCTGGGCGGGCAGCGCACACCGCGCGGTGGCCGTCCGAAGGCGCTGCCCGGCATCGGGGTCCTCGGCCAGGTGACGCAGTGCCCAGCCGGTGACCGTGAAGTCGTCCAACCACGCGCCGACGGCGACGTGCTCACGACCGTCCCGGTTCTCGGGGGTAGTGGTGATCGCGCTGCGTCCACTCCGCAGTGCAGCCGCGAAGCCGGGCACACTGTCCGCGAGCGGGTTGAGCACCGCCATACCGGTTATTACGGGAGCCGATCCCAGCGCAGACACGGGCGGCTCACCGGCGCCGCTGGATGATCTCGGCCAGTTCGCCGAGATCGGTGGCTGCGGCCAACTCATCGTTGGGCACTTCGACACCGAGGTCAGTCAGCGTGGCCACCACGACGTCGAGACGGTCGAGTGAGTTGACGCCCAGTTCCCGCATGGAGCAATCCGGCCGGACGCTGTCGGCGGCCAGGTCAGGGCGAATCGCGAGCAGATGCGTGCGCACGAGATTGAACACATCGTCCGGGGTACCGGCGCTCGTCATTGCCGCTGCCCTGCGTCGGCCAGCTCGGTGAGAAGGTGCTCGGTGAGCAGGCGGCTGCTGGGAAACTGACGCAGCACCTCGGACCGACGCGTCCCGCCGAACCGCTTGTTGATTTTCTGGATGCACTCCACGGCGAGGATGGAGTCCAGACCGAGGTCGTGGAACTGGTCGTCGTCGCCGAGGTCGTCGGGTGGGATCATCAGGACTGCGGCAACGGCTTCCTTGACAGCAGCGAGCATCTCGGCCGGTTCCGGCCCGGGCACCGGGGCGGGCATCGCGTGGTCGACGGGTGTGAGGGTCACCCGAGGCTCTGCGTCCCGTGCCGTGCGTTCAGAGTCGTAGCCACGGTCCAGCCAGTGGGATCGCCCCTCGAACCGGTGCAGCGTGCCGGCTGTCCGCGCGCCCGGCCGGTCGGCGGGATCGGGTGGCTCCCGGAGGATCACGTGGGCGTTGGCGCCGCCGAACCCGAAGCAGTTGACGCCCACGAGCCGTGGTGTCCCGGTGCGCGGCCAGGCGGCGTCACGGTCCGCGAACTGAATGGGCAGACCGTCCAGTTCGAGTGCGGGAGAGGCTGTCGCGAACCCGGGCATGCGGGGTATGCGCCCACGTCGCAGCACGCCGATTCCCTTGAGCAAGCCCAGGATGCCGGCCGCGGATTCGGCGTGGCCGACGTTGGCCTTGACCGTGCCGACCCACAGCCGGCCCTCGGGCCCGGCCATGCTCCCGTGGTCGCGGATACCCAGCCCGTCGACGATCCCGGCGATCTCCGCCGGGTCACCGGCCACCGTGCCGGTGCCATGCGCCTCCAGGTATCCGATCGCCGACCCAGGCACCCCGGCGTCGGCCAGCGCACCGCGGATCAACGACGCCTGCGCCTGCGCACTGGGAGTGGTGAGGGTCGCCGACCGGCCGTCGTGGTTCATCCCCATACCCGCGATGACGGCGTGCACAGGATCGCCGTCCTCGAGCGCCGCGGCGAGGGGTTTGAGTACGACGCAACCCACACCGTCGCCCCGCACGTACCCGTCGGCGGCGGCGTCGAAGCCCACGGACCGCCCCGTGCTCGACAGCACCCCAGCCTGCTGGAGTGTGGCGTGGTAGAACCCGTCGCAGATGATGTTCGCCGCCCCCACCAACGCCATCGAGCACTGCCCGGCCCGCAACGCGGTGACCGCGAGCGTGAGCGCGGTGAGACCGCTCGAACAGGCGGTGTCGACGGTCACGCTGGGGCCGCGCAGGTCGTAGTGGAACGACATCCGGTTGGCGAGGAACGCGTGCAGCGAGCCAGCGAGGGTGTGAGAGCTCACCTGGTTGCGACGCAGCGCCAACTCCCGGTAATCGTACGACGATACCCCGGCGAACACACCGACCGGTTCACCGGCCAGGTCCGTCGGTTCCAACGCGGCGCTCTCCAGCGCGTGCCAGCTTGTCTCCAACAGGGCACGGTGCTGTGGATCCATCGCAGCGGCCGCGGCGGGCTTGATGCCGAAGAAATCCGCGTCGAACCGATCGGGGAGGTCGAGGAGCGCGGCCATGGGCTCGGGGGCCTCGTCCACAGCGGTCTCGTAGCCTGGGACCCGCGCTGTCGACATCGGCGCGATCCGCCGCTCCCCACGGTCGAGGAGATCCCAGAACTCCTCGACCGTGTCGGCGCCGGAGGTGCGGCACGCGGCGCCGATGACGGCGATCTCCCGTTCTTCTCCAGCCCTGTTCCCGTTGCTTCGCGCAGTTACCACGGACACCGCCCTCTGGAGATCTGAGTACATTCCGCGGGCACGGCCCACAACGCACATCGGCGCCGACGGCCATGACGATGTTCCAAACGGTGCTGTCTGCACGATCTCCTGTCCACAACGCCCTGGCGACTCCTCGCCATCTTTACGCCCCCTCAGGAACGCCTGGAAACGGCGGGTCCCATCCAATCCCTTGGAGGCACTCGGCGAGGTGCACACCGCACACCACGCCCCTGCCGGCCTGCCATAACCCGCACGCTGGACTCGTGCCACCGGCCGCCGCCGGGCGGCCGTCGCGGCCTGCATGCCTGGGCTGAACCGGCTCGCCTTCGACCACGGCCGGCCTCGCAACGGGGCCGGAAGTCATCACCCAACTCGAGTACTCCACAACTTGGCAACCCCGACGAAACGACTCCTGCCTGGCTCACCGGGGCTCGACGGAGGTTTCGGCGGCTGGCTTGCCCTACTGCCCTCCAGCCGTGTCAGCATCCGGCAGTCGTCGACTGCCTCCTGGTGGCCACCGAGGGGCCGATTGCGGTATGTGCCGCGCTTGACTGACAGGCTCCCGCCCCTCCGCGCAGGGCATCATCGTGTCCTGCCACCGGCAGCGGGCCAGCCATTGTTCGAACTACCGCGTGGTTGCCGTGGTGGTGGACGACCCGGCGCTCGAAAGCGCCGCGGTCGAAGTCCGTTTTGTGCGCCAAGAGGCTCCGACCGTCGAATACCTCGGTGAGGCGGTGCCCTGCGACGCGTGCGTGCCCCGTGCCGGCCACGGTGTCTTTGGAGCATTTTCAGCGCCCAGAGCCAGGGTGCCGTCAACGGTACCGATGTGATGGGCGGAAGCCTCCTAGTCGGCGCCATGGCGGGGAATTACGCGGCGAGAGGGGCGGCTGCAGATCCTCCTTACCGGTCATAGCTCCCAACGTCTGGCGGGTATCCCGGCTATCCGTTGCCTCAGCCGAACACAGACAAGGCGTCAGCCGTGCAGCCATCGGCTCCCCGGACTTCCGTTGCCCGTCCAGCAGCCCCGGGTGAGGTGCGCCGCGTGCGTCTGGTGATGTGGCCGTAGAGGTTCGCCGAGTGGGTGGTTGGGGCGGTTGGATGTGCGGGGGAACTGTTCCGGGCGCTGGGGCGTCGCGGTAGGGCTCGGTCCGTGTAGGCAGGCTGATCGGCCAGGAGGGCAGCGATCGCGTTTCTTGAGCTCCTTGTTCATCGCGGTTGGCTGACGGAGCCTCGGGCGCGGCCCGCCCGCATCAGACACGAGTGCTGACCCGGACGAGTGATTTACCGGGCGCCTGCGGAGTAGTAGCTTGCAGAAACGAGGTAGAGCTTCCTACGCGGCATGCGGTAGATGTGTGTCGTTCACGCGGGACTACGCCAGCTGTAGCTCACCCCGCATCACCGGCGTGTACGTAAGGTTCAACTCGGTCCTCGGACACACACCCAAAATGCCTGGTCGGTGCGCTGACCAGGCATTTTGCGTATGGACTCGACTGGGCAGTCGACGCGGGGGCGTGCACTCTCCGCAGAGCAGCGCGCTGACCTGGGGTTTCTCCCGGGTGAACCCGTGGGGGTTCGTGTCGGGTTGATGTGAAGATTGTGCGTGTTCAGGACTTGCTTCTCTGCGGTGTCAGGGACCTGACCTGCGCTGTTGTCAGCATGAGTCGTGGGAGTTCATGTCGGTGCCTGACAGTTCGCGAGTCGAGGTCCGCCATTGCTATCGGGCGTGGCTGGTGCGCACGACCTCTGCCATGGAGGCGCCAAGGGCGCGCGGTGAAGGGGTGCTGCGTTTGAAGCTCATCGTGGTCTACGAGTATCCCTGCCCTGCTCCAGCGGAGGGGATGGCACGTAAGTCTCGCTCGCGTAGGTGACAGCGGTGGAGAACCGCCTCCGGGGCCGGCCCGTCGAACCACGCACGGGGAAAACGAACTCCGATGTTCCCATGACGAACTCACGGGCCCAAAGCGGGTCACGTTTCAACCGACGCCGCCAGGCGCTGTTCAGGTGAGGGCGTGCCGGATCCAGACGTTTGGCTCGACGTAGCTCACCACATCGCCACCCGGCAGACAGTTCGCTGGTACAAGCCCGTTCGGCACTCGTACAGGACCTTCGGTCTCAAGGAGCAGACCAGTCCAGCCGCACCACTGCGCGGTAGACCCGACAACCGTCATGGAGCAAGGGGCGATTGAGTCGATCACGCCGCCGGCCCGGACATGGGTGCGCAGCCAGGGGTCGGTGGGCAGGCCGTCCGCTCTGGTGCGCAGTACGTACTCGCGCATCGGGGTATCGGGTTCGAGGTGCTTGTCGGTTGGCCGGACCGGAGCGACCAGTTCGGCGAAGCCGAGGGAGCGTGCGTTCTTTCGCATAGCGGCGAGCAACTCTGCGGAGAGGCCCTGGCCCAGCCGGTCGGCTCGCACAGTGACGTCGATCGCGCTGATGGTGTCCACGGGCGTTCCGGTCCGCCGGTCCCGGAACGCCCAGACCAGTACCTGGTCCCAACCGCCGGCTGGCAGATCGCGGCGCCCCTCTTGGTTGAGGGCAAATGGGACAGTGTGCCCGCGGGCCACCACCGCGCCGTTCGGTTCAGTCACCACGAGGGTGAACTCTGGAAAAACTTGACTGATCTGCCCGAAGTGGGCCCGGCCTACCAGGTCGTTGAGGATGAACTCCGGCCAGGTGTCGGCGAACCAGAGCGCCTCAGCCAACTGCGGCCGCTCGGCAAGGGTGGTGATGATGACGTCCACTCGGCGCAGACTAGCCAGGCGCCGCGGCATCGCCAACCGAGATTCCGCCAAGCGACGCACTGCAGCCTGCCGCACGTTGGTCTGCCCGTAGGTGGCCGGAGAGCGCACCGTCGGCCGCCTGCGGGCGGACCAGTATCGTCGAGCGCCTCTCTGCTTCGGCGAAGGCATGCTAGCCCTCCTCACCCGGAGGCCACTTCGCACAGGACTCCAAGGAACCCACCCGGGAGCCGCCGCCGCGATGGGTGCCGTCGGCCGCGAACCGAGGAGCCAAGGCCAATCCGATCCCCCGGTTTTCTTAACCACCCGGGCGGAGCGGGGCACTGGCACCCGCTGTGCCGGCGTTACGTCGCCCGTCGGCCGACAGCGCGGCACGAACGTGTCGGCTGAACCGGAGCTGGTGGTCGCGCAGGTCCAGGTCGATGCGTGGCGGGACCTGGCTGTCCTCGGCCGCGAGCAAGCAGTGCACGAGAGTCGGTGTGGACGAGGACAGCGCATCCTGGAGCAGGCGCCGGAATTCCTCCAGGTTGCCGGTACGAGCCGCCGTGTATCCAGTGGCGCGCGCCCAGGCGACGAAATCGGCCCGCGCGGCATGGGTCGCCTGGCCCCCGGTGGAGGCGTAGACGCTGTCGTCAAGCAGCACGTGAACCAGGGGCAAGTCCGCGGTCATACCGGCGGTGACGAGGCAGCTTGGGTTCATCAGGAGGCTGCCGTCGCCGTCCACAGCGATCGTCGTCGATCCGGTGGCCATCGCGATGCCGGTGGCGATGGATGCGGCGAGCCCCATTGAACCGGTCATGTAGAAGTGGTTCGGCCGGTCGTCGATGTGTTTGGCGATCCGGCAGGAGTAGCCGGTGGTAAAGACGATCGGCTGGTCCGACGTGGCCGAGATGATCGCCTGTATGGCCGTGGTCTTGTTCATGCCTGCCATCCGAAGAGTTGCGGAGGAACGAGGAGTGCGGCGGTCCGGCGCTCGTCGGAGACCAGCCGATGAGCCCAGGCGACCTGGTCGGCCAGGCATTCGGGGGTCAGGCGGAGCGCAGGGATCTCAAGGCTGTCCAACAGCGGCTCGGTCAGTCGCCCCATCACCAGGTTCTCGGGAGTCGGGTCCGGTGCAATACCGCGCAGGCTGACGATGAGCAGCATGGGGATGCTGTACGGGACCACAAGTGAGGCCAATGCGTTCACCGATTGCCCGAGCCCGGAGTTCTGCATCAGGACCGCCGGCGTCCGTCCGCCGCAGGATGCGCCGACGGACACCCCGATCGCCGCGTCCTCACGAGGAATGGTGTGAAGCCCGGCGTCCCGCTCAAGAGCCTCGTATAGCGGCGCGAGAATTCCGCACGGGGTGCCGAAGAACGGCCCGAAGCCCTCCCCAACGAGTAGGTCTGCCAGCATTGTCGACAGGCTTACGTCAGGTGTCGTGATGCTCATCGTGGTTCCTCGAATCGGAGTTTCAGAAATGATCGGACGGCGCCTTCAGAGAGGCGTGGAATGTGAAGCCGCACAGCGGCGACCGCAGAATTTGTTTGCATAAACGATCCCTCGACTTGTCAACAATCGTGATGAGAGGAATGAGTTCCCTGGCGGTGACGGGACAGCAATGCGCTGGTCGTCACACACACCAACTCGCCCTCGGACGCGTGAACGGATACCTCGGTGGTCAGCAGAACCCCGCCCAGCGACGGTTTCAGGTCGACCGTTCGAGCCCTGGCGGTCAACACGTCACCGGACCGAATCGGGCGAATCAGCCGGAAGCTTTGGGTGGTATGGACCGCCGACGAGAAGTCGAAGCCCCCCGGACAGCTGTCCAAAATGGCCTGCTCCGCCTTGCTGGAGATCCAGATCGCGAAGGTGGGCGGAGTGATGACGTCCGGGTGCCCGTACGCCCGAGCCGCGGCCGGGTCCCGGTAGACGGGGTTGGGGTCGCCGACCGCATCCGCGAACTCGGCTATCCGCGCACGATCCACTGAAATCGGCGGCAGCACAGAGGTGAGGTAGTGGTGTTGATCAGGTTGGGGGGATGGGGTGTTCGGCACGCGGTACTCCGTCTCCGATCGCATGGGCGCCGCCGTCCACGTGCACGATTTCGCCGGTGGTGGCGGGGAACCAGTCCGACATCAGGGCCGCGCACGCCTTGGCCACCGGCTCCGGGTCGGACGCGGACCAGCCCAGCGGGGACCTGGCGTGCCACTGCGCCTCGAACTCCGCCGGGTCCGCCCCGGCCAAATGGCTGCCCCGCCCCGCAACCGTGCGGAGCGGACCGGCCGCGACGAGATTGACCCGGATACCCCGCGGGCCGAGGTAGGCGGAAAGGTAGCGGCAGCACGACTCCAGCCCAGCCTTCGCCACCCCCATCCAGTCGTAGCCGGCCCATGCCTGCCGGGCGTCGAAGTCCATCCCCACCACCGCGGCACCGGGGCAGAGCAGCGGCAGCACCGCCGATGCCAGCGCCTGCAGCGAGAACACCGACACCTCGAACGCGGTCGCTGCGTCCTCAGGGGTGGTCTCCAGGAAGTTTCCGCTCATCGCCCCGGGAGGCGCGTACGCCACCGAGTGCACGACCCCGTCCAGGTGGTCCGTGTGTTCTCGGACCCGCTCCGACAGCGAGCCCAGCTGCTCGCGGTCGGTGAGATCGAGCTCCAGCACCGGGGCCGGCTCGGGCAGGCGGTCGGCGATCCGCCGGACCAGGGACAGCCGTCCGTACCCGGTCAGCAGCACCTGGGCCCCTTGCTCCTGGGCCGTGCGGGCGACATGGAAGGCGATGGAGCGATCGGTCAGGACCCCGGTGACCAGGATCGTTTTTCCGGCCAACAGGCCGGGGGACGGCGCCATCTCAGCGCCCGCCCAGGATGCTGACGTCCGCCCCGGGCAGGCACTCGAGCGCGGCCAGGGCGGCCGCGCGGGCCGCGTTTGAGCGCTGGACCTCGAACAGCATCGCGACGATAGTCCCGCTGTGCGCGACTGACACACCGACGCCCCCGTACGCCGCGCAGAGTTCGATCAGGGTCTCCAGGTGCGGTTTAAAGTGCCGGGCCTGGTTCACCCGGGCACTGAGCGTCGCCGCGGCTCCGACATCCGAAATCCGTCCCGTCTCCAGACCGTTGACAGCCAGGTGGTAGGCGCGCAGCAGGATCGCGCGCTCGTCCTCGGTGTACGGCCTGCGCCGGAAGCTCTGGGTGTCGACTGAGCCCCCCGTGTCGACGGCGACGGCAAGGATCGGGAAGCGCCGTCCGGGGTCGCGGAGCACCTGCCCAGCCATGAACTCGAACACCACCGGGTGGTCGAACATCACCGCGTCGCTCGGCTCGATGCCGCAGGCGATCTCGCCGATCTCGTGGTCTGTCAGCGGCTCGCCGAAGTAGTCCGAGACCGCTCGGCACGCGGCCACGATGTCCGCCGAGCTGCTTGCAAGCCCCTTGCCCTCGGGGATCGGGGAGGCCACGTCGATCCGCAGCCCGAACTCGTCCGAGGCGGCCCGACCGAACCGTCGGACCAGTTCCTCCACGGCCCGGCGGACCTTGGTCTTGTGCGGGGGCCACACCGTTATCCCCGGCGTGGCGGTGCGGGTGACCACGCACCGTACCTGGAGGTCGATCGGCAGGGTGAGGAGAAAGTTCCGGTCCCCGATCACGCCCTGGACGAGCTCTCCGCACGTCCCTTGGGAGATCCCTGTGCCGATGCGGTCGGGGAGGGGAAGCGCCAGAGTCGCGGAACCGGTCGTCGCTGGGCCGGAATCGGCAAGGTGTATCAACGCTGAGACCTGCTTTCGTCTTAGAGGGGTGCACGTACTACGACCAGCTCTGTCGGACCATTTCAATCGCGGTAGCCACTGGTGTTTCTGGATGCTCGACCGCGCAGCGCACCACCTGCCGGACCGCCCGGCCGAGAACCTCAGGCGCGGGCAGGATCTCCGGATCGCTGTAGACGCCCACCTGGAGTTCCTGGTGCGGGTCGTGGATCAGCTGCATCCGGACCCCGAACTTGCTGGTCGTGTCGTACGGCTCAAGCAGCGCCGCAATCTGTGGATCATGAGCCCCAACGGCTTCGCCAAACCGCAGAGCCGGCACGGCCGGGAGGAAGTTGAACAGCAGTAGCCGGTTCTCCTCGCTCTCCAGCGTCTCCAACTCCCGCTGCGTAAGCCCGTAATACGGCGGGGATGCGGCGTTGTGCGCGGCCCAGGCCGCGAGGTAGCCGGCGATGCCAAGCCCGCGAGCCTCCTGCTGGCTTTCCAGCGGCACGGTCACTGCGTGTTCGGCGAGCGGCCCCGGAACCCTGACCGACCGCCGGTCCTCACGCCCGTTGCGCATGTAATTGACGGCGACGAAGCCGTCGCTCCAGGACGATGCCACCAGCGAGTAGGCGGCCAGGATGAACATGTGCGGCGACACGTGATGTGCGGCGGAGATCTGGTCGATGGCGCCGGTCTCGCTCTCCGGCCACCGCTCGAGGTGGACCGCGGTGAGATCCCGGGTGCCCTTGCGCTTCCACCGACCACCCGGGAACTCAGGGCGGCCACGGACGTCGGCGGCCCGGTAAAGCGCCCGGGACCAGAACTCGCGGGACTCCTCGCGCTCCCGCCGTGCTTCGGCGACGCCGTCGGTGAAGTCCCAGAAGCTCGGCAGCGGTTTCGGCCGACGGTCGGACTCCTCGCCCTCGGCCGCGCAGAGCCAGCCGTAGTAACGCGACAGTTGACGCAGGAACAGCACCAGCGTACGGCCGTCGGACACCGAGTGGTCCATAACGAGCAGCAGTAGGTGGTCCTGCGGCGATATCTGGGCGACCAGGACGTGCACGGGCGGATCGTCCTGGAGATCCCGGGGCTGATTGGCAGCGCGCCGGAGCGTTTCGCCGAGCCCCGAGGCCGCCAGATCCTCTGGCGTGTCGGTCAGCGTGACGAAGGCGTGGCTGATCCTCCGGCGTCCCTGCTCCAGGGTGAACAGATCTGCCCCACCGTCGTGCCGGAAGCGTCCCGCGAGGGTGTCCATGTCTCCGGCGGTGTGCTCGGCTGCCCGCAGCAGCCGCCCGACGTCGAGCGGTCCCCGGATCCGCACAACCTCCGCCACATTGGCGTAGCGGTGAGTGCGCGCGGCGCCGGAGGAGTCCCGCTCGGCGAACATCATCATGTCGCGCTGCAGCCCGTAGGGGGCCGCGGATCGTTTGTGTCGTGTGTGTCGTTCCACGTCAGTCCACCGTCCCCTCGTTGAGCGGCGCAGTGACGGGCACCCCGCTGTTGGTGGGCTGCCACAGTCTGCGGCGCAGGAACAGCGGGCACAGCAATAGGACAGGTAGTGCCATGGCAACCGCGATGATCCAAGCCGCGGACGTCGTTCCGGTGGCCACCACGGTGCCCGCCGTGGCCGTGCCGAGCACCGAGAAGGCGTCGGAGACAGGCACCAGCATCCCGAAGAATCGGCCTTCGAAGTTCGCGGGTAGGCGCGTCTGAGCCTCGGTGTAGAACACCACCGTCCCGATCGACTCGCAAACCCCTGCCAGGGCCACCGCCACCATGGCGGCCACCTGATTGGGCAGGTAGACCGTCGACAGCCAGCAGCAGCTCTCCACCACGTTGACCACGACATACAGCACGCCCTGCGGGACTTTCCCGAACCGCGCCGCCGTCATGGAGCCGACCACCGCGCCCGCGCCCATGGCCGCCGTGAGCAGGCCGAACAGTCCGGACTGGTGCGGGAACCCGGACAACGCGTACGCGGCCAGGAACAGCCGGGTCATGCCGAAGGCGAACATGTACGTGAAGGCGGTGCCGGCCAGCGCGGCCAGCGCCCGGTCGGCCACGACCGCCCCGACCACCTCGGGGATGCTCTGCGCGAACAGCCTGCGCAGAGCGCCGCCGGCTTTGGACTTACCGGCTTCCGCCGGGGCTTTTGACGCGGTGGGGCGCGGGCGCGCGGGCAGGGCCAGCAGCAGAAGCGCGGCCAGCACGGCGCTGACGGCGTCCACCAGAAACATCACTGAGTAGCTGACCGACAGAAGTATTGCCCCGACGGCCGGCCCCAGCAGGGTGGGCAGCCGCTGAGCGGCCAGCAGCGTCCCGTTGCCCTTGCTCTCCGCCCCCTTGGTGATGACGCTGGACCGCAGCGCCATCCGGGCCGGCAGGCCCACCATGTAGCCGATGCCGATCAGCAGCGCCAGCAGCTGAAGCTGCACCAGGGAGTCGGCCACGATCAGCAGGGCGATGAACGGTGCGGCGAGCAGTGGGCCGAGGATCGCGAACCTTCGGGGGTCGGACCGGTCGATGAAGTCTCCGACAGCGGCCCCGAAGAGCACGTTGGGCAGGATCTCCAGCGCCAGCGTGAGTCCGGAATCCAGCCCGGCGCCGTAGCGGTGCAGGACCAGCAGCGGCAGGCCGACTGCAGTCATCGTGGAACCGAACCTCAGGAGGAAGAGGGATGCCGCGAGAACACCGAGGGGCGAGAGGCGGGGCTTCGAGAGCGCGCCCATCATGATTGCCTTTCTTGTCTGAGAATTGCGTGCTATCGGCTGAGGCGACACAGGAAGTCGTCGAGGTCCACCTCACGGATCCGGTCGACGCCGGGTGCCTTCGCGGAGAAGTCGAGGCGGGGCGGTCGCTGCGAGTCGGTGAAGTAGACGGCCTCCAGCGATCCGTCCTCGCACTCGACGAGAACCGGGTTGCCGACCAGGAAGTCCCGGACGGCGGGGGTGTCCCGGCGAACCGACAGGCAGAGCCGCTTCGCGCCGAAATGGGTCGGGGGGATGATCACCCGAGAGCCGAAGCGGCGCTTCCACTGGAAGGTTCCCTTGCTCAGGAACGGCTCCGTTCCTTGGAAGTCGACCCGGCTGACGTCGTTTTCGCCGGCCCAGGAGACCAGATAGTGGTAAACGGCCTTGAATGCGCCGCTGGCGTAGTGCTCCGCCGCGCCGTCCAGGACACCCAGGAGCCGTAGCGTCAGCGTCCCCGAGCGGGGTGCCCAGTGGCACAGGGCGCCGGCGACCGGTCGGTCGTTCTGGTGCAGCAGGAACAGCCGTCCGCCGCGGAATAGACATTCGTAGGCCGTCTCCGCCGACTCGGTCCGCTCCCGGACGCCATGTCGACGCTGCATGGTCGGCCGGTACATCCGGTGGTAGAAGAGATCGAACCGGGCGGGATCGGTTTCCACCTGCCAGTTCCAGTCGTGCTCCCGCTGGCCGCGGGAAAACTGTGAGCGCTCCCGCTTGGAGATCCGCCGTCGTAGTGATTCCGCGTCACCATCGATGTCGACGACCAGATGAACCTTCATCGGCATCACGAGGGTTGCCGCCGAGGAGAGCGAACGGGCCCGCTGCGTGCTCGTACCAGTGATCACGATATCGGCGTCGGGGAGCCGAGCGGGATACTGCAGGTCCGCCGCCCGCAGCCGCTGGGATACCCGCCTGGCGGTGAGCTCTCCGGGCTGTGCGCGCCGGTGCTCGGTGAACTCCAGGGTGTGCGCGACGCCTTCGGGCAGCCCGGTGTACGCCACCGACAGACCGCCGAGATGGGACACCACGGCGGGTGCCACAGCACCGTCCCTGGTCTCCCACGCGGCGCGCAGCCGCAGCCCGAGCGGGTGACCGCTGTTGCGCCACCAGTAGGCGGACCACATCCGGGTGCGCGAGGGCAGGCCCGCCCGAGCGCCCGGGCGGGGGTGCCCGGGCTCCCCGATGGGCAGGTGGGAAGGAGGTACAGCAACCACGTCAGTCCTTTGCTGGTTCGGGTTCCGGCGACGGGCCGGGCGCCTTACGGCCCGGCCCGTCGCCGCTACCGACGAAGGTGAGTCTGTGGGTTGGCTAGGCCTTGGCCGCCTCCCGCAGCAGCGCTGCCACGTCCTCGGGCACCGCGACCGGTGTCAGGTTGCATCGATCCGGCGAGTGGAACTCGCCCTCGGAGTAGGCGCCGGAGCCGTGGATCAGGATCTCCTCGTCCTCGGGAACCAGGCCGCGGTCGATCGCGGTGAGGGCGCCGACGGTGGACATCACCATGGCGAACTCCCGCAGCTTGCGCGGGTCCTCTGGCAGCCGGGTCATGCCGCCTTTCGCCAGCAGATGCCGGACCTCCTGGTACCGCTGCAGGCACTCGTGCAGCGAGACGACGATGCCGTCGCCGCCCTGTCGGGTGACCAGCTCCTGAACTCGCGGAATCGTCGGGGGTCGGCGGGTGTAGAAGGTACGTTCCAGCCGCTCCTCGGTGCTGTAGCAGACCGACGGGAACCGCGGGTCCGTCTGCCCGGCCTGCTTCATCAGACCTGTATCCGAGTCGAACTCGTAGTCCGGGAGGGCGTGTTCGGTGCTCTCGCCGAAGCGGAGGCCGGTCACCAGGTCGGGGGTCTCCAGGTGCTGGACGAACAGGTACCGCGCGTGCCCGGTGGCTGTCCACGACCCGTCCCGCTTGGCGAGCCGGCGACCGAGGTCGTGTCCGAGGAAGCCGTACGCGCTCGAAACCGCGTGGGTGTGCCAGCGGGTCCGCTCCCCCGGGGTCAGGGCGTCGCGCTCGTAGTAGGCCCGGACCACGTCGGCGACCATGTAGTTGTTCGGGTCGAGGGTGTACCAGACCCGGAACCCGGTGGCCTGGCGGATCTCCTCGGCCACCAGGCCGACGGCACCCGTCGCCAGCTTCTTGACGTCCTCGCGCTCCGAGCCGTCGAAGACACCGATCGGATTGGCGGCGGCATAGGCCGGATTGGCCAGCATCGGGGAGTCCCAGAGCTTGGGCAGTGAGGAGGACGGGACCACCACAGTCACCCGCAGCGTCTCCGGAGTGGCCAGCCCGGTCTCGTAGGCGCGCAGGACCGCGTCCCGAAGCGCCACTGCCTTGTTGGCGGCGGAGGGGGTGAGCAGCAGCACCGGCTCGCCAGTAGCGGCCGTGTGCTGGAGCGCCCGGGCGACGATCAGCAGCGAGCCGAACGTCTTGGTGGTCCTGGTCCGAGGGTTCTCGGTCATGTTGAGGAACCACAGCGGCCGGCCGCGATACTCGCCCAGGCTGCCGCCGGACAGCTCAGCCGCTGCGAAGAAGCGCTCCAGTTGCTCGGAGGGTTCCGGTAGGTCCCAGCCCGGCTGGAACCACTCAGTGCTGCCCAGGCTCCGGGTGTTCCGAAGCTCCTCGACCGCAGCCTTGATGCCGTCGTAGTAACGCGACAGTGCGTTGTCCACCGTTTGCCTTCTCTCGCAGAATTCGGGGAAATTGGTTGATCTGAACGTCAGGGCATCGCCGACAGCACCATCGCGGCGCTGTTGCCGGCGAAGCCGAAGCTGTTGATCAGCACGGTGCGCAGCCGCGGGATCTGTCGCGGTGTCGCCAGCAAATCGATCGCGGCCGAGGTCTCGATCGGTGTATGCAGTCCGGGGGTTCCGGGGGCGATCGCGGTGCGCAGTGCGCCGAGGCCGGCTGCCACCGCGGCGCCGCCGGACACGTGCATCAGGTGCCCGATCGCACCTTTGTGAGATCCCGCGGGGATGCCGTGCCAGCCCAGCCGCGTGCCCAGCCGGTCGAGCACCTCCAGTTCAACGGCGTCTCCTTGCGGCGTCCCGGTCGCATGGGCGTGCACGTAATCGGCCCGGTCGATGCCCGCCTGGCCGAGCGCGCCCTCTATGCAAGCGAGCAGCGTGTCCGGGTCGGAGTCGGTGCGGCTGTGCCCACCGATCCGACACTCCAGTCCGGTGATTGCGGCCAGCGGTCGGACCCCCCGGGCGCGGGCCCGGGACTCCGTCTCGACCAACAGCGCGGTGCTGCCCTCACCGAGACTGGTGCCATCCCGGCCGTCATCGAACGGGCGTGCGCCGGTGCCGCTGAGTGCGCGCACCACCGACATGCCCAGGTACTCATAGCGGTTGATGGTGAAGGCGCCCGCAATGATGGCGGCGTCACCCAGGCCGCTGCGGATCCAGTCCCGTGCGTAGCCGAGGCCGAAGAAGACAGAGGCGCATGCCTGGGAGAGGTACACGACGTCGGCGAAGCCCCGTCGCAAGTCCTCCCTTGGCCACCCGGCAGCCACCTCCAGGGCGTCCTCATCTCCGTTGGGCGCCACCGTCCACGGCGACTGGCCGACGACGACCAGCAGGGTGCGGTCCGGCTCCGCCGGGTGGTCTGCTCCGCCCAGGGCCTCCCGCAGCGCGCCGCGCAGGAGGCGAGAGCGGCGCGGGCGGGTGTCCTCGGGCAGCGGAACCTGACCGCAGACCGTCTCTGTCCCGCCGGCCACCGGCGCCAACCGCAGCCTGCTCTCGCCGGCCCACAGGCCGTCCCAGAAGCGCTGTGCGCCGACTCCGAACGGGGTCGTCAACCCGAGTCCGGATACGACCAGGTGGTCAGTCATCGCAGAGACCTCCCTTACGACGCAGGGCGGCCCGGTCCAGCTTGCCGGAGGCCAGCCGCGGGAACTCCGTCACCGTCTCGATGGTGCGTGGTCGCATCACCACCGGTAGCTCGGCACGGCACAGCCGGGTCAGCTCCGGCACCAGCACGGCCTGGTCCGCCGATGTCTGTGGCACGACGTACGCGATCACGTGGTCCCCGCGGGCGTTCCCGCGGGGAAGGCCCAGAACGGCGGCTTCCGCCACGTCGGGGTGTTCCAGCAAGACCTGTTCGATCGAGCTCGGCGCAAAGGTCTCGCCCTGGACGATGATGACCTCCTTGAGCCGCCCGGTGATGCGCAGGAAGCCGTCGGCCGACAGCTCGGCCCGGTCGCCGGTGCGCAGCCAGCCGTCGGTGGTGAAGGCGGCTGCGGTGGCCGCCGGGTCGTTCACATAACCCGTCATCAGGCCCGGTCCATGCACCAGTAGTTCACCCGAGCCCGGAGCGATCCGCAGCTCCGTGCCGCAGAGCGCCTTGCCTGCCGTTCCCGCCCGGTGCGCGGAGGGCGCGGACACGGCGACGTTGGGGCCGGCCTCGGTCAGCCCGTAACCGTCGTGGATGGGCTGGCCAACGGCCTCGGTGAACCGGCGACGGAGCGTCTCCGGCAATACGTCTCCGCCGCAGCCGCGCAGCTTCAGTCCGCTGAGGCGGGCTCGCAACCCTGGGTCGCGCTCGGCAATCCGCAGCAGCACCCCGTACAGCGCGGGGACCCCGTCCAACATCGAACTTCCGGGCTCGCAAACAGACTTTGCGACCACGTTGGGATGCATGGTGGAAAGCAGGTGCAGTGTGCAGCCGAACCGCAGCCACATCTGCATGATGCTGAACCCGTAGGCGTGGGACAGCGGGATGGGCACGACCCAGCCATCGGCCGCGGACACCTCGAACCGCTCGGCGCTGGCGGTGGCTTGGTAGTCGAGAGCGAACCGGGAGAGCAGGACAGCCTTGGGCGTACCGGTGCTGCCGGACGTCCAGAAGATCGACGCGCCTGGATACGGCAGTGGCGACTCGGGCTCGCCGAACTCGACGCGCACCACGGACGGCTCCAGACCCGCTGGATCGCCCTGTACGCGCGCTCGGATGGTGCCACGCAGGGCGGCGTGGCCGTCCTCGCCGAGCGGGTCCTCGCCGAGAACCAGGACCGCGCCAAGCCGCTGCGCGGCCACCGCCGCGGTGATGACCGGCAGACCGGTGCGCGCGGGGGTCGACACCGCCGTCCCCTCGCCGATCCCCAGGTCTTCCAGCGCTTTGGTGACGGCGTCGACGGCTCGGGCCAACCGGGCCCGGGGCACCGGGGCACCATCGATGATCAGCTGCCCGCGGGGCAGCGGCCCGTTGGGCGCCGATGGCCTGGGAAGAGTCACCGACCCGGACGTTCGATCGAGCATCTCGGTGCCCCTTTCAGGAGCCGTCGAGGTTGGCGAGCACACGGGTGATGCCCGGAGGCACGTCGTTGTCCAGGACCAGCACCCGGACCAGTGCCGTTGCGCCGGTGCGCGCGGTCTCTTTGGCGGCGGCCAGCACCATGCACAGCTGGTCGGGGTCCGTGACGTCGGTGACGGTGCCACCCAAGCCGCGGATCATCTCGTCGAGTGGGAAGGACACCGCGAAGCGGGTGAGGTCGTCCTGCTCGCCGGCCATCACCCGCAGGTGCCGCGGCCAGCCGAAGCCCGAGTTATCGAACATCACCACAACCAGGCCGATCCGATGTTCCGCCGCGGTGACCAGCGCCGGGACGTTCATGGCCATCGCCCCGTCGCCGCAGAGCAGGACGGTGGGCACGTCGGGCCGCGCCATCCCGGCGCCAACCGCGGCTGGCAGTCCAAAGCCCAGCATGGTCTGTTCGCCCGGCATCACGACCTTGGTGCTGGTTCCGATCGGGAGAAGCGGGTAGTGGTAAGACCAGATATCGTGCAGCCCGTTCTCGTGCACGTAGTTGGTGCGCTCACCGAACACCTCGCCTGTGGTCAGCACGGCCTCACGGGCGAGGGAGCCCGTGCTGCCAGTGCGGTGCATCAGCGTGAATGCCTCGTCGTCCAGTTCGGTCCGGCGGCGGCGCCAGTCGGCCCGGGCCAGGCTGGGCTCAGCTGGGCGCAGCTCATCCAGGAGCAGCTTGAGGGTGAGCGCCGCGTCGCCGAGCACCGCCACTTCAGGCTCAAATGCCTGGCCGAAGGCGTACGGATCCGTGTCCATATGGACAAGGCGGATGTGCCTACTATCTGGCCAACCCATCCGCACGGTCTCCTCAAGCCGGGTGCCCACCGCGAGGACCACGTCGGTCTCGGCCAGCAGGTTCTCCAGCGGCGGGGTCGTGTAGAGGCCCACCAGGCCGACCACCGACGGGTGGGACTCCGGCACGGACCCGCGTCCGGACGCGGTCGTCATGACGACCGCGTCCAGGGTCTCGGCCAGCCGCAGCGCCGCCTCACCCGCCCCGGCGGCCTTGGCACCGCCGCCCAGGATCACCAACGGGCGTTCGGCCGAACGTAGCGCCGTCACGGCGCGGTGCACCGCCTGCGGGTCCGGGGCTGACCGCAGCCGGGTGACCGGGGGCTGTGCGGACGGGGTGAACGCCTTCGCCGGCCGGGTGACCTCGTCGGCGATCTCCACCACGGTGAGCCCCGGACGGCCGTTGACGGACAGGTGTACCGCGCGGCGCACCGCCCAGGCGAGTTGCTCGGGCGACTCGACGACGTAGTGCCACTTGACCAGCGAGGAGGCCATCGACCGCTGGTCGGTCTCCTGGAAGCCGCCGCGGCCGATGCCGGCTGTCGGAATCCGGGTAGTGACGATGACCAGCGGGACGCACAGCGAGGCGGCCTCGGCGAGCCCGGCCAGCGCGTTCGGGAACGGCGGGCCCGAGGTCAGGGCGAGGACGGCGGGCTTCCCGGACACCATGGCGTGGCCGGTGGCCAGGCAGGCCCCGACGCGCTGGTCGCGAACGACCAGCGTGCGCAGGCCCGTCACCGAGGTATCCAGCAGACCGGGCTCATCGGAGGGCACCCCGACCACCAGATCGCAGCCGGCTTCGGCCAGCGTCAGGGCCACCGTGTTCCAGGCGTTGCTCACTTCACACTTCCTGATGAGAGAGGGAGGCTTCTCCGAAGTCCGCCACGGCGTCGAGGAGATAGGGGCGGGGCCGCAGACCGTCGGGCTCGGTCCAGTCGATCTGCGGCCTGGGCCACGAGGCGTCATGTGCTACCGAGGTGACGGTCAGGCCGACGGCCAGCGTGCCGGACGGCCCGCACGGCACGACCTCGCACACGTACGCGGCGGGCACCCTGCCCGAGGCGACCGCGGCGGTCGCCCACCGGACCGCTGACTCAGCGGCCGCGGGCCCGGGCGTGACGAGGGCGTAGGAGCTGCCAGACCAGCCTGATATATCAGCGAACTTCTGGACCGTCAGGGAGGTCTCCATCCGCACCGAGGCCAGCGGCCGAAGCCGTCGCCCGGTGTCGCGGCACTGCGCAAAGAAGGCGTCGACCTGCCGTTCGCTCAGCCGGGCGGAGACCAGGAGCACCGGTGCGCCCGTCCTGACCGGGGCGGGCAGGGCTTCGCCGACGGCGAGCAGCAGGGCAGCGACCACGTCCTCGTGCTTGGTCGAGGCGACCGAGCGGACGGAGGCGGCCTCGGCTTCGGCGAGACCCGTGTCAGCCGACACGCAGACCAGCGGACGGCCCAGAGCCACAGCCGCGCCGCTCGCCGTCGGCGCGGTCATCGTCCGGCCCAGGCAGCCAGTTCGGCCGACAGCAGCAGCGGACGGGCCTGCAGGCGACCGTCGTTGCCGCGGACGCTGCCTGCCTGTGGCCCGTGCCCGCCGAACGGCTTGTTGCCGTCCTCGTGGTCGAAGGTCGTCATGTCCCGGAGGATGGTGGCGCTGCCGAGCTTCGTGCCGGTCAGCTGCGGCTCGCCGAAGACGGTGGCGTACATGCCCCGCTCCATCTCTTCCCGAGAGGCGGCCCACCGTTCGATCTCCGCCGGGTCGTCGTAGGGGACGAGGCTGAAGATGGGCGAGAAGAACTCGGGCGGGTGCAGGCCGACGGACGACTCGTGCAGGATCACGGTGGGTTCCACCTGCAAATTCCGCATGTCTGCGCCGCCCCCGAACACCACCTGACCGGCGTGGTCGGCGATGTATGCCTCGGCCTCCCGGGCGGCATCGGCATAGACCAGAGGCGCCACCACCGCGCCGGGGAGCCTGCGGTCGGTGACGGGCAGTTCGCGCAGCGACTGCTTCAAGTCGGCCAGCACTTCTCTGAGCACACTGCGGTGGACGAAGACGAGGTCAGTGCAGAGGCAATCCTGACCGGAGTTGTACAGCCGGGATGAGATCAATGCGCGGTTGACCTGGCCGGGCACTGCCTCGGGGCCGATGACCATTGGGTTGGGTCCGGAGCCGAACAGCATGAAGCAGGGGCGCTCGCCGACGCGTTCCATGACGTCCAGGCCGTTCTCGTACTGGCCGGTGAACACCACCGCGTCGGACTGCCGGCAGGACGCGACGAAGTCCTTCTGGGAGGCATCGACCACGCTGACCTGTCCCGTCGCGTCGAACCTGTACTCCTTGGCGAGCAGTTCGTGCACGGCCTTGGCGGTCTCGCGGGTGCGCGACGACGGGCGGATCTCGATACGGTCGGTGTAGAGCGACGGGATCACGCCGAAGAGCATGTACGAGTAGAGCACGTTGTTGGACGGCAGAAAGACCGAGAGCGTGCCGATCTGCGGCGGACGATTCCGTTCGATCTCCCAGGCGGCTCCGGAAATAGCACGCAGCGAACGGTTTATCTCGTCCTCGGCGGCCGTCCGGGTCGCGGTCTCGACCAGAATGTCGAGCAGGGTGTTCCGGTTCTTCAGAATTGCATCGGCGAGTTCCAGCGTCCGGTCGTGCAGCATTCCCGGTTGCGATAGGTCGGAGGATACCGTCGCCCCTCGACTCTCAGGGGCCAACAGGATTCCAGGCATATTCGTCCTTACGGGCAATTTTTCGGGGTTCAGGGATTCAGAAAGCCAGTTGTCGGCGCAGCCGGTCCCGCAGCCGATGCAGCTGCTCGGCCACGGCGCCCGACTCTCGCGCGGTGAACGCGCCCGCCCAGTCGGGGAGATGAGCGGAGACCAGGGTGTTGACGTGGTCGGAGAACTCGATCGTCCCCCTGTCGGGATCCACCACGACGCCTTCCTGCCGGGCCCACTCCCGATTCCACGCGGCGGCCTCGTCCAGACCGACACTGTCCGGCAGGTCCAGCTCGACCCGGCCGTCCTGGATCACCACCGGGTATCCGCCGGGTCGGCCGCCGGGACCGGGCAGGCTGGTGCGCAGAGTCTCCCCCTGCACCAGCGCGCGGACCACGAGGGCGGTGTGGAATCCGGTCACGGTGTTGAGCTCGGGCCGGCTGGCCGCCCGCTGCGCGGCGAGCAGCCGGCCCACGCCCGCGATCTCGCGGTCTCCCAGCCACGCCCTGGCCTCCTGACCGGGGTCCTCGGGCGCATACAGGTGAACGTGGTGCGCAATCACGCGGAGTTCAGCCTCGCGGTCGAGGGACAGGCCCTGCCGGAGTGAACTGGCGACCAGCGCGGCGTTGCCGACGCCAGTGAGCACGGGCACGCCGTTGGCTGCCAGCAGCGGGTTGACCGCGTCGGGGTAGCAGGCGTTGATCAGGGCCGGGTGCCCGGGCAGCCGGGTCAGGGCGCGCGCGGTGAGCAGGGCGATGTCCGCGTTGAGCGGCAGAGTCATCGCGAGCCCCGTAGCCTGCGTCAGCGAGGTCCACGCGGACGGCGCCGACTGGTGCTCCCATGGGGACTGCCGGGAGGCGCAGCACAGGACCAGTTCGGCTCCGGTGCCGGTCAGGGTGAGGGCCAGCCGGCCCTCGTTCTCCAGGGGGTCGGGGCAGGGGTGGAAGGCCACCTCCCGTCCGATGAGCGAGGCCCGGGTCGAGGCGACGTAGCAGAGTTCGCGCAGCTGGGCTTCGGAGCGGCCGATGACCGCGACCTGGGCAGGTGCGTCGAGCAGCGACGCCAATGCGTAGCAGACCGAGCGAGCCAGCGAACCGGTACCGATGACGGCAATGGATATCACGGCCGGTGCTCTCCGCCCACGGCCATCGCCACGTTCTCCAGCGCGCCGTGGCCCCACGCGCTCACCACGTCGCTGCTACCGTCTGGGAAGAAGCGGACGAGGCAGCCGCCCGGGTTGGTGCCGTACAGGCAGGGACTGAAGACCGGGGCCACGGAGACGGTGACCGAACCGTCGGGCGAACCATTGCCCAGCACCATCGGTACATGGGCGGGCTCGACGTACTCTTGGACGATCGAGTCGCCCTCGGCCAGTGCTTCCCGGACGGTCCGCGACCAGGTGTCGGCATCCGCCGTGCGGCCGATGAGAACTTCGAGTCCCATCATTCCGATCGACTTCTTCAGCACGAAGTTCTCGGGGTTGGCGAGAAGCAGTTCGGACAGCGACCATGGCCGGCCCTGCCAGACAACCTCGCCCGGCTTCACCTCACGGGTCCACGGCAGATAGCGCTCGGCGATTTCGCGCTCGGTGTCGGACATCCACGGCTGGCCTGAGGAGACCCACGCGAGCACCTTCTTGTTCGCGATCATTCCGCAGCTCTGCGAGGGCACCAGTTGCCAGCCGGCCTCGACCGCGGTCCGCACCGGCGCGAAGTCGATCCCGTGCGCCTGCCAGTCCATCACGTTGAAATAGCGAAGGCCCACCGGATATCTGAGCGCTCCCGGCAGCCCGAGGCCGTCGAGCAGTTCCTCCGGCTCGAAGAAGGTGGCCCGGATGCCGTTCTGGCGCAATAGCTGGATCTCGCGGTCGTAGTACCGATTCGACGTCGCGTTAGGAATATCCCGCCGCGAGCCGAGGACCGCGACCGCCCGGTCAACGCCAAGCTCATCGAGGACGCTCTGCAGGGCTTTCACCCGGGCCTCGTACGAGTCGAAGCCCCAGAAGCCGCTGCGCGCCCGGTCGCCGTACACCTGATGCCAGATCCGGGAGAAGACGTGGGTCTCGGTCGTGCCGCCGAACGTGCCGCTGACGTTGAATTCGACGAACTTCGGCCCGTCCGGCCCGATGACCACGTCCGGGCGGGCCATCAGGTCGCTGTACCGGTCCTCGAACTCCTCGTCCCCGGTGAACACCGGATAGGCGGACTCATCGGCGCCCAGCGCGGCCAGCCGGGCTTCCCGGGTGTCACCTGCGTGCTGGACGGCCTTCTTGAGCAGACGCAGCAGCGCGAAAGCCGAGTTGAACAGTTCCTGGTATGAACTCTCCGGAAGGAGGAAAGGCTGTTGCGGCAGGAGCTCGGGGTCGAGGCGGACGCCGCAGTCGGCCAGCTCGCGTTGCATCACATCGCGAATCTCTCGTGGGGACATCGGCGACCGCAGCGCGTTGAACTCCCCGAACCAGGGTTGGTTGGACAAGGTGTCTCCCACTTTCCTAAGAGTTACGGCTGCTCGCGACCCAAATCGACATACCGCTCAGCTTCATCCAGTCGATTGACTGCACGACGCGCAAGACTGCGGTGGTAGGTTGCGGTTCGTCGCTCGTTGGTGCTCACGTCCATAGCGACGGAGCGGACATGGCCGGCGAGGTCGGCCGAGATCGCAGTCACTTCTTCTGCTCCAACGCTTCAAACTCCTCATATCGGCACTGGGATGCGAGCCGGTGGCAGGGCCATCGGATGACCCGACTCAGAGCTACCGCACCATCAGCCATAGCGATGTCTTGGCGCTGGTGAAACAGGTATCCGCAGTCTCAAGCTCGCTCTCAGCATCGGGGCCGACGGCAACTTCTTCTCGACTTGGCCCCCGACCGACAAGGCTCGAACCTGTCCTTACTGTTAGCCATATCCGTCACCTTGGGTCGAGATCGTTCTTCAGGCTTGACTTAATCTTCGGGGGTCGCTGATATGGCGAACAGTCATGGGAGTTCACGACTTGACGAATAGCCTTCCGTGTGCAGAGGGTGAGCGCGGACCATTGTGTTCGGGCCGTGGCCTCGGTGCTCAGAGCCCGAGATGAACCGCTGCGCGAATCAGGTCTGCGCGTGTCGGCGCATCCAGCTTGACTCGGATTCGCTGCAAATACGTCTCAACCGAACTCTGGCTGATAGAGAGCCGCCTGGACGTCTGAAGGTGTGTGTGGCCAGCAGCGATACAGGCGAGAACCTGTGTCTCTCGGGGGGACAGGGACTTGCCGCGGCTGGGGTATGCAGTGGGCGCAGTCAGGTAGGAAGTCATGCGAGCTTCGCCCTCTCCTCATTTATCGTGTTCTAGGCGTAACGTCACTGATGCGGACAGGCAACGCGTACCGGTGGATGACCACCGATCCCCGTACCGCGGAGGAAGCCTGGCTCACGGGCTTCCTGATTCGCTCCCACCCCGATACCGCCATCCTTTTGAAGATCGCTCTAGGCTGACCGCATACCATCAGCGGGCGGCGCTTCGGCATGCAGTCAGTGGCCGAACGTCTGGAGAAGGGGGGCTGAGCTGCGGATGAACGCTGACGAACGACTTCGTTTCAACGTCCTGGGTCCGCTGGAAGGGTGGGACGGCGATCGGCGTCTCCGGCTGGGGGGAATGGTTCAGGCGCGTGTTCTTGCTGCCCTGCTACTGGAGCCTGGCAGGGTGCTGCCGGTCTCACGCCTGGCGGCCGCCGCCTGGGCCGAAGACCCTCCAGCCACCGCGTCCCACCAGGTGCGCAAGGCCGTCGCCGACCTGCGCCGGCGCATACCCGGCGGGAGCCGTGTACTGATCACCGACGGTCCCGGATATCGTGCGGCACTGTCAGGCTGTCAACTCGACCTGACTGAATTCAATGATTTCGCCAGCAGTGCAAGGAAAGCCGCTGCAGACGGTCGAGCGGCCGACGCCGTCAGGACGTTTAGCGAGGCGCTTGCTCTGTGGCGTGGGTCGGTGCTGTGCGGAACGGGCGGTCCAGTGATCGAGGCCGCTGCCACCGCCTTGGAGGAGCGCCGACTCGCTGCGATTGATCAGATGTTCGATCTGCGCCTTGCTCTCGGTGAGGCTGCCGAACTCGTGGTCGACCTGCGCGAGATGGTCAGCGCCTACCCGCTGCGAGAAGCCCTGCGTGGTCAGCTGATGCTCGCCCTCTATCGATCCGGCCGTCAGGCCGAGGCATTGGAGGAATATGGCAAGGTCCGTGGTCTGCTGGTGGAAGAGCTCGGGATTGACCCGGGAACGAAGCTCGCCAAACTCCACGAACGCATTCTCCGCGAGAGTCCCGAACTGGCGGCACCCGAACCTGCGCGTGCTGCATTGCCCCCTCAGCCTACTTCCGCAACTCTTGGCGCACTTTGCATACTGCCGTACGACATGCCCGATTTCTCCGGCCGGGAACAGGAACTGAGCCGAATCGTCAGCAAAGCGCAGGGCACCGGCAGCCAGATCATCGCCATCGATGGCATGGGGGGCAGCGGCAAAACTTCATTGGCGGTGAGAGCCGCGCACCGGTTGTCCAGCGACTACCCTGTCGGCCAGCTCTATATCGATCTGCGCGGATACTCCCCAGACCAGAAGCCTGTCAGCTCGGCGAGTGCCCTCAACGCCATGCTGAGAGCGCTCGGACTACCGGACGATCGCATACCCGACGACGTCGCTGGACGAACGGCGCTATGGCGCAAGGCGGTTTCCGGAAAGCGGATGCTGATCGTTCTGGACAATGCGTCGGACGCGAGCAACGTCCGCTCACTGCTCCCCACCGGAACCAACTGGCTGGTGATGGTTACCAGCCGGGCACGTCTCGCCGACCTCGACGGCGCTGAATGGATCTCCCTCGACGTGATGACACCCGAGGAGAGCGCCAACTTGATCGCGAAAACGCTGGACGCACAGCGCGTCGCCGCCGATCCCGAGGCAGCGGCCGAGCTGGCCCGGCTGTGCGACCACCTTCCGCTCGCCCTACGCATAGCCACTGCTCGGTTGGCCAACCGTCCGAGGTGGACGCTGCAGTACATGATCGACCGGCTGCGCGACGAGACTCGCCGGCTGGACGAACTCATCATGGGTGAACGAAGTGTTGCGGCAACCCTTCGGCTGTCCTACCAGGTACTCAGCGATGAAAGTCGAATCGCCCTCCGGCTCCTGGCACTACACCCCGGCGGCAGTATCGACGTATACGCAGCAGCGGCATTGCTGGGCAGTACGCCGCGCCACGCCGAGGATGTGCTGGAGCACCTACTCGACGTCCATTTCCTCCAGCAGCCGGAAATCGGTCTCTACACCTTCCACGACCTTGTCAGCAGCTTCGCCCGCGGACTGCGCACCGATGACGATGGCTGCGACGCTGCGCGCGAGCGCCTGCTGGGCTACTACCTCGCAGTCACCGAGGCAGCTTGCACGACGCTCTTCCCAGGGCGCCGCAAGATCCCGACTGGGATCAGCAGCCCCCCGTTCGCGCTGCCCGACACGAAGGACATCGATACGGCGGGCACCTGGTTCGCACGCGAGCAAAGCGCGTTGCTGGCGGCGATATCAATGGCTGTACAGCATGGATACGAGCGGCATGCGGTGTGTGTGGCCCGCAACGCCGCTTTCCACCTCAACGCGCACGGGCTTCTCAACGAGTTCGAGGAACTCTGCCGTACTGCGGTGGAGGTCGCCCGCAAACTTGGTGATGACGCCCTGCTGGGTGTGAGCCTCGCCAACCTCGGCGTCGCTTGCTGGGAACTTGGCAGCCTCACGGAAGGCATCGCGGTCGCTGAGGAGGGACGCCAAGTCGCGGTCCGCCTCGGCGACCGTGGCACAGAAGCCCACAGCCACAGCACCCTCGGCCTCTACAAGAGTCTGCTGGGGCGCTTTCCTGAAGCCCTGGGGCATCTGCAGACGGCCATTGCCTATGAGCGCGAGCTAGGTCTGAGCAGGGCAGAAGCGGAATCACTCACGATCCTCAGCACCCTCTACGAGCAGTGGGGCCGCTACCCCGAGGCTGCTGCCGCCGCTCGCCGTTCAGTGGACCTGTGCCGACAACTCAGCCAGCACGAAAACGAGCTTGTGGCACTCATCGACCTCGCAATCGCCCAGCTTGGACTTGAAGAGTGCGCAGAAGCGGAGGCACTGATAGCCCAGGCACGGGAGATGTGCGACGACACACGGGCGCCAGGTATTGTCGCCTTGGCCTTTGCCGTGTCGGCCGACATCGCCTATCGCCAGGGACAGATGGACCAGTCCGCGGAATACGCTCGGCGCTCCCTCGACCTCGCCCGTGCCAGTGCATCCCCCCTGCGCCGCGCCAAAGTCGAGAACATGATCGGGCGGTTGTTCCACAAGCGCGGCGAACACGCCTCGGCAAGAGAGCTGTACGCGCAGGCTTATGAACGCGCGACCAAGACGAACTACCGTCCTGAGGAGGCATACGCCCGTCTCGGAATGTCGCAAGTCGCCGAGGCCCTCGGTGACCACCTGGCAGCGGCCGAACACCGGGCGGTTTGTGAGGAGCTGTTCACAGCCATGGGCGTGCCACCCGACCGGCGACGCGCGTGAGCACGGCTGCGCCCTCCCGCCGGAGGGCCGAGGAGGGCGTAGCCGCTGAAGTCATGGCAGTTGACTCAGCGGACGGACAGAGGCCGCCATAACGGTCGGGCCCTTGCCCTCGGCCAAGACAGCGTGACGAACCTCCTGCTGCACCTGGGAGTTACCCACCTGGTGAGTCGCTGTGATGCCGACCGCCAGCACGGCAGCGGTGATTCCGATGAGCCCGGTCAGCTTGTGTCCCATGTTCACGCCTTTCGTGGTTTCCGCTGTTGACATCCCTGATGCTGGTCTGAGCCGTTCCCGAATGGTTCCTGCTGCGTTACCTCGCCGCAGGGGTTGGGCCGGGAACGATACATGGGCACGATCAAGAGCCATTCACAAGTCACTCAGCGGCACGATGTCTAGCAGGAGCAAGCCGAAGGGCGCTGATCCGGGGGCCCTCTGGGGTCAGGACAACGTCGGTGCGGGCAGTACCGGACTCGTATCCAGCCAGATCGAGAACGGCTCTCACCACGGAGCGCAGCACGGCGCACTCGGCCGCGTCAGGGGGCGCCGGAGCACTGCCCTGACGCTGCTGCGGTTGCCCAGAGGAAATGCTGACTATGTGGTGCATTCCTTTGCTGCTCCTCGTCTCCACGGTGTACGTCGGGCCGTCAAAAGACTCAGGTGAGATGTACGAGCCCAGGCGCCTGGCTGCCTCGACGTGCTCGGCCCATCGTTCGGCATCCGAAAGCCCTCCGGGATACTCGGGTAGGCCCGAGTTGTCGCTCGGGTGGGGAGGGGAAATCATTTGGCGAACCTCCTGTAGTTCCGTAGGAAGCGGTCACAGGTACTTTCCTGTGTCCCGGTTCCGATTCGCTCCTGTTCGGTTCCCACTTCAACCACCGATGGGCTCTCCACTGAGGAGACGCTCGGTGGAAGCCATGTCCCGCACAGGGGCAGGAACCGACGTCGGCTGACCGGTCTTGCTGTGCTTCGGCCGGGGCCGGCGGGCTTCGGCATGACGCTGGGCGTGAGGCCTGTATACCCGGCTTCCCTCGGGTATGTGGTACCTGTTGCGCCGTAACTCGCGGTTGATGGTCAAGGGGCTGCGGCCGAGCTCTACATCAATCTGCCGCAGCGACGCTTTCGCGCGCAGCCGGTCGGCGATGTGGATGCAGGGCCTCGTTCAGATACAAGGCCGGGACGCTCCTCCCGAACGGCCGAGGATCGCCAACGACAGGTGCCTGTTCATCTCCGGCGCCTCCCGCCCTGGTGACGGTCATCCTGCGGGGTGTCCGAGGGGCGCAACCTCGGGGAGATGTCCTTGGTGCCATGGGCAGTAGCAACGGTCGCTCTTCGTCACGAGCGAAGAGCGCAGCGACGGTTCCACACACAGCAGCTAGCCCAGCTGCCACCATGTGGCGGTCGTTCTTCGGGACCGAGGACCGCAACCCTTTCCCGGAAGCTGTGCGCTACTGGTCCTTGCCGGTAGCTTTCGTGCTCTGGGGTGCCGTAGGGCCGCAACCATCCGCTCTCGCCCACGGCGTCCGGCTCCGGGGCGTGACGGTTGCTCTGTGGGTGATTCAGACTTCGCCGACCCTGGCTGGGACGTCGCCCCCGCCCCTACGGCAGCCGCAATTCACTCCGCATCACCGGCATGTGCGTAAGGTTCAAGTCCCCCCCGAGTTGTGCTCACCCACACCGCCCGCCACATACGCTTGGCCTAGCTGGCGGCCTGGCGCTTGCGTCGCCTGCGGCGTACGGCGACGGAAGCGAGCGCCACGAGCGCGACGGCGGCTCCGCCCCCGATCAGCCAGGGCAGGCGGCTGTGCGGGACGGGTGGGCCGGCCACGGTCACCTGCCGGGTGGTGGTCTCCTGCCCGTGGTGGCTGACGACCGTCATTGGGTACCTGCCCGCCGGTACGTCGTCCCGTACGACCGTGTGCCCTCCAAAGAGCGTGCTCCCGTCGTCGCACTTGCAGCCGGGATCGTCCTCGCCTTCCCTGAGCGTCAACGGGCCATCAAAGAGCGGGGACTTGACCGTCAGCGACGTCTCGCCCGCAGCGGGCTGCCGATCGGTCAGGACCACGATGACGTCGCTGCCCGGACGCACGGCGCCGGGGTCCCCGTCGCCCGGCAAAGGGCGCTTCGCGTCACCGACGACGAACCGGCCTATCACCGCCGACCCCTCGGCGACGACTGCTATCCGAGCAGCGGCGACAGCGCGGCCGTGGCTGGTCGCGGTAACGGGGTACGTGCCCGGCGCGATGTCACCGCGGATGCGGTGCCGGGTTCCCGGCGCGTCGGTCTGGACGAACTGAACGGACCCTTTTTCCAGCGGGGTAAGCGGAATAGGTGCGACGAGGGCCGGTGAAGTGACGGTCACCTCGTCCGTTCCGGCGGGCATCCCGGCGACGTTGAACGCGACCGGCCCGTTCGCCTCGATCCTGGCCCCGGGCCCAGCGCCGATATACGACAGGTGAGGACCACTGGCCGCGGCTGCTCCCGGCGCCGCCGACAGGAGGAGCGCACCGGCCGCGGCCAGGCCCGGGGCCCACCGGCGCAGGGGCGGGGGAGGTAACACGGCGGGCTCCTTGCGGGGTCGGGTCTCCAACCGGCGGTGACGGCGCGGTACGCGCCTCGTGCCGGTGGCGAACACGTTGACGCATGTCATCGTCGATGACGTTCGACCGCCCGCAAGGGTTGCCCGGCACCGCTCTGGTCCAGCGGACACCACACCTGGCTGGTACCTGTCCGGTGAATCTTCGTGGGTTCAACCGACGCCGACATGTCCAGCCACGGCTGGCTGACGGAGCCTCGGGCGCGGCCCGCCCGCATCAGACACGAGTGCCCACCCGGACGATTTACCGGGCGCCTGCGGAGTAGTAAATTCCAGAAAGGAGGCGGAGCTTCCTACGCGGCGTGCGGTAGATGTGTGTCGTTCGTGCGGGACTACGCCAGTTGCAGCTCACCCCGCATCACCGGCGTGTACGTATGGTTCAACTCGGACCTCGGACACACACGCAGAGAGCCTGGTCAGTGCGCTGACCAGGCTCTTTGTATGAGGTGGCTGGATGGGTGGTCGAATTGGGTGCGCAGACTCCTGGCGGAGCGGTGCGCTGACCTGGGGTTTCTTCTGAGCTCAGGTGTGGGGGTTCGTGTCGGGTTCATGTGGAGATCATGTGTGTTCAGGGTCCGCGAACCCTCCGCTTGAGAGCTTGAGCAGCAGCGACGCTTGGTGCCGATCGCCGTGCGTGAACGACTTCCGGCGAGCGGTCCCACTGTCCCGGACGCGGTCTGGGTCCTGTTTCAGCCGGTGGCGGTGCCGGCCGAGTGCACGAGATCGAGCGTCCGTAGGGCGGGGTCAAACTCGACGCATCGCGCCGGTGTCACCGCGTTGACCCGTTGATCGTCAGGTGCCGGAGCCGGCTTGCTTCTTGCAGCTCTCTCAAAGTGGTTGATGACCGTATTGGCCAGGGCGGGAGGAGGGTGGCCTGTAGGGCCGGAGGTAATGGATGTGGGACGTGCAGCCCAGGCGTAAGTGCGCCCGCGCGGAAAGCGCAGGTCAGGGCGACGGCGTCGGCCCCTCCATCTGTTTGCTGATCCACTTCAGCGGCTCGCGCATGTTCGAGAGGTAGGTGGTGGAGTTGTGCCTGCCGCCGGGGATCTCCCAGTACTTGGTGTGGAGCGGGCTCTTGCCGTAGGTGGCCATGAACTTCTTGACACCGGATATGGTCGCGCGATTCTCCTTCGAGCCGACCTGGAAGGCGATGTAGACATCCCGGCCCTTGTTGGCGGCCAGCTGCTTGGCCAGCACCTCGGGGGCCCACCGCCCGGGCGCGGCCGTCCTCGCCGACGCCCTCTTCCGCGCCGAGGGTTCCCCGCACTGCCTGCACTGGTTCTGACCGCCCGTCCGCCCGGCACACGTCTCGTTGGTCGACTGCACGGGGGCTTCAGCGGTGCTTGCTTCCTGCGCGGCGGGTGCTCGGCCATGGTCACCCATCGGGGCGGATGCTCCCGATGCGCGAAGGCGTGAGTGGGTGTGGCCAGGAGTGAGGGGACGGCGGCATCGGCGGCCGGGCTGGGGCAGGCACGGCGCATGCCGCAGGTCTGGTCACATCGCCATGCCGGTGAACCTGTGCGGTCACGGCACCAGCTACTGCTGATCTTGATCGCGAAGTCCGCGTGCCCCGTCCAGGACCAGGTTCACCAGGCGCGGGGCCAGGGTCTCTTCCAGTGGCTCGCCGGTGAGCAGTACCCGCGCCAGCAGGGGGCCTGTGATGGCCTCGACCACCAGGTGAGGGTCGGTATCGGCGGCCAGTTCTCCTCTGTCGATGCCGCGGCGGACCAGGGCTTCGGCACGTTCGAGCCGGGTGCTCCAGTAGGAGCGCCGCCCCAGTTCCAGGTCGTCCTCACCGCGCACGGTGCCGAGGTGGAGCAGCGCGGCGCCGGCCGGTGTCGCGAGGTAGCGGGCCAGGGCCGTGAACAGTGCGGTGAGGTCCGTGTGCACGTCGCCGGTGTCGGGTGTCGGGAGGGCGTGGTCGGAGTGGGTGGCCAACGCGTCGAAGACGAGGTTCTCGCGGGTCTTCCAGCGCCGGTAGACGGAGGTCTCGTGGACGCCGGCTGCGCGTGCGACGGCGGCCACGGTCGTCGCGGCCAGGCCCTGTGAGGCCAGCAGGTCGACGGTGGCCGCTAGTACGGCCCGGCGCATGCGTTCACCACGGCGCCTGAGCGGTGGCGCCTCCTTCTCGCCCGTCATGACACAACACCCTATCGCAAGTGTTCTTGCGATAGGGCATCGGTGGGCGTACGTTGGAACGCAAGAAGACTTGCGATAGCACGCAGGCCACCGACCGGAACGAGAGACCCCGCCATGGAACTCATGCGCGCCGCGCGGCTGCACATCCCCTCGCGCACCCTGACGATCGAGGAGGTGCCCAGGCCTGTCCCCGGACCCCGGCGGGTCCTGGTCAAGGTCGAAGCCGCGGGGGTGTGCCTGTCCGACGTCCACCTGATCGACGGCACTCTCACGCCGACGTACCTGCGGCAGGAAGCCGTCACTCTCGGGCACGAGGTCGCCGGCACGATCGCCGGGCTCGGACGGGACGTGACCGGTTGGGCGGCCGGGCAGCGGGTCGTGCTGCAGGCCGGAGACATTCGCGACGGCGTGGCCCTGACCCGCGGGGTCGACTACGACGGGGGATGGGCCGAGTATGCGCTGGCCAGTGTGGACACGCTGTTCAACCTGCCCGACGCGATCCCGTTCGAGCAGGCAGCGATCATCCCGGACGCCGTCTCCACCCCCTGGGGAGCCATCACCACCACCGCAGCGGTCCGACCGGCGCAAGCCGTGGGCGTGTGGGGCATAGGCGGGCTCGGGGCCCACGCCGTCCAACTGCTGCGCGCCGTAGGGGCGTACCCGATCATCGCCGTCGACCCCCTGCCGGCCGCCCGCCGACGGGCCGTGGACTTCGGTGCCGACATGGCCCTGGACCCGGCCGACCCCCAGCTGCGCGACCGGGTCCTGGCGGCCGGCGGCGGCCGGGCGCTGGAGGTCGCTTTCGACTTCGCCGGCGTCGCCGCCGTCCGTGAGCAGGCCCTGACCGTCCTCGCGCCCAAGGGACGCCTGGTCCTGGTCGGGCTGACCGACAAACCCCTGAGCGTCACCGACGGCGCGCTCTTCAGCTACCTGCAGCACCAGATCCTCGGCCACTACGGCTCCGCCGTGGACGCCGTCCCGCAGCTGGTCGACCTGGTGGAAGGCGGCCGGCTGGACTTCTCACGCTCCATCACCGACGTGCTGCCACTCTCCGACGCCGCCACAGCCGTCCACCGCCTGCACACCAAAGAAGGCGACCCGATCCGGCTGATCCTGCGCCCCTGACCTCATCTCCCATCCGACCCGGCAGAACCGCCACAGAGCTGGGCAAGTCCGCTACCGCACAGCATGGTGCTTCGTAACCAAGCTCGTGGCGGTACGAGAGGAGGAGCATTCGCCGCGGCAGTGGCTCCACCGGAAGCGACGACTGCCCCAACCGCGCCGCGAACGCCACCCGCCACGGTGCGACGACCCCGTTCGCTGCCCCAGAACTCATCATCACTCCCGGCCGGTTCAGCGGGCAGGCGCCGCGCCTGCCGCCAAAGCACCTCCCCCCACCGACCCTGCCCCCAGGACTGTTCCCTCAAGGAAAGGTGCCATCCATGCCTCTCGACCCCGCTATCGCCGCCGTCCTCGACCAGGCCAACGCCGTCACCTCGACCCCCATCCGGACAACCGACCCCCAGGTGCTACGCGAGGCGCAGCGGCAACTGTCAGCCACAACGGCCCTCACCCATCGGATCGACGTCGGCTCCGTGCAGGACACCGTGGTACCCGGTCCCGCCGGAGACGTCCCCGTGCGGATCTACCGGCCCGCTGTCGGAGGCCCGGTCCCGACGGTGGTCTTCTTCCACGGCGGCGGCTGGATCACCGGAGACCTGGACACCCACGACCTCGTCACCCGCCGCCTGTGCCGCGACGTGGGCGCCGTCGTCGTCGCCGTCCACTACCGCCGGGCCCCCGAGCACCCCTTCCCCGCCCCCTACGAGGACTGCCTGGCCGCCACCCGCCACGTCGCCGACCAGATCGAGCGGTACGGCGCTCAGCGCGACCGCCTCGCAGTCGCCGGGGACAGCGCGGGCGCCAACCTCGCCGCCGTGATCGCCCAGACCTTCCGTGACGAGAACCGCCCCCTCGCCGCCCAACTACTCGCCTACCCGGCAACCGACTTCGACGGCACCTACCCCTCCCGCACCGAGAACGCCACCGGCTACATGCTCACCACCGAGAACATCGCCGACCTCCAGCACCTCTACGCCGGAGACGACCCCGCCCTGCGCAGGTCCGCCCAGGTCTCCCCGTTGCGCGCCCAGAGCTTCGCAGGACTGGCACCCGCGATCGTCGCCACCGCACAGTACGACCCGCTGTGTGACGAGGGCCTTGCCTACGCCCAGGCCCTTCGGAACGCCGACGTGGAGGTGTTCGTCCGCAACTACGACGGGCTGATCCACGGCTTCTTGAACATGTTCCCCCTCTCACCCGCGGCCGACGCCGCCGTCACCGAGCTGTGCACCCAGCTCACCCGCCGACTCGCCACCACGGCATGAGCCGCAGGCACGGGTCCCGCCGCCGACGGGCGGGCTGAGCACCACAGTTGGCCCAGACAACGAATCCCGGGAGTGGCACTGCCCCCCCACGAAGCCCGGTGCCCGAACCCTGGGGCTTGTCTGGTGGATCCACCCACCGCACGTTTGCGCGGCGACGGCGGACGCGGCCGGTGAACACGTGGGTAGAGTTGCAGGCGTGGGTGATCACAGCCGGCCCTGACGGAGCCTTTGCAGCCGGTCGCGGGTGGTGCGGGGCAGGCTGGCCACGACGCGGTCCCAGGAGTGTTCGATCATGTCGGCGAGCTCGTCGGCGGGCACGGTGCCGTCCAGGACCACGGTGTTCCAGTGCGGCAGGCGCGCGTAGTAGCTGGGGCCTATCGCCGGGTACTGCTCGCGCAGGTGCAGGGCGAGATCGGGGTCGCACTTGAGGGTCACCTGGTCGGGGCGCGAGGCGTTGGCTTCCGTCAGAACGGCGAAGATCTTGCCGCCGACCTTGAACAGGGTCATCCCGGGGCCAGGCTCGCTCTCCGTCGCCTCCTGTAGTCCCAGAGCTAGCTCCGCGACATCCGCTGGAGTCATGGCGGTGCCTCCTTCGCCTTGCGATCCGACCCGGGCCCCGGAGCCCAGGCCCTGGGGCGGTGGTCAGCGGTAGTCGTTGGGGTCGGGGGCCGTGCCGGTGGTCATGAAGTCCTCGAAGTGCCGTGCGGGGTCCGGGGAGGAGCCGTCGGCGTCTGTGAAGCCGTACTCCTTGGCCAGGGCGCCGGCGGACAGCGAGTGGCAGTTGAGACGGGTCACGTCCGGGTCGGTGGCGAGCGACGCCACCGCCCGTGCGACGTAGGCGGGGGTCTCGGAGACCGCGAAGGTCGGGTCCACCTTGCCGCCCTCGCGCCAGTTCTCCTCACTCACCCCGAACATCTCCAGCACTGCCTCGGTGCGCATGAAACCGGGGGTCAGATTCACGGCCGTGCAGCCGTACTCACCGGCCTCCGCCGCCAGCGCCTTCCCCTTCCCCTCGCCCATGCCCGTGCACCTGTCTGTGATCTTGGTGTTGTCCTGAAAAGTCATAGCGGAAGCATCGCCTCCGTGTAGGACGGGATGCGTCCTACACGGAGCAATCAGGGACTCTGCGGATATAGGACATGGATCGACCTATATCCATGCCAACCTCTCGATACGACGCCTCAAAGCAACAGAAAGGCCAGCAGCCATGACCAGCAACACGGTTCACGCAGACGCCCGCGAGCTCGCTCACGAGTGGGTGAATGCCTACAACGGCCAGGACTTCGACCGGTTCGGAGCGCTGTACACCGACGACGTCGCCTACACCGCCAGGGCCTACCAGCTCGTCTTCCACGGCCGGGATGCCTTCGTCGGCCACATCCAGGAGTACGCGGCCGCCGTCCCCGACCGCAAGCTGACCCTCAAGCGGATCATCGCCGACGGGGACGCCATCGCCCTCGAAACCGACTTCGCGGGAACCAGCTCCGGGGCCGTACCGGCTCTGCCTCCAAACGGGGAGCGGGTCACCGCCAGCTTCTGCACGGTCCTGCAGCTGCGCGGGGGCAAGATCGCCGCGCAGGACGACTACGTCGGCGGCCAGTGACCTCCCCGCACCTACAACACCACCACCACCCCCAACACCGACCGGAGCATCGACGCCTCGCCAAGTCACGGCCGGACCGGCACGGGCACGGGTCTCGGGCGTGCCCATCCCGAAAGCCTTCGCAAGACCATGATCGGAATGACGGACGCCGGGCGGCGCATCGTCGACGAGGTGATCGCCCGGCGCGGACAGGAAATCTCCGCCGTCGTCGGCCGCGTAGACCCTGCCAAGGGGACGCTGCACTGGCCGCGGCGCTCACCGCCTTCGTGGGGTCGCAGGCGAGCTGGCCGTACCGCCCACTACGGAAGCCGCAGTTCTCCCCGCATCACCGGCGTGTGCCTATGGTGCAAGTCCCCTTGGATGTTCACGCCAACGGCTCAATCGTGTACTGACCAGGCGCGCCATCCTCATGGGTCCCTCTTGGGGCGTTCATTGCTGTCCTCGCCCTGGCCGAGTGGCATCGGCCAGGTCCTCCAGGAGCACGTCGGCGATCAGTTCCTCGACTATGGCGATACCGCGCTTCGTCATCGCCGCGGTCAGCTCCGTGTCCCAGGGGGGCGCGGTCAGACGGCCGGGAGAAGGGCCGTGCGGTGTGCGGGCGGCTGCGGCGCGGTAGTCCGCTGCCGTCATGCGCCAGGGCCGGGCGGGCGTCTTGTCCAGGACGTACGCGGCGATGCGGATGCCTTCGCCGTCGAAGTCGCCGTGGTATCGCAGGGCCGCATCGTGCTCCGCGAGCAGGCGGAGGAGGTTGATGGCCGCGCTGTTGGGCCATCCCGACGTGCAGACGAGTGGCGGGCAGTCCGGCCCGAAGCGGCGTAGGGCGAGGGCCAGCACGCTGGGGTTCTCCACGATGTGGACGACCGGCGCGGTCCCCGTGGGGAGGGCGAAGGTGCCTGGGGCGCGCAGCTGGGCGAGGGTGAGGCTGGCTGCCTGCCCGGCCTCGGCGCACGCCCGTGCCACGCGGGCGAGCGGCCCGTCGCCGACTGGCCGCAGCCCGGCGGCGAGGACGGTCGCGGACAGCTCGTCGTCGGCGATGCCGGCACGGCCCCACAGGGCGCGCCGATCCTCTGCGGACTGTGGTGGGTCGGCGCAGTAGAGGGCCGCCAGGGCACGCAGCACGAGGGAGGAGACGCGGGCGCCGTCGTCGAGGGCGTGGGAGTCGCCGTTCAGGACCCGCGCGGCGAAGGCCGGCAGTGGTTCTCCTCGGGCGGGGAGCGCCGCGAGCACCGCGAGCGCGTCGGTGAGCAGGGCGCGGGTTCGCTCCGGTGAGCCGCCGACCAGGCCGGCGGCTCGGCAGGAGGCGGTCCAGTCGGCGAGCGCGGGCTGAGCCCGTACGGTGCTGTGTCCGTCCAGCCACGCCCAGAGGCCGGCCCGTTCGTCCTCCTCGCGGCGCCGTTCGGACGCTCGGTCCCTGAGCGGGCCGATCAGTTCGGCGACGACGTCGCGCACCGTGCGGCCGCAGCTCTCGGCCACCGCTTCTTCCAGGCGGGCCAGCAGGACGGAAGGGCGCGCGTCCGGCAGGCGGTCCACGCCGAGGAGGTCGGCGAGGGCTTCGCGTTGGGTGTCGTCGAGGGGGCCAAGGCGTACGCGGGTGACGGGCCGGCCGGAGGAGAGGCGGTCGTGGACCGCCTGCCACAGTGGGCGCAGTTCGGTGCGGGCCAGGGCCCGCTCGCCCTGGGGCGTTCCGCTGTGCGTCATGGCGCCGCCTCCGCCCTCACGCTTGACGGCGTGTCCTGCTCGTCGGCCGGCGTAGCGGGCTGTTGTTCCGGCGACGCCGGTGCTTCCTGGTGCGTCTCCAGGTCCGTCCCGTTCCACACGAAGCGGGCGCTGGTGACCGCGTCGTCGTCGGCGCCGGTGAGGAGCTGGTGGACGGCGATGCCGGGCAACTCCCCATAGGTGCACCACTCGTGGTCGGAGGTCAGCATCAGGTCCAGGTCGAGCGCGGTGAGCAGGGCGAAGACCTGTCCGCGGTTGGCGGTGTCGACGCCGACGAAGACCTCGTCCAACAGGATCAGCCGCGGTGCCTCGGGTACGGCCTCGTAGTGGGCGGAGACAGCGGCGAACAGTGGCAAGTGGAGGACGATGGCCTTCTCCCCGCCGGAGAGTGCGCCGTGCAGCTTCTTGGTGAGCGGCTGCCAGCCCGCCCCGTTCGCGCGGTCGAGGCGGACGGTGAACTGGTGCCAGGCCGTGTAGTCGAGCACCTCGCCGAGCTGCTCCTCCCAACTCGCCGCCGTGTCACTTTCTTTGGCCTCCTCGATGCGGGAGCGGAAGAACGTGTGCAGTGCCTCCCGGTCGCCCTCGGTGACCCGCCCCGGGTCCTTGAGCAGCAGTTCGCGGGCGGTGCGGGTGCCGTCGGGAAGGTCAGGACGGATCTGCCACACGAGCTGGACTGCGACGTTGGAGGCGGTGCGGACGTGTTCCAGGTGGCCGTTCATCCGGTCGACGAGTTCGCCGGCCTGGCGGATGCGGGCCGCGAGATGGCGGCGGATGTCGCCGGTGAGGATCTGGTCGAACAGACGGCGTTCCGCGGCGGTGATGTCGTCGCGGCTGCGGTCGCGTTCCTGCGTCAGCGTGCCGAGCAGGCCCGCCGCCCCGACGCGTACGCCGTCCAGGCTGGCGCTGAAGAGCTGAATGTCCTCGTCGGCCTCCAGACCCAGGTCGGTGCGGGCTCCCAGGTGCCGGCGGGCCTGATGGACCGCCTCGGACAGGCGGGTGGCGGCGTCGCCGAGGTTGCGCGGGGCGTGGGGCATGTCCGGCCACTTCGCCGCGGTCGCGCGGGCGGCTTCCAGGGTGGCCTTGGCCCCGTCCTCGGCGCGCAGCTCCAGCGTGCTCCCGGCGTCCTCGGCCAGGCCGGCCAGGCACAGGTGGCGGAAGCGGCGTGCCGCACCGTCCCGGGTTGCGACGGCCTGCTCCCGACGCTCGGCGTCCCGTTCGCTGGTGGCTCGCAGTTCCCCGATCCGCCGCTCCAGACGGAGCAGTCGTTCGCTCGCGTGCTTTGCTTCCTCGCGGCAGCGGAGCAGTGCGTTCCGCGCCTCGGCGACGCGTGCGACGACCTGCCGATAGTCCTCGCCGACGGTGGACTCCACCGCCGTCAGGCGCGCCCGCAACCCCTCGGCCTCGGCCTGCGCGGCCGCCGCTTCCTCGGATCGTTCGCGGGCGGTCTGATCCGATCGGGCCGCCTGCGTGGCCAGCTGCTCGGCGCCGCCGGCCGCCGCGACGGCGTGCAGACGGGCGTCCGCCCAGGTGTCGGCGGTGTCCCGGAACGCGTCGACGGCGGTGGACAGTTCGCGCAGTCGGCCGCGGTCGGTGGGCAGGCCGTGTTCCGCCGACCGCCGACTGAGCGTGCGCAGCGCGGCCGCCACGTCGTTCTCGTGCTCTTCCAGGCGTACCGCGGCGTCGCGGACGGCGTCGTCCCGGGCGGCCACTCGTTCCTCGGCGCGGTCCCGTTCACGGCGCTGGGCGTTGAGTTCCCGGTGGTCGGGGCGGGCCGACAGGTCGGCGTCCAGCCGGGCGCGGCGGGTGGTCAGGGCGCGCAGCTCATCGTCGAGCACGGCCAGCGAGGCGTTCGTCCGGCTGATCCGGTCGGTCAGTTCGCTGATCCGGCGCTGCCTGGCCCGCTGCCGGGCGAGGGCGCCGATGTGGGCGGGCTCCGGCTTGCCCCAGGTGCCCGTCGCGGGCGCGAGCCGCCAGGCGCCCTCCGCGGAAACGGCCGCCGGATGGCCGCCGGGCAGACGCGTGCCGTACGCGATGCCTGCGAGGAGGCGGGTGACGGTCTCGGCCGGGACCGGGAGGTCCTCCTCCGGGCGCAGCACCTCCAGGAGGCTGGTGCCCGGGGCGGACACGGTCAGGGCTGCCTCGGCCCGGGTGTCGTGGCCGGGCAGTGTGACGCTCTCGTCAGGACCGACCCAGGCGTCCAGAAGACCCGACGCCTCCAATGCCGCCTCCACTCCGGCCTGGACGACAACCGGGACGTCCTCGCGGAAGGCGATCAGCCGCCACAGCGGCGCGCCGGCCATCGTCGATCTGTCCGCGGTGCGGGTGGGCGGGGGCGAGGGCGGCAGGTCGGTCTCCCCGCGCAACCGCTCCACCTCCTCCATCAGGCCGTTGCGCTCGTCAAGCAGGGCTCGGCGCGCGGCTCGGGCTGTGGCCTCGCCCTCGGCGATTTCTCGCTCCACCGTGCGCGCGGCGACCTCCACTTGGGCCGTCACGTGGTTCTCCGAGGCCGCCTTGGCCACCAGTTCCTCAGGGTCGGCGATCCGGAGTTCCGAACAGCCCTCGGCCCAGACGCGCAGCCGCCCCGCCAGTGCGGCGAATGCGTCGTCCCAGGCGCGGGCTGCTTCGTCTCGCCGGCCGGCGGCTTCGGCCAGCCGGGTGCGGGTCTGTTCCAGCGTCTCCTCGGCGGCGCCGCGGTCGCGCACCGCCCGCTCGTGCGCGTCCATGGCCTCGGCGACGAGTGTGATCTGCTGTCGCCGGGCGGTGACCGCGCCCCGGAGCAGTTGCCGGACCCGCCGGGCCCGGTCCTCGGCCGTCGTTCCGTCGCGCGGTGCGTTCTCGGTCGTGCCGGCGCCCCCCGCCGACACTGTGCCGTCGACGGGCGCGCGTACCTCGTCGAGGAGTGCCTTCGCCTCGTGGTGTACGGACTCCAGGCCCGCCGTCCGAGCGGACTGGTGGGCCTCCTCGGCGGCTTGGTGGGCGTGGTCGTCGAGTGTGCGGGCGCGGGGGGGGGGGGGGGGGGGGGGGGGGGGGGGGGGGGGG
>NZ_JBNHIN010000039.1:66923-80171 GCF_050054615.1 Streptomyces sp. YGL11-2
CGTCGGTGCGCCGCTGGTCGTCTTCCGCCCGGTCGCGCGCGGTCTGTGCGGCGGCACACAACCGCCGGGCGGTGGCGGCCGCGTCCTCCGTACGGCGGCGGAGCCGGTCCAGTTCCTCGCCCTGCCGGTACGCGTCGCTCTCCCGCAGGCCCTCGATGGTCTCCTCCAGGGCGTGCCCGCGCCGCTCCTGTTCCTCCCGTTGCACCTGGGCCGACTCCCGCCCTTCCAGGGCCCGTTCGTGTTCCTGGGCGCTGTGGCGGGCGACACGGGTGAGGTTGTCCATCTCGGTGGTCGCCGAGATCAGCGCGGCGGAACCGGCACGCAGTACCCGCCGGGCGTAGCCGCGCTGGCGGGCCGCGACGGTCTCGGCCGCCGCCACTTCCTCGTCGAGCTGCTTGAGGTGTTCGCGCTGGCGGTCCAGCCGTTCGAAGCCCTCGGCGAGTTCGGCGACCTCGCCCTCGCCCAGCGGGGGCAGGGCGCGGGACAGCAGGGTGGAGAGCAGTGACGGGTCGAGCCGCTCGGACAGTTTGGGCTGGCGCAGTTGGAGCAGGGCGGTCAGCAATGACTCGTAGCGCTGCTCGCCCATGCCCACGAAGAGTCCTCGTCGTACCGCGGTGCGGTAGTCGGCGGCCGAGGCGTGCACCGCGCCGTGCTCACGCACGGCCTCGGCGAGGGTGGCCCGGGTCAGCGGCTGGCCGGACTCGTTGGTGAGGGACAGACCGTCGGGGTGGGCGATCCGGCCCGTGGTGGTGAAGTAGTCGGCGTGCACCCCGCTGGTGTGCACACTCGCCTGCAGCCGCGCCCCACAGCCGAACCACTGCTCCGTGCCGTCCTCGCCGATGCGGCGGAACTCCATCCACACGTACCCGACGCGGGTCTTGCCGGAGGCGCCCTCGCCGAGCAGGTTCCAGTGCATGGTGCGCTCCGAACCACCGAAGGTGGACAGCCGGTTGGGGCGCAGGCTGGCGTCGAGGAGGTAGGGCAGCAGCAGCTCCAGGGCCTTGGACTTGCCGGAGCCGTTCTGGCCGCGGAGCAGCAGGCGACCCTGGTGGAAGGTGAAGGTCTCGTCGTAGTAGCGCCAGACGTTGAGAATGCCCGCGCGGTACGGCTGCCAGCGGATCCGGGCCACGTCCGCCGCGTCCCCGGGCGGCTGGGGCGGACCGGCGGGCGCCTCCGGTGTCCGTGGCAGCGGAAGTTCCGTCACGCTCACTGCTCGTCTCCTTCGTCCGGTGTGTCGAACGCGGGCGTCGTACTCGGCGTCGCAGGCGGGCTCGTGCCCGTCCCTTGTCTGTGTCTGTGCCGGTTGTCCGCATCGGTGCTCGTCGTCTCGGCGACGCGGTAGCGGTGCGCCGCCGGGCGCGCGACGACGCGGCCCCCGGCCCGTCGGACCAGCCCGACGTCGCACAACACCCGCACGGCGTCCTCGACCAGCCGCATCGCCCCGTCCGCGGACTGGTACGCCTTCGCCCAACGGGGAAAGCGACGGAGGAGATCGGCGCCGGCCTCGGCGAACTGTTCGGGCAGCATTCCCCCGGGCGAGGAGCAGACCGGCTCCAGAAGCAAGAGCGCGGCAACCCGGGCGGTGGACGCGTCGTCGGGGAAGCGGAGGTCGGTGGCGAGCGCGTCCGGATCGACGAGCAGGAACCCCTCGGACCGTTCCTCCAGGACGAAGCCGGCCTGCTCGACCGAGCGGCGCAGGATCTGGCGACCGGTCAGGGAGGTGACGTACGCGAGCTCTTCCTCGGTGAGGTCCACGCGGTAGAGGACGGGGTCGTCGAAGAGGCGGCGCAGGACCGAGTGGCGCAGCCACAGGTTGCGCTGCGTGTCCGAGGCGGCTGCGGACTCGCTTCGCACTTCCTCCCGCCCCCCGCCACCGGCCGCCTCGGGGGCGCCGCCGTAACGCCGCTCCCGCACCAGCCCGGCCAGCAGCTCCTCGAACCGCAGGGGCACCTCGTCCGGCGGCACGGCCAGCCGGGAGGCTCCGACAGGAGCCGTGGGAAGCCTCATCAGCAAGGTGGTGTCCACTCGGTAGAGCACCTTGGCTTCCGGTGAGGCCACGTACGCCTCGGTCGCGCCGTCCACGGCCCGCAGCACGCCGTACGCCTCCAGCAACTTCAGGACGTCGACGAACGCCATCCGTTCCGGCCGGTGGACCGGGTCGAAGGCGGGCAGCGCCTGATCTGTCGCCGTGGCCTGCACGACGCGGTCGGCGAGCAGGCCGATGGTCGTCATCGGCATCGACAGCAGCTCGGCGGCGGTCACGCACAGCAGCACATAGCGCCGGCGGTCGAACGGCGCCCGGCCGGAACGCGCCCTGCGGGCCGGGCGGGAGGCATCGACACCGGCGCGGACCTTGGCCAGCCGCGCGTACCCGCGGCGGGGCTCCACGACCAGGCTCCAGCCACAGGTGTAGTCGAACCACTTGGCCAGCGGCTCTCGGCGGCGCCGCACCAGATCGAAACCGGGCGGGTCGGCGGCCTCGGTGAGCAGGGGGCGAGCCAGCAGCAGGCGGATGCCGCGGGCCACCTCTTCCCGCTCGGCGGCGGCCAGTTGATTGGCGAGAGTGCTCATCCCGCCACCTCCTGTCGTGCGGCGCGCGGCGCCGGGAACGCACCCGCTCCACCCGCCGCCGTGATGCACACGACGTAGTCCGGCCCGGCCAGCAGGCCTCTCTCCGTCCGCAGCACGGCGGTGCCGCTGTCGGGAGGAGAGGACAGGGCGATCTCCACCCGGCCGTCGCCGGTGGTCGCGCGCCGCACTCCCATGGCATCCGGCAGGGCGGACATGGCTCGGCCCAGGAGGTCGAGCAGCCGGGCGAAAACGGCGGTGTCCAGCTCCTGAAAGGAGGACAGTCGCACCGGTCCGTCCGTCGCCAAATCCGTCCACGCGCGGGCGAGTTCGGCGCGTTCCCTGCGGGCCTGCTCGGCGCGCTCCGCCTTGACCGCCACGACATCCCGCACCTTGGCCGTACGTGTGAACCGCTCGGTCCTGCCGCTGGTACGCAGCAGTGCCGACACCTCCACGGGCGGGGCCTGGGACCACGGCAGCGACGACGGGACCAACTCCGGGTCGGGGTGGGCGAGGTGGGCGTGCCGCGCCGAACCCAGGCCGAAAGCCGCCGACCACAGACGGTGCAGATCTTCCTCTCCCGGAGCCGCGGCGAACCAGCGCGCCAGCTCCCGGAAGTCCTGCACGGCACTGGAGGAGCGGCGCCGCGATTCGTTGATCCGCTCCAGGACTTGCAAGAGGGAGACGATGGCCCGCCGGGCGATGTCGTGCAGCTGCTCGATCCGCGGCCGCACCCCCTCGTCCGGCAGGAACCAGGCCTGCAGGCCCGCCCAGCGCGCCCGCCGGCTCTCCAGCCAGCCGGCCGCGGGATCCTCACCTGCCACCGGCGGCAGCTCGGCTCCCCGCAAGGCCCGCTCCCGCAGCATGGCTATCCCCTGGACCTCCACCCGGGCCACGGCAGCGGCCACGGCCTGACCGCGCCGGTCGAGGTTGACCAGGAACTCCTGCAGATACGCGACGGTGGCGGCCTTCACCTCGCGGAACACCTCCAGGTCCGCGCCCTCGGCGCGCAGCAGCCGCTGCAACTCACCGTTGAACGCCTTGGTGTTCTCCACCAGTGCCTCCAGGTGCCCCTCGAGCTCCCGCAGCGTGCTGAAGATCCGGCGATCGGCCGAGGCGGGCTCACCGGCCAGGAGGCACAGCTCGTCGAGACGATCCGCGATCGCCTCCAGCACGGCCGTCTGCAGTGCCCCCGTCGAGGCGAGGACCTCCAGCGCGTGCCGCACCCCGGCGAGCGCGGCCTCACCTCGACGGGTCAGCGAATACTGCAGATTGCGGCGTTCGTACTCCTCGGCGGTGCGGTAGTTCTCCGCGTGGTTCTGGACCACTTCCAGAAGCCCCCAGCGCCCCAGCTGCTTCAGCGCCTCGTGCAAGTCCTCGTCCTCGACCGCCGCCAGCCACCCCACCGCGCGCAGCCCCTCCCGTACGGCGTCGAGCCCCAGCGCCGTTTCCAGGTGCTCGCCGGCCGCACCGAATGCGTCCAATACCGCCCCGTACAGATCGGACTTCTCACCCGTGGTGAACCGGAACATCTCCGGTGGAACCCTGCGCACGCCCCTCGCCCTCCTCCGTCACTGGCTCGGCACTACCCGGCAGCATGTGATCTCTCACCGTAGAGGTCCGCACTGACATTCAGACGTGGGTCCCGGAACAGTCGGATCCGTCGCCCGTGGACTGTCAACGACGAGAGCCGTTGATCCGGCCGTCGAAGTGCGCCCGGATTGACCACGCCCCTCAGCCGCCAGACTTCAGCTGCTTCGCCGGCCTCGATACACCGCAGCCCGGCAAGGCGCTCTCGGCCGACCGTCGCACGTAAGGCAAGGACGGTCGACACGAACAGGTATGTCCCGACCAAACCTCGGTGCGTGCCCTACTCTGGCCCGCCACCACCAGTCGAGGCGTTCCGCACAACGGCACGACCGGCCCGAGGAAGCCGTGTCCGGATAGCGATGCTGACCGACGCCTCATCGTCCAGGGGATGCGAGCAGGAGGAAGAGGCGGCCAAGGCCCAGCTCAACGACCGACAGATGGAAGTCCTTCGCTGGATTGCCGGCGGCTGTCCCGCAGGAACATGGGGCAAGGACGACTTCAGCTACAAGACGAGTGCGCAGGCACTGCAGAACCGCGGCCTGGTCAAGGTCAGCAAACGTGGCGGCGGGTGGAGTGCCGAATCAACGGTGGCGGGTCGCCACTACCTGGAGCACGGGACCTATCCGTTTTCCACGGCAGGGCGGGAGCGCAACCCACGCAATCCCGAGGCCGGAGCACGGTCAACGGCCGTACGCCCCGACCCACCGCAGGTCCCCGCTCCCGGCACGTCCCTCGCCGCCGAGAACGAGGCGAGTACCGTGCCCCCGCCGAAAAGGGCATCCGGACAATGGAAGAAGACGCTCGGTGAGCAGCTCCTTGAAGACCTCCTGGCCGCCGGGGGCTCACTCGTGGTCAAGCAGGAGTACGGGTCCGGAGGGCCCAACTGGCCGGCCCGGATCAGATCGGCACAGCGATGCGGAAAACTTCCCGAAGGGAAGGAACTGGTGCATGGCTGGCGGGCGGGCGGCCATGAGATCGCCCTTCAGGACATCCCAGCCTGGAAGCTCGCCGTCCCGGATCCGGTCCCCGTTCCGGAGCGTCTCCACAGGCCGCATGCCATCGTGACGGCTCTCCGGAACGGCGAACCCGCTACCGGTCTGAGCAAGCCCGTCCGGCCACGGATGCTGCGTCTCCTCCAGGCCATCGGGCCGCTTCGCCTGCCCGAGGTGCCCGCGCCCCGGGCACGATGACCTGAAGCCCTTCCTGAACGGATGGAGCCCCTACGGTCCTCATGGCCGGTGAGGAGAGAGCCGCCTGACCGGTGCGAGGTCTGCCGATGTCCAAGAAGTGCCGTCAGAGCTGGCCGGAGCGGTTTCGCGTGTTGGCTTCGACGAAGGCCTCCATCGCCTTGCGGCTGATCATTTTTCTGTGTCCGAGGGGCAGATGGCCGATCTCTCCCGTCCTGACCAACTCGTACATCACCGAGCGCGACACGCCGAGATGAGCCGCGGCTTCCTTGACGGACATGACGAGCGGGCCGCCCTCGTCGACGGGGTCGGGCGCCTTGCGCAGATTCTCCTCGCACTCCTGGACATCCAGGTTGGTGTCTTTGGTGCGCCAAGTGCCCACATGCCCGTACGGGCGGTCCAACTCCTCCTGGACTCTCTTGGCGGCGGTGTCGCGGTCCGCGGCTCGGATGAAGCGCTCGCAGACCTGGAGACGGGTGACAGTTACCTTGTAGCGCACGCTTGAGTTCCTTCCCCTCGGCGTCGACTGAATCCGCAGTGCCGCCGAGTGACGCACGACCGCAGAGGAATCGGTGCATATGAGGGGCAAGACCCCGTTCCACGTTGTGGGGTGGGAGGGGACGGCAACTACTACTCCAGCCACGACACCCGGTTGGCCACCGTATTGCCCGATTGTCGAGTCATTGGCCCGGTGGTCGAAGTGCTCGCGAAGCCTCAGGTTGCGTCCACGGCATTCACCAACTGTGACGCAAGCAAACCCAGTCGGACAGATTGGGGGAAAAATCGAACCGGGTGTCCAGATTCTCCGGCTGTCACGGTCTTATGTCATGGGTGCGGTTTCCTGGAATACCAAAGTGCCGGCTAACGGGATTGCGTCGGAAGGCTTGCACCCTGACGGACCGTCTGTCGCATCTTCCGTCGTGACGAGAAAGCCGCGAGGAGAATACCGGCGATGCCAAACGCCATGAACCTTTCGCTCCTGGACGCAATCGAATCGGCCTTCCAGCTCCTTTCCGCAGAACCGGATCCGCTCGCCTTCGACGGTACCGAACTCGGGCACGGCCTGCCCACAAGACCCATTGCGGTCAACGAGATAAGAGAGCTGTTGCTCTCCCGTTCCGAACCGGCGCTGCGGGACACGGTGTGGGCCGAGGTGATCAGGCTCGTACGCCAGGGCGCCGATCGAGAGCAATGGATGCTGGCGGCGGCCGGTCTCATGGTGCCCGGGCTGCGGAGCGTCGTGGGCAGCGGCACGGCCTTGGCGCGTGAGGATGCGGCAGCCGAGGCGGTCACTGAGTTCCTCTCTCGGGTGAGCCGGATGGATCCGGCGACGGAGCGCATGTTCCCCCGCCTCCTGGGAGCGGCTCGCCGGGGTGCACTCCGTGCCCAGCGGAAGTCAGGGGAGGCGGGGCAAATGCCGATCACCAGGAGCGGCGATCCGGTCGGCGTGTCCTCGCATCGGCCCAGTCATCCGGACCTCGCTCTCGACGGTCTGCTGCGTAACGGTGTCATCAGCAAGGAGGAACGAGATCTCATCGGGCGTACGCGGCTGGAGAACGAATCGCTGATCGAGGCGGCCCGACGCCTGGGAATCAGCTACCACGCCTGCAGCCGGCGGCGGTCCAGGGCGGAACGCAGGATCGCGCAACACTTCGCGGCACTGGGTTTCCATTCCGAGAGCGATATGCGCAACCGGGCGGTCTGGCGCTCCCCGGCGCCCGGCGCGTCCCCGGTCCCCAATGAACCTGTCGCTGCGTGAACGTAGGAGGAAACCAGGATGTGGGCAGGCGAGAGAACTCCGTTGACCGGTATCGACTCGACCCTCCAGCAATTGGAGTCCGGATCTGCGGACCTCTTCCTGGACGGACGTGAGACGGATGGCGACCTGCCGCAACGTCGGGTCTCCGTCCGGGAATTGCGTGGGCTGCTACTGGACCGCGGGACATCCCATGCCACCAAGAACGCGGTGTGGGCGGAACTGGCCTTCCGAGCACAGAGCCATGGGGATGACTGGGTGCTGGCCGCTGTCTGGATGATGGCTCCTGGCCTGCGGCGGGCCGCCCGACGGGCAGCTCGTGACGGAGCGGCTCCCTATGCCGATATCGAGGCCGAGGTGCTGGAAGGGTTCCTCCGTGAATTGCGGACGGTCGATGTGGACGCGGGCGGTGTCGCCGCCCGCTTGTGGTGGGCCGGCTATCGCAATGGCTTGAATGCCAGGGCGCGGTACACCGGCAACCTGGGGGACGTTCCCTTGGCGGAGCGCGACGCGCTGCACTCCCACAGCCCGCAGACCGGGCACCCGGACTTCGTCCTGGACCGCGCCGTCCAGGAGGGTGCCATCAGCGCCGATGAAGCCGAGCTGATCGGGCGGACACGCCTGGAGGGCGAAGCGCTGGCCGATGCGGCCCGTCGGCTCGGCTTGGGCTATCACGCGTGCCGGACGCGCAGGCAGGTGGCCGAGGAGCGCCTGGCTCGCTACCTCCTGGTGCCCGGCCCGGGGATGCCGTCGCCTGCTCCCGGGCGACTCGCCCAGGCAGGGGCGACAGCGCAGGCAGCATGATGTGAAGGGAGAAACGAGTGTGCGGCTCCGAGCCCTGGGAAGGACCGAATGCGTACCGAGCCTGTCGGCACCGCCAACCGCCGTGGATGTGCCAGTGGCAGCCGAAGTGCCGTTGCTCATCTCGAACCACCGGAACATCGCGACCCGAATTCAACGGCTTTCAGCTCACGTCTTCCGGCTGCGATGCGAGAGGCGCCCGGTATGAATCCATGCGACCGAGGACCTTGGCGACGGCGTGAGGGATCGTACACCGATCAGGACGTCATCCTCAGGATCCGCGAAGTCCTCACCGACCACCTGGGTGGCATCGCCGAGGACGTCCTTCCCGGTGACGGGGCAGTCCCCGAGCCGATCGCGGGCGCCGTGACGACGGGCTACGAACATGGAGCGTGGCGCCCGTGTGTCTTCCTGCGCGCGGACCTGACCACCGCCCTCCGGGCCGACCTGTGGGGCTTTTGCACCGCACTCGCCCTGCAACTTCTTGACGGCCGGGCCCATGGGTGCGGCGCTGGGATCATCGGCGTGGGGAGGGAACGAAGGCCGGTGAAGGGTTACGGAACCGGGCTGCTGGGTGCGATGATCGTGCGGCGGTTCGGCCGGCGTCCCGCGGCGTGCGACTTCCCCGTCTTCGTATGGCCGACTACCGAATCCAGCCCGGTGCGCCGTGCCGCGTGAATGCCCGCTCACCGAGCGTGTACTGCCACGACGTTGTGCAGTGCCGCTGATGGCACCGATCCGGACGCCAAGAAGCGGAGGCCGAAAGGAGCCCACTTCATGGACCCCCTTTCAACGTCTCGCACGGTTCCGCTGAAGGCCGAACCCCACCACGTGAAGACGTCCCGGCACACAGAGTTCCACCGCTGTGTGCCGCTGGGCGGACTTGGCGGGACTTGGCGGGTGCTGAATGCTGCGGCAACTTCAGGGCCAGGACAGGTCAATCGGTACACGCACTGACCTGAACGGGAAGACTTCTGCGCTGCGCTGCGCACCACATCTCCCACGTGCGCCTCCGCACTGTCCCGCCAACTACCTCCTGACGCTGGCCGTCCATCACTCCAACACCTTCCGAAAGCCCTGATCGACGTATGGAGGAGCCGGTTGAAAGCCCCTCGCTATCGGTGAGCGACAGGGGGTTGTTGATGTTGCCTCAGCCGGTCACACGCAGCGCGACGAGGAGATGCGATGTCCAGCGACAGCCACCCCGCACACGCCGAAGACAGTTCCGATGCCGCAACCGCCGATGGGTCAGCTGAGGCTCCAGTCGACGAGGACACGATTCGTTCCACCCTCGTTCGCGCACAGGATTTGCGTGACACCTCGCCCCGCACCGGCGAACTGGCCGAATTGGACGGATTGTTGCGCGGGCACATCGCAATTCTTCTCCCGGAAGCCCAGGCAGCGACGGACAAGCTCTGGCGCGGAAGCATGGAGTGGTCCCGGCGGACAGGCCGGCTGTCCGAAATCCGGTTCCGGTCAGAGCAGGGCCTCGGCGCGGGCTGACTGTCTGCGCTCGTCCAGATCAACCTGCTCGCCCGGGACTGCGAGTGGCTCCTCGCCGACCACAAGGAGCGGCACCAGTGACCATGGAGCTGAAGCCGGACCGCCGGATGCGGTGCCGGCGGCATGTTCGAGGGTACGGAGTGCTCGAGGCGCAGACGGTGAGGGACACAGGCGACCGGGGGCGGCGGCCTGACACGTGTTGCCCCATACAAATCAGCGCCACCGACAGAGGTCAGAAGCACGCCGAGCCGCCGAACTCAGGCCTGGGGGTTCGTGTCGGGTTCATGTGGAGATCGTGTGCGTTCAAGGCTTGCTTCCTCGCGGCGTCGAGGGCCTGACCTGCACTGTTGTCAGCGCGCACACGTGGGGTTCGTATCGAATTACGGCAGGCCGTGGGGCACGCCGAAGTGGCGGACATCACGAACCTCGGCGAGCTGTAGGTGTGCCGGCTCGCCGAAGGCCTGGACCCCGTGGGCGTCGTCACCCTCAGCGAGCACCGGCTGCGGCTGACCGCGGCGGTGGCTGCGTACTGCGGGCTGCGCTTCCACTCTCGCGAGACCGCGGCCGTCCTGACCGACAAGTACCGGCAGCGGCAGATCCTTTTGGAGAGCGGTGTCCAGGGCACAGGGTGCGCCCTGGTCCGGCACCCGGACGAAGCCGCCTCCGCGCTTGCCCTGGTGGGGACGCCCGCGGTGCTCAAGCCACGGCACGGTGCCGGAAGTGTGGACACCTGCCTGGTCGCCTCGGTTGACGAATGCCGCTCCCGGCTGGCGGAGTTCGCCGGGGAAGTGCACCGGGACTTCGTCCTCGAAGAGTTCCTGCGCGGGGATCCCAAGCAGACGGGGCCGGGCCGGGGCGACTACGTCTCCGTGGAGTCGCTGGTCGTCGACGGCGAGTCGCGGACCGTGGCAGTCACCGGAAAGCCGCCGCTGGTCCCACCGTTCCGGGAGACTGGGCACGTCCTGCCCGCTCCCGTCGCGCCCGCTCTCGCGGCGGACGTCATACGGCTGGAGCAAGCGGCGATCCGTGCCCTGGGCGTCCGGCACGGTGCGACCCACACCGAGGTCAAGCTCACCGCCGACGGGCCCAAGATCATCGAGGTGAACGGGCGGCTGGGCGGCTACGTCGCCGAGATCGTGCAGCGTCACACGGGGTACGACATGGTGGCGGCGGCCCTGCGGCTGGCGCTCGGGATGCCTGTCACCGCTCCGCAGCCTGCACCGCGCCTCGCCGACCCGGTGGTCTTCCAGTATTGGCTGGTCCCTCCCGGAGGTCCGCTTAAGCCGGGGCCACCGTCGCTCCTCGAACGACTCGCGGAGCTCCCCGGAATCGACCTTGTCGACGTCTCCCCGCCCGGCACCTGGCACACCGACTGGCGACGGGGCACGACCGGCGCGATCGGCGTGATCTACGGATCCGCCACCGACCACGCCGAGTTGGGGCAACTGCAGGAGCGACTTGACCACTTCTGGCGCGGCACACAGGCCCGAGCGCTGACGCGTGCCGGCCGATCGGTACGGTGAGCCAACTCCTCTGAATTCCCCATGCTTTGACGAAAGGTTCGAGAAATGTCCGAGAACAACACTCCTGCCGAGGTGGTGTGTCATCCGGTGGGGTGGGTGGTCGATGGGCGGAGCGAGGTCCGGGACGACGGCTGGGGTAGGGAACGGGCCGTCATCCGTCTGGATGCCGACCGGTTCGGCCCCGACGCGGTGGCGGGCCTGGACGCCTTCTCCCACCTGGAGGTCGTCTACCACTTCCACCGCGTTCCCGTGGACCGGATCGAGACCGGCGCCCGTCACCCGCGCGGCAAGACCGACTGGCCCCTGGCTGGCATCTTCGCCCAACGCGGCAAGAACCGCCCCAACCGCCTCGGCGTCTCCCGCTGCCGCCTACTCAACGTCGACGGACTCGACCTCCACGTCCAGGGCCTGGACGCCATCGACGGTACCCCCGTCCTCGACATCAAGCCCTACATGACCGAGTTCGGCCCCCAGGAAACCGTCACCCAGCCCACCTGGACCACCCAGATCATGCGCCAGTACTACTGACCTGCCGCAGCACGGAAGCCGCGGGTAATCGCCCGTACACGGGGTGACGAGTCGTGCCCGGAGCTGCGATGGCGCACTGCGACCACCTGAGGGTCTGTGTGCTCGTCTTCGACGCCTGTCCGCCCCCCAGCCGGGGGCCGGCAGGCCGTACAGTCCCCGGGTACGGCGCTCGCTATGTGCTGCAAGGCGCGCTCGCGGGCTGGCAATAGTGGCTCGCTGGTCGCGCGTACGACTGGCCAGCGGGGGTGTCTGTCGCGACGTTGTAGAAGTGGAAGGCGTACCGGGCCGCTGGCTGGTAGTCCTCCGGGAGGCCACGCAGGATCGCCCCAACTATTCCGGCGCCGTCGCCCCCAGCGGGTGCCCACCTTGGCGATGGACTCGGCAGTGCCGATGAAGCTGGCGGTGACGGGGGCAGGATGGTTCGGCTGGTCGCGCGACCAGGACCCTGCCGCCGGAATGGCGACCTCCGGACTGCGTCGGCCCACGGCAATCAGCGAGCCTGTGCCGGGCACGGGTGCATTGGCGCAACCCGCCGTCACTTGCGACTCCGGCCGAGGACTCAAACCGGCGGCTACGGCAATCGCAATTCGCCCCGCATCACCGGCATGTGTGTAAGGTTCAAGCCCCCCTCGGATACTCTTCATATGCACACGTTTCAGACGGTTGTGACTCTACGGTCACAGCCCTCTTTCGCATGTCAACGGTCAGAGTAAGCCCGCATCCCGCGTACAGGGGGCGTTTGCGCTCGGGGGCGGCGGCAAGGAGCCGGTCGGTCATCGCGCCGAGCGCGGAGACCATGTGCTTGATCTGCTCTGTGGTGAGGTTCTCGGGCTGGGCTGTCGCCGTGGCGAGGAGATCTTGCTGACCTGAGGCTTTCGCGGTCTGGGCCTGGTAGATCCATGGGGTGACGAGTTGGGGGTCGGCGCCGGCGTCGAGCGTGGCGCGGTACTGGGTGATGCGTCGGTCGCATTCGGTGAGCGTGCGCCGGGCCGCCGCAGCGGCTGTCGCGTCAGGGGCCGCGACGGCGCCTGGGTTGCCGAGCTCGACGGCGACGTACTCAAGGGCTGCCCGAAGGGGATGCGGCTGATCGTGCGCAAGGAACGGCCCCACCCCGGGGCTCAGTTGCGTTTTGCCGACGCCGACGGACTACGGCTGACCTGTTTCTCCACCAACACCACCGACACCCCGATTGCCGCACTCGAAATGCGGCACCGTCAGCGAGCACGGGCCGAGGACCGCATCCGGGCCGCCCGTGCCACCGGCCTGCGCAACCTGCCCCTGCACGAGGCCGCGCAGAACCAGGTCTTGCTGGAGATCGTCCAGCTCGCCCTCAACCTGCTGGCCTGGCTGCCGACGCTCGCCCTGACCGGCAAGCCCAGACTCTGGGAGCCCCGCCGCTTGCGGCTGCGACTGTTCTCCGCCGCCGCCCAGTTGGTCACCACCGGCCGCCGCCGACACCTCAGATTCACCCACCACTGGCCCTGGATCGACGTGATCACAGGCGCGATCCATCGACTCGAAGCCCTCCCAAACCCCAATTGACCAGCGACAACAGCACGTCCCGATGAACCTGAACCATCCCACCGGAGCCGTGGAACCCGGCGCACACCCGACGCGAAAGCCGGGCCCTCGCCCTGCCCATCACCATCCCAACAAGCCGAAACGGTCCGCCGGAGAAACCGGCGGACCGTCACGAAAGATCGAGGCTAGAGGCAAGACCAGTGACTTAACGGGGTCTGAGTCGTTGACCGAGTGTGCCCAGGCCCGGACAGATGAAGTCGTCGGCGGACGA
>NZ_JBNHIN010000040.1:0-10419 GCF_050054615.1 Streptomyces sp. YGL11-2
CAGTAGCCGGCACCGCAGCCAGCACCCCTGCCCCAAGCCTCACTCCGAAACGGACATCAACTCGCGAACCGCCCACTTATGGGGAAGGGGATTTGGTGAGGCCCCCGGGGGACGAAGGCGACGGGGCATCGGCGCAGGGCACGGCACGCGCCGTCCAAGTGCTCGAAGCACTGCGACGCGTCTGGCACCGGGGTTCTCGGCCGCTCCGACGATCCGCTGATGGGGCGCCAATTCTCGCGGAACGGCCGCGGTCCGACCTCTGGTGCCACGCTGTGCAGCCAGTCAGGCGGCGGGAGCGTTGCCGGGGTTCTGAACGCCAGGGTCCAGCACGGGCGGCCCGGCTATATTCCATGTGTGGACGACGATCACGGGCAACTCCTCGCGGGCCGCTACCAGCTGAGCCGACTGCTCGGCCAAGGTGGCATGGGCGCCGTCTGGCAGGCCCACGATGAGCAGTTGGGGCGGGACGTCGCTGTCAAGGAGTTGCGGCTGCCCGAGCATTTGGGCGAGGCCGAGCGGCAGAACTGGATCGCCCGGCTCGACCGCGAGGCCCGCGCCGCCGCACGGCTGAAACATCCGGGGATCATCACCGTTCATGACCGGATATCCGGCCTCGATGGACGGCCCTGGATCGTCATGGAGTTGGTGGACGGCGGGTCCCTGGCCGACCTCATCGAGGCACAAGGCGCGCTCACGCCCCAGCGGGCCGCCGACGTCGGGCGACAAGTGGCGGCTGCGCTCGGCGCCGCGCACCGGAGGGGGATCACTCACCGGGACATCAAGCCCGCCAACATCCTCCTCGAAGAGGACCGGGTCGTCCTGACCGACTTCGGGATCGCCGCCCTTGAGGGAGACGCCACCCTCACCGCCACCGGCATGATCATGGGCACACCCGCATTCATGGCGCCCGAACAGGTCCGGGGCCTGCCCGCAACGGCCGAGTCCGACCTCTGGTCCCTGGGCGCGACGCTGTACGCCGCCGTGGAGGGCCGCGCCCCGTTCGCCGGGACGGCCCCGAGCGCGGTCCTGGTCGCCGTCGCAACGGAGCCGCCGATTCCGGCCGTGCGGGCGGGGGCGCTCGGCCCCGTACTCGACGGGCTGCTGCACAAGGATCCAGCAGCGCGCCTGACCATGGATCAGCTACAGGCCCAGCTGAACGGGGCCGCCGTCGTATCGCCAACACCCGGCATGGTGCCACCCGTTACATTCCATCCCCCCACGCTCCCGGCGTGGAGCCCCGCCGTGGAGCAGCTCGCGGCGCAGCCCACCGTCGGCCCGGGGCCCGCACCGCGCCGACGTATCTCAGGAGGGGTCAAGCTGGGCGCGGTGGTACTGGCGATCGCGCTGGCTTTGGGTGCCGGGTACATCCTTGACCACCGAGGCGGCGACAACAGCACGTACGAGACCAACCGGAGTGTGGCCGACGGCCTGACCGTCCCAACGGGCTTCTCGCGGCCGACCACGACCCGCACCCGCGAAAACTGGGCACAAGTGACGTACAAGTGGCCCGACCCGTGCGTCGATCATTGTGCCAACCAGGTCCGCCTGGCCAAAGAGTGGCTGAGCCGGCAGGCGGGCGTAGCCCGGGTCGACACCCTCGGGGCCGAACACGGCGGCTGCCTCAACGACGAGCACGGGTGCCCCATCCTCCTCGAGCAGGTGCCGTCGTACAAAGACCCGACCCTTCAGGGCGCCGAACTCCAGACGGTCGGCAACCGGCTCTCCTTCCGGGTCGACGTGGGCCGATAGCCGCCGGCCGCTTGCCCCCTGACAGATGGCGTCCGCAGTGTGTACTCGCGATCACCGCTGGCCCCTGGTCATGCGGCGGTCATCGCATAACTCTCCGAGTAGCGAAGCTCGTTGAGTGAGAGGTGCAGTGATGGCCTTGTCCCAGCAAGACTTGCTCCGCCTCATGGAGTCACTGCGTACGGCTGACGGAATCGAGTTGATCAGGATCCTGGGGCTCAGTGGATCCGGGGTAGCCGACTTACTGGCGGGCTCGCGTATTCAACTGTCGCCAGTTCGCCGTGGAGTCCAGCCTGTCGGTGACCGCGTGTAGTCGGCGAAGGTATCAAACTCCACCTGGCCGGGGGCGCGATCCGGTTCGTGGTGACGTGGTGTAACCGAGGGCGTTGTTGACGATGGGGCTGACCTCGGCCACGGTTGGCTTCAGCGGGATCCGGTAGGTGACCGGAATGCTCGATGGTCTGGTCGACACTGCCCAGAGACAGGGAGCCAGTGGAACGCGCGAGGGACCGATGCACGGAACAAGATGCCCTCGTCGCAATGGGATTCGACTCGACACGATCAGCGGCAACACGGGAGTGACACGGGTGATACCGCACATACAGCTGCCGGGGCACGCGGCCGGGTGGACCTCGAAGGACCGAGTGGTGATCGCCGGTGACGGTGCTGGTCATGAAGGCCGACGCATCGTTCTGGGACTCACTGGTGTTCGACGGGATCGACGACCTGGCCGTCGAGGCGGTGATGGCCGTCTTCGGCACGGTCGACGTGGTGGCAAGAGGCCGGGCGGCCGGGGCGGCTTGCCCCGACTGCAGTGGCTTCTCGGACCGCGTACACGACTCCTACCAGCGCAGACTCAGGGATCTCCCGCTCGGTGAGTTCCGCGTCGTGATTCTGTTGACGGTCCGGCGATTCATCTGTGGCTCAGCGGACTGCCCGCGCCGGACGTTCGCCGAACCGTTTGCTCAGTTGACCACCCCGTACGCGCGCTTCACCAGCCGACTCAACCGCACACTGGAGCACATCGGGCTGGCACTGGCCGGACGGGCCGGCTCCCGACTGGCTGCCCAACTGGGCTTTGACGCAGGGAGGATGACCTTGCTGCGCCGGGTCATGGCACTGCCGGATCCGCAGCCCGGCACGCCGCGGGTGGTTGGTGTCGACGATTTCGCCACCCGGCGTGGACAGTCGTACGCCACTGTGATCACCGACGGCGAACGCCATCACCCGATCGATGTCCTGCCCGGACATGAAGCGGCACCGCTCGCAGCATGGCTCACCGCGCACCCCGGTGTGGAGATCATCTGCCGGGACCGCGCAGGCGCCTACGCCGAGGGAGCCCGGCTCGGTGCCCCTGACGCTCTCCAAGTCGCCGACCGGTTCCACCTGTGGCAGGGCCTCGGCCGGGCCGTGGAGACCTGCGTCGCAGCCCACCGCGAGTGCCTGCGCGCTCCGACACCGCCCACCCCGTCGAACACTGACACGCAACAAGGAGATCCGGGGCTTCCCGGTCTGGAGCCTGCTGGACGGCGGGCCCAGCGCAAGAAGGCCGCGCACGCCCTGGTCCACGAGCTGCTCAAGCAGGGCCACTCACGTCGGGCGATTGCCCGACACCTGGGCTGGGGCCTCAACACCGTGCTGCGCTATGCGAGCGCCCCACACTGGCAGAACACCCTCCGCGAAAACCGGCCCAGGCCCAGCCCACTGGACCCCTACAAGCCTTACCTGGAACGACGGTTCGCCGAAGGCTGCACGAGCGTCACCCGGCTGCACCGTGAACTGCTCGCCGAGAACGCACCCGTCACCTACCAGATGGTCCGCGCCCACATCGCCACCCTGCGCGCCTCCCCACCCCAAGCACCGCCACCACCACCGACGGTGCGGCAGGTGACCGGCTGGCTCACCCGCCATCCCACCTACTTGAGCGACGACGACCGCACCGCCTTGAAAGCCGTCCTGGCCAACTGCCCCGAGTTGGACACGGCCGCCGAACACATCCGCGGCTTCGGCGAGATATTCACCAACCGCCTCGGAACCATGCTCCCCGGCTGGATCGACGCCGTAGACGCCAGTCAACTGCCCGGTCTCACCGGCTTCGCATGCCACCTGCACCGCGACTTCGACGCCGCGACAGCCGGACTCACCCTGGAATGGAACTCCGGCGGCACCGAGGGCGCAGTGAACCGCATCAAGAAGATCAAGAGACAGCTCTCCGGTCGAGCCGGATTCGAACTACTCCGCAAGATGATCCTGCTTCAGTGACCCTCCGCGACCACTCCCCAAGATCTGTGCCAGAACCCGCTTCTCGGGGCTGATGAGCATTCTTGATTTCAAGGAGCTCCATCAGCTCGTCGGCACCGCGGCGCAATAGGGGTTAACCGTCAGCATCGAACGCTTCAGCAGACTCCTCAGGCGCCGGTAGACCACAATCCATCTCGGGGCCCACGCGCCCTTGATGGGCGCGCTCCCCACTCGACCGCCCGGCCTGCAAGGGCCAGACGGCCTCTCATGCCCGCCACCGGCCGCCCCTCAGAATCACCCCAACCCACCGCCGGACGATCACTACCAATCCGACGGCCCCCCTTGCCCTGGAAGATCGACGAGGCACCGTTGGGCCAGCGCGGGCCCCATTCCCCGGAACCGCCCGCATCATTCATTCCCTGGGAACGCACGCCCCCGGTAGCCCTTCCCGCCCGTCTGGCGACGTCCCGAAGGCAGTGCCGGCACCGGTCGCGAGACCATCGCGCCGCGACGCTGCCACCGGCGTCCCACCACGCTGAAGCCCGGATCCTCATCAGATACAGGATCACGGCGATTGGCTACCGCCTGCGCGGCTACCGGCGGACTACGGTCGGCGCATGGAGATCATCGTCGTGTACGAGCTCGACCAACCGGCGAGCACGACCGACACCAGACCCGGCGAGGCCGGGGCCCTGGTCCGACGAGTGCACGCAGCGCCCGGCGCTCCAGGAGCGCCGTCCTCCCCCGGCCCACGGACCTTCTGCGGCAAGGACACCTTCGCCATGGAGACATCCTCCTGGCGGCCCTCGGAACACCCGGGTTCACCGTGGTACCCGCAGGCGTACGCCGACCGGGTCTGCGGTAACTGCGACAGCGCGATGGAAGACGAAACCTGAGCCAAGCCCACCGGATAGCACTGACAGCGGCCAAGACCCCCGGTCTGACCCGAACCCCGGGACGAACATTTGGAAGGCGTGTTGGGGGCAACCCCGCACGAGTTCGAATCTCGTATCCTCCGCCGGCAGAAGGCCCGGACCGTTCAACAGTCCGGGCTTTCGTCACTCTCCCTCCCGCCGGAGGGCCGAGCACCGCCGGGAGGGTTGGACTACAAGGAGAGCTGGTACTCGTGGGCTGTGTGCGTCGGTAGGTAGCCGAGCTCGTCGTTGACGCGCCGTGCGGGTTGTTGTCGGCGGTGTCGGTCGGCAGGCCGCCGAGGTTTCGAACTGGGACTCGAACGGCTCCTCGACGGATGGGAGGCCAACCTCCCGGTCCGGCCCTGACGATCCGGCAGCGTCACTTGCGGGTTCATCGGGGAACTCCACACCCCGACGCCGACCTCCGCGCGCCGAACCCCCGATGCAGCGCGATGTTGCGAAACGACCCGTCAGGGCTTGCACAGATCGGCGGACGCCTCGTCACATCTCGTTGTCGGGCACGGCGACCAGCCCCGGGAGAAGTCGATCCGGTCCCGGTCGTCTTACGTCGGCCGACGGGGTATCGAGGGAGGACGCCTCGCGGAGGGCCTCACCGAGGGTCCCGAGCGCGCACCGCCACCGCGCACAGCGGAGTGCCTGGCAGCCCGGTCAGTTGCTCGGATGAGAGGCTGCCCAGCCGTGTTCGAGCAGCGCGAAGACCTCGTCGGCGGCTCGGCGCGGACGGCACCTGCCGGCTGCTGTTCGGTGACGGCACCGCCGAGGACTTCGACCTGGTGGTCGGTGCCGACGGCGCCTGGTCACGCGTGCGCCCGGCTCTGTCGCCCGCCATACCCGGCTACACCGGTGTCACCTTCGTCGAGACCGGGTTCGACCACTGCGATACCCGCCATCGCGACCTCGCTCGGCTGGTCGGCAACGGATCGATGCTGGCGAAGGGCGCCGGCAGGTCCTTGGTCGCCCAGCGCAACAGCAACGGCCACATCCGCGCCTACATCGCGCTCCGCGCGCCCAAGGACTGGCATGAGGGCGCCGGTGTCGACCTCGGCGACCAGCGGGCCGTGCGGACATATCTGTTGAGGTTGTTCGACGACTGGGACGAGAGCCTGCGCTACATCCTGCGCAACAGCGACCACGAGTTCATCCACCGGTCCCTGTTCGTCCTGCCCGCCCCGCACACCTGGGATAGCGTTCCCGGCGTCACGCTGCTCGGCGATGCCGCGCACCTGATGCCACCCGTCGGGCTGGGCGCCAACCTCGCCATGCTCGACGGCGCCGACCTCGCCCACGCACTGGTCACCGAGTCCAGCGTCGACGACGCCGTCCGCGCCTACGAGAGCATCATGCTGCCGCGCTCGATCGAGGCCGCGACGGGGAGTGCGAAGGGACTCGACAACCTCGTTCCCGCGACGGCCTCCTGAAGCGACTTGTATCCGACCGACTGACTGAGCAGGGCAAACAGGTCAGCGATCGTGAGCCGCAGGCGTCGCTCCGGCCACCCCACGGCCGGCGCAGCATGGGGGTAGGCGGCCAGGAGTCTGTCGAGACGTTCGTGTCCTGCCTTCTCGGCAAGCTCGGGCTTCGCGGCCCCGTTCAGCTCGGTCGCGTACGCCTACCGGCGGGGTTGGTGCTCTGATGCGGGTGCGGACAGCGGCCGGCCGTGCGGCATCGAGGTGGTCGCCTGGACGTATGGGTGAAGCAGCCGGCCGGCGCCGGCTAGGACGACGCTCCGCCCATGGCCAGCGCGGTTCGCGCCAGCCCGCGCAGCCAGGCGTGGGCGTGGTCGGTGTCGTAGCGCTGATGCCACGACAGATATATCGGCGCCGACGGCAGTTCGAGCGGGAGAGGGAGCACGACTAGGCCGAGGTCGGCGACCGCGGACCGCGCGGTGGCTTCAGGGACGCTGATCAGGAGATCGGAGCCGCGCGCGAACTCCAGCGCGGCAGCTTCCGTGGGCGCGGTCGCCACCACGCGGCGGGTGAGGCCGAGCCGCGCGAGGGCGTCGTCGAGGGCATTGCTGAGGTTTCCACGTCGCGAGACGGTGACGTGCTCAGCGGCGGCGTACCGCTTCGCGGTGACGGTCCTGACACGAGTGAGCGGGTGCCCCTGCCTCACCACGATGACGAGGCGGGTCTCGCCCACCTTCTCGGCACGAATGTCCGGTGCGCTCGGCCGGTTGGCGTTCGCCTCCAGGTCGACCTCTCCACGCCGCAACTCGGGGGTGTCAATGCTCGATTCCGCGACGAAGCGCAACCGCACGCCCGGCGCCTGTCCGCGCACGGCCGAGAGCAGCGCGGGGCCGCTCAGGGCGACCAGGGAATCGTGCCAGCGGAGTGTGAAGGTGCGCTCCAACGTTGCCAGATCGAGTTCACGGCTCGGTGCCAGCACCCCCTGGACCTGGTGCAGCAGCTCGTGCACCTGTTCCCGGACGGCGATCGCATACGGCGTCGGGGTCATCGTGCGGCCGGTGCGCACCAGGATCTGATCCCCGGTCGTGCGACGGATTCGGCCCAGACTCCGGCTCATCGCGGGGGCGGTGACATGCAGGCGCGCGGCCGCCCCGGCCACACTGCCCTCCTCCAGCAGCGCGTCGAGCGCGGCCAACAGATTCAAATCCAATTGCATGCGAGTAATCCTAGCCGTGCCTGACATGCATTTGAAGTCAATCAAGGGGCTGTATACCTTCGAGACCAGGGCGCTGAACCGAGCGCACAGTTCGACTCGAACGGCCTCAACACCCCCTACTCACAAGGGAGTTCACCATGTCCGAAACGCTTCAGACCACTGACGCCGCCGCCTCCGACGCCGACCTGCTCGCCCAGACTGCGATCGCCGTGCGTGCGGCCGGTTCGGCGCTGCGCGAGCGCTTCGGCGAGGTGGTCCGCTACCAGACCCGCGAAGAGCTGATGCGCGCGCTCGCCGTCAACGACGACACGGCCCTCGACATCCTGCGCCCCCGCCTTGGGATGCTGCGCCCGGATGCCGGCTGGGTGGAGGACGAGCTCGACGGCGGGGCGCTGCCGCCCGGCGAATGGTGGGTCGTGGATCCGGCCGAAGGCAACGTCAACCACCTGCACGCCCTGCCGGAGTGGGCGGTGACCGCCACCCTCGTGCGAGACAACCAGCCGGTGCTCACCGCGGTCCACCTGCCGTTGACCGGCGAGACCTACACCGCGCTCACCGGCGCGGGCGCCCACCTCGACGGCCGGCCGCTGCACGTCTCCCAGACCACGGACCTCGGCCTGGGCATCGTGGCCACCAGCCAGGCCCGGCCCGACGAGGACGAGAAAGTCGTGCGACGCGTCGGCTCCTCGATCACCGCGATGCTCTTCGACGCACTCGTCGTGCGCACCGCCGTGCCCGCAACCCTGCACCTGACCAACGTGGCCGCCGGCCGCATCGACGCCTTCTGGCAGTTCGCCGGCGCCCGCCCGGACCTGCTCCCCGGCGCACTGCTCGTCACCGAGGCCGGCGGACAGATCTCCGACGCCCAGGGCCGCCCCTGGACCACGCAGAGCGAAAGCCTCCTGGCCGCCGCCCCCGGCGTCCACGCCCAGGCCGTCGCCACGCTCTCACGCTGACCGCGCACCACAACCCGCACCCACGAAAAGGACCACATCATCATGACCACGATCGCAGTTCTCGGAAACGGCCGCGTCGGCGGCAACCTGGCCACAGCCCTCACCCGGGCAGGGCATGAGGTGACCGCGGCGGACCGCACGCCGGGCGCCGCCGCCGACGCCGCCCGCACAGCCCAGATCGTCATCAACGCCACCCCCGGCGCCAGCTCCCTGGACCGGCTCGCCGCCCTACGGGAGGAACTGCGCGACAAGATCCTCGTCGACGTCTCCAACGCCACCCTCGACGGACCGGACGGACTGCCCGTCGACCTGATCTACCCCGGCTCGAGCCTCGCCGAACAACTCCAGGAAGCACTCCCCGAAACCCGCGTCGTCAAGACACTCAACACCATGCTCTTCCCGGTGATGACCGCGCCGGCCACACTCACCCAGACACCGACCGCGTTCCTCTCCGGCGACGACCCGCAGGCCAAGCAGACCGTCCGTGAACTGCTCACCGACCTCGGCTGGCAAAAGGCGTGGATCACCGACCTCGGCGGAATCCAGACCGCCCGCGCCACCGAGGCCGCGATCCTCTTCGTCCCGCACGTCATCCGGACCACCGGATTCACACCCTTCGCGATCTCGATCGCCCGCTGACCGTACGCATCGCACCGCCACCGGCAGGCCCACATCCAGAACGGCTCCGACAGCGCAGCCAGGGCCGGCGATTCAGCGCCGGACGGCATCACGCTGCCGCTGCTCCACTCCTGCGACTTGCAGAGATGGGAACAGTCATTCCAATCCGTGTCGTTTCGCCAGCTCCAGGAAGGTCCTCATCATGTCCCTCGACCCCCAGATCGGTGCCCTGCTCGATAAGTTGACCGAAGGAGGCGAACCGGCACCGGAGAGTCGAACGGTCGCGGAGAACCGCGACCTCGTGAGCAGCTTCTCCACCCTCGCGGGCGACGTCGAACCGGTCGGCAGCGTGCGCGATGCAGTGGCCGCCGCCGAAGGACTCGAGGTTCCCATCCGCATCTATGCCCCCGCCACCGTCCGCCGCTCCGGGCCGCTGCCCGTGACGGTCTTCTTCCACGGCGGCGGATGGGTGCTCGGGGACCTGGACAGCCAGGACCACATCGCCCGCATCATGGCCAACCGCTCCGGCACGATCGTGGTCTCCGTCGACTACCGGCTCGCGCCCGAACACCGCTTCCCGGCGGGGATCGAAGACGCCTACGCCGCCCTGACATGGGTCGCGGCCCACGCCGGAAGCTTCGGCGGCGACGGGCAGAACATCGCGGTGTTCGGCGAGAGCGCCGGCGGCAACCTCGCCGCGGCCCTCGTGCAGGAAGCGCAGCGGCGCGGGGGACCTCGGATCGCACTGCAGGTACTGGCGTACCCAGCGGTCGACCGGTTCGACGACAGCCCCTCCATGTACGAGAACATGGCCGGACCGCTGTTGAGCCGCAGCTGGCTCGAGTGGTTCTGGGGCCTTTACCTCAACACGCCCGACGAAGGCACCGACCTGCGCGTCTCGCCGGCGCGCTCCGACGAGCTGGCCGGGCTTCCTCCCGCTGTCATCGTCACCGCCGAACACGATCCGCTGCGGGACCAAGGTGACCGGTACGCGCAGAAGCTCGCCGAAGTCGGCGTGCCGGTCACGCATCTCCCGATCAAGGGTGCCACCCACGCCTTCTTCTCGTTCACCGGGTCCGTGCAGCTCGCACGGGACGTCTTGAATCAGCTCGGAGATGCCGTGGCCACGGCGTTCAACAACTGACCCGCCCACCGTTGTGACGATCATCAGGCAGCGGCTGATCTCCCAGATCGTCGCAGGAACCCGGACTGCGTGAGGCGCCGACTGCATCGTCCGCGCCAGCGCAGCCGATCTCACGGCGGGGGGGGGGGGGGGGGGGGGGGGGGGGGGGGGGGGGGGG
>NZ_JBNHIN010000040.1:10557-50600 GCF_050054615.1 Streptomyces sp. YGL11-2
CCGTCCCAGGGCTCCGAGTAGAGTCCCGGCAGGAAGGACCCCGGCGGGGCCTCGCCGTATCACTCGCCTATCACACAGCCATCACCAACTGGGCGGCCCCTCCCGGACCAGAACGCCCTGACCTGCGATTTCATGCCCGCGCTGGACTGGCGTAGACGTCCCTGGACGGTCCCTACAACCTGTGCCAGGTGGGACCGCATCGCCGCCCGCTTCAAGAGCGACTTCAGCGCGCTGCGACACGCGGCTGGGCAGCAACAGCTACAACGCACCTCTGTGCCGCTCGCCGTACCGAACTCCTGTCGTCGGCCACAAGATCCGGACCAATCGCGGACCAACTCGACCCTTGTCGGCACAAGCTGGCCCTTTCTCTGCTGGTCAGCAGGGTTGTGAGCCCTGTACCACCATCAAATCAAGAGCCTGCTGGCGAGTCACTCGCCGAAGAGAGGGGTTCACTGCAAGACATTGCTGGAGCCTTCTCACCTGGGCTAACGTCACCAAGGCCGATATCGCTTTCCTCAGAACTTCGCAGGGGCTAGGTTCGCCGTCCCCTCGGCGGAAATGGTCGACACCCAGGCGATCGCCGCAGCACCACCGTCGCGGTCCGCGTCGTGCAGCGCGGCCGGCACAGCAACCAGTAGAACTCATTGCGGGACATGTCAGCACGGTCGAAGTCGGTGCGCATGGTGATCAGTGTCCACACGGGCGGCGGCGGATCCACGGCACCGCAAATGCCCTGAGTTCAGTGGAAAGTGCCCGGTATCGGAGCCACCGAGCGCCAGGAGCCGAACACCGTGACAACCGCAGCACTCACCGTCTGGGAGGACTTCGACGTCATCGCGCACACCCGCGACGGACGGGTCGCCGCGTCCGCCGCGGCCTCGCGTCTCGCTGAAGCGGCTGGAAGCCGTTGCCGGGCTCTGAACCAGCCCTTCTCCACCCAGAGTCCGCCAGCAACTCGCCCGGCCATGCAAGCTCGTGAACCGGGCCGCGTAGCCCCATCTCTGTGAAGAACGGCGACCAATCGTAGATCTTCGTGCCGACCACGGCGTCCAGGTCAGTCATCCGCAGGCGGAGACAGGAGACGGGGGGAGGACTGCGTCAGCTGGTTGGGGCGCCGGTGGCTGCGGTGAGTGAAGGTCCTCGTGACCGACCGCTGTGAGTTTCCCCGTGGGCTGCGGGAGTGCCACAACCACTACGACTGCACCACCGCCCGCGAGGTCGGCATGCACTCCGGGCTGAACTGACTGACCTTCAGGTAAGTCAGCATGAGTCCGACCAGAGGTTGTCACACATGACTGAACACGCGACCCGCAGGGTGCTCCCGGAGTCACCGTTTTGAAGCACGCTGGCCACTCAGGGCCGCACAGCCCGGCTGGCGGCGGACGCACGCGTCGCTGATCCACTGACGACTCATAGCAGCGGTTCAGCGCACACGTCCGCGTGGTTTCAAAGATCCGTTCGGCAGCTCGGGGGCGGGTAGTCGATCGCCGTCGTAGCCCTTCACTTCGCCGAAGCGCGCACCATCCGCACCATTCATCCAGGCCGAACGGGCCTCCACGATATCCTGGTGCGACCGCCCCACGAAGTTCCACCACATGACGATCTCCTCCTCGAAGGGGGTACCGCCAAGCAGGACCGTCCGTGCGATGTCGTCCGAATCGTTTGTCAGCATCAGCGCGTCGCTGCCGGGATGGGCGTAGCCCAGCTCCGCAGGGGCTACCAGGGTGCCGCCCAGGCGTACGTCGCCCCGGTCGACCAGGAGGCCGTGCTCGAAGTCGGGGTCCACGGCGAGCGTGACGGTCACGCGGGGCTGGAGGAGGATCTCGGCGCCGATCAGGGGGGTGAAGGTCCGCACTGGCGAGACATCGCCGGCGAGGGACCCCAGGAAAACCCTGATCTCGGCCCCGTCGATCCGCACGGGCTCGGGGGCGTGGTGCTGGAAGTCCCGTTCGGTGTTGCGGTGCTCCTCCGGCAGCGCCACCCACAGCTGGACACCGTGCAGGATGGTGGTCTGCGGCGTGGACACCTCGGAGTGGCAAATGCCGAATCCGCCCGTCATGAGGTTCAGCTCGCCTGGCCGTACGTAGGCGTGGCTGCCCAGGCTGTCACGGTGCTCGATCTCCCCGCCGAACAGCCAGCTCACCGTCTGCAGCCCGGTGTGCGGATGCGGGGCCACATCCATGCCACCCGTCAGCGAGACGTCATCGGGACCGTAGTGATCAGCGAAGCACCACGCGCCGATCAGCGTCCGGGCGCGCTGCGGCAGTGTCCGCCGGACGGTCATCGCCCGAGGGCCGCCGAGGGGCACCTCGCGGGCAGTCAGTACATCCACTCGTGCCGCCTCGGCGAGCCGCTCGTCATCCGCCGTGGCGCGGCATCGCATTTCCATGGGTTTCGTTTCGAGATTGCTCACCGTGGACCGCCTCCCAACCCGATTCTTATTTCATGTTCAATTATCGGCCGGATGGTGTGCGGCGGCACTGCAGTAGGAGGCTCCCTCATCCGTACCGGTCCCTTCCGCGACCGCCTGGCGGCGGCCACGGGTTCGCCCTCCGCCTTGGGCGCCCTTGCGGAGACAACCTTTCACTCAACAGGGTGCCTTGTAGCACACTCCGGGAAAGTACTGGTCCCATTCCGCGTGGGTGATGGCGGGGCGGGCGGTGGTACAGATGCGGTGAGCGGCCCGTTCGACGTCGGTCTCCCACAGACGTGCAGTGCGGTCGTCGCTTGCGGTGGCCAGGGTGTGCCCGTTGGGGCTGAATACGGCCTCGTAGGTGGGGGCGTTGTGCACCGTGAGCGAGGCTGTCTCCTTGGGGTGGTGTGGATCGAGGACGTCCCACAGGCGGCCGGTGCGGTCTGTGCCGACGGTGGCCGCCGTGCGCCCGTCCCGGCTGAACGCCACCGACAGGACCTCGCCTCCATGTCCGCTCAAAGTCGCCGAGGGAGCAGGGCGGTTGGGGTTGGTGACGTCCCACAGGCGTGCGGTGTGGTCGTCACCTGCGGTGGCGAGAGTGTGCCCGTCGGGGCTGAAGGCGACGCTGTAGACGGTGGCGGTGTAGCGCGGCAGTCGGGCCCGTGCGAGGGGGCGTCGCCGGTCACTGACGTCCCACAACCGCGTCGTACGGTTGTCGCCGCCGGTGGCCAGGGTGTGGCCATCCGGGCTGAAGGCCATGGAGAGGACGTTGTCGCTGGGGCTGGTGATGGCGGAGAGTTCGTTGGGATGGTGTGGGTTGGTGACGTCCCACAGGCGTGCGGTGTGGTCGTCACCTGCGGTGGCGAGAGTGTGCCCGTCGGGGCTGAAGGCGACGCTGTAGACGGTGGCGGTGTAGCGCGGCAGTCGGGCCCGTGCGAGGGGGCGTCGCCGGTCACTGACGTCCCACAACCGCGTCGTACGGTTGTCGCCGCCGGTGGCCAGGGTGTGGCCATCCGGGCTGAAGGCCATGGAGAGGACGTTGTCGCTGGGGCTGGTGATGGCGGAGAGTTCGTTGGGATGGTGTGGGTTGGTGACGTCCCACAGGCGTGCGGTGTGGTCGTCACCTGCGGTGGCGAGAGTGTGCCCGTCGGGGCTGAAGGCGACGCTGTAGACGGTGGCGGTGTAGCGCGGCAGTCGGGCCCGTGCGAGGGGGCGTCGCCGGTCACTGACGTCCCACAACCGCGTCGTACGGTTGTCGCCGCCGGTGGCCAGGGTGTGGCCATCCGGGCTGAAGGCCATGGAGAGGACGTTGTCGCTGGGGCTGGTGATGGCGGAGAGTTCGTTGGGATGGTGTGGGTTGGTGACGTCCCACAGGCGTGCGGTGTGGTCGTCACCTGCGGTGGCGAGAGTGTGCCCGTCGGGGCTGAAGGCGACGCTGTAGACGGTGGCGGTGTAGCGCGGCAGTCGGGCCCGCGCGAGGGGGCGTCGCCGATCACTGATGTCCCACAACCGCGTCGTACGGTTGTCGCCGCCGGTGGCCAGGGTGTGGCCATCCGGGCTGAAGGCCACCGACCGGACGGTGCCTGGACCGTCGTCGAGGGCCGAGAGATCGCTCAGCCGGTTGGGGTCGGTGACGTCCAGTAGTCGGGCCGTGTGGTCGCGCCCGACGGTCGCGGCGGTGTGACCGTCGGGGCTGAAGGCGACGGTACGGCTTTCGCTGCCATGCCCGGAGAAGGCCGCCAGCGGGCGGGGGTGGCGAAGCTGGGCGACGTCCCAGAGCCTGGCGGTCCGGTCGTCACTGGTGGTGGCCAGCGTATGCCCGTCGGGGCTGAAGGCCGCCGAGACGACGTTGTCGGTGTGGCCGGTGAGAGCGGCGAGTTCGCCGGGGTGGCGAGGGTCGGTGATGTCCCACAGGCGTGCGGTGCGGTCCTCGCTGGTGGTGGCCAAGGTGCTGCCGTCCGGACTGAACGCCACCGCCCGGATCTTGTCGGTGTGGCTGATGCGGGTGGCCAGTCGGCGCGGGCTGCCAGAATCGGAGATGTCCCAGACTGTGAAGGTGAGGTCGGCGCTGCCGGTGACCAGTGTGTGCCCGTCCGGACTGAAGACGGCCGCCCACACGGTCTGGGAATGACCGGTGAGCGATGCCGACAGCCGGGGCCGGGTGGCGTCGGTGATGTCCCACAGGCGGGCCGTGGCATCGTCGCCCGAGGTCGCCACCGTGTGTCCGTCAGGGCTGAATCTGACCGAGAGAACGACATCGGTGTGCCCGATCAGTTTCCCCAGGTGGTGAGGCCGGTGTGGGTCGGTGACCTGCCACAGTCCCACCGTGGTGCGGTCGTCGCCGGTAACGGCCAGGGTGTGTCCGTCGGGGCTGAACGCCGCCGACCACACGGCATCGGTGCCGGTGGGGAGGCTTCCTGCGAGGACGGGATGCCGCGGGTCGGCAGTGTTCCACAGCCGGACGACGCGATCGGTGCCCGCCGTGGCCAGGGTGTGTCCGACCGGGCTGAACGCCACGGCGCGGATGGTGTTGGTGTGCCCGGCCAGCGTGGCCAGTTTGCGCGGCCGTCCGAGATCGGTGACGTCCCACAGGTGGGCGGTGTGGTCGTCCCCGGCTGTGGCCAGGACACGGCCGTCGGGGCTGAAGGCCGCGGTCTCGATGATGTCGTCGTGCACGGCCACCTGGGTGGGGTACTGGGCGGCGGAGATGCTCAGCAGGCCGCTGCGCGCATCGGACGTGGGGGCCAGGCGGTAAGCGGCCAGACTGAGCTGTTCGGCCAGAGCCGGATTGCCCGCCCGCAGCGCCGTGGCCTGGGCGGCCACCTTCTGTGACAGAGCGATATTGCGTTCCTCCGTGGCCGTCCGCCGCGCCTGGAAGGCGAAGACCGTTGCGCCCACCGCGAGGACGACCAAGGCGGTGAGCAGGGAGACGAGTTGGCGCAGCCGGCGGGTGTGACGGAGGGCCGTGGCCTGTTCCTGTTCCGCAGCCGCGAGTGAAGCGGAGAGGAACGCGCGCTCGCGCCGGGACAGGGCATCGGGGTGCGCGGTGGCCCAGTCGCGGGCCAGCGTCAGGTGGCTGCCGCGGTAGAGCGCGCCCGGATCCTGACCGTGGTCCTCCCAGGCATCGGTGGCTTCGGTGAGCCGACGGTGGACGCGCAGCCCCGCGCGGTCGTCGGCGAGCCAGCCCTGCAACCTAGGCCAGCAGCGGATCAGAGCCTCATGGGCGATCTCGACGCTGTCCCGGTCCAGGGTCAACAGCCGGGCATCGGCCAGGCGTTGGAGCGCGGTGTCGACGTCGGGGTCTTCGTCGAGTTCGTCGCGGGTTATGCGGCGTTTGGTGTCCTCGGTGCCTTCGCCCGGTGAGGTCAGCCGCAGGAAGAGGTGCTTGGTCGACCGTTGCTGGCTTGGGCTGAAGGAGGCGTACACCGTCTCGGCGGTCCGTGTGAGGGCGCCGTCGATTCCGCCGGCCGCGCGGAAGCCGTCCAGGGTCAGGGCATTGCCGCGGCGCCGTCGCCACGTCTCGCGCAACGCGTGGGAGAGCAGCGGCAGGACCCCCGCGTGGCCCCCGGCACCGGCGACGAGCGCGGCCAGCAGTGCGCCTTCGACCGTGCACCCGGCTTGGACGGCGGGCCGGGTGATCGCCTGGCGCAGCTCGTCGGTGGTCATCGGGCCGACCAGCACCTGGGCATCCTGGAGAGCCGCCGCCAGCTCCGGGTGGCGCAGGCAGTGGGCGTAGAAGTCGGCCCGAACGCCCAGTACCACCCGGCAGCCGCCGCTCTCGTCCCGGGCCGCGGTCAGCAGGGCCTGGAGGAACATGCTCTGCTCGGCGGGGTCGCAGCAGAGCGTGAAGACCTCCTCGAACTGGTCGATGATCAGCGTCATTTCACGGTTCGCCTGGCGCAGGGCCCGGTGCAGATTGCGCGGGGCGGCGGACAGCTCGGTGTGGAGCTGTCCGGGGGTGGACCCGACCGCGCCCGCGAGACGGACAGCGCATTCCTCCAAGGGTTGCGGCCCTGGAGTGAACAGCACCGCGTCCTTGAGCCGTGGAACGAGCCCGGCCCGCAGTAGCGAGGACTTCCCGGCTCCGGAAGCGCCGATGACCGCGACGAATCTCCGCTGGGCCACCTGCGCGACGAGGTCGTCGACCAGACGCTCGCGGCCGAAGAACCACCGCGCGTCCTCGGTGCGAAACCCCGCCAGCCCCCTGTACGGCGCCGTCTGGTCGTCGTCCGCGCCGGGGGACGGTTTCGGCGTGGCTGCGGCTGCAAGCTCGTCGGCGACGGACTGCCAGCGCTGTTCCCACTCCCGTACGTCTCCGCCACAGGCCCGCACATAGGCCAGGGTCACCGCCAGGCTCGGCAGGTTTTTCCCCGACGCGGCCGCGGCCAGTGCCGCCACCGAATAGTGCGTCCGTTCGGCCAATACACGATAGGTCGGGCCGCCGGCCCCCTCCCGTAACCGGCGCAAATCCCCTGACAGTCGCAGCACCGGGCTGTCCCCGGCCTCCAGCGGCTTTTCCCTCCGTGGCACAACCACCACCCCCCTCTGGTGACCACGCCATTGTCCACAGTCCGTTTGTCTACCGTCCAGCCGCCGACACAAGACAACCCGCTCACGCTAGACCCGATGTCGACGGCCGCACGTCCGGCCCCATCGGCGTCCTGGAAGGCGGGCTGAGCAACGGGGGCAGAACCTCCTTCCGGGACGCCGCACTGCAGCCGGATGCCGGCCGAGACCTGGCACGACACTGCGGCGCCGACCCGAGATCGGGCGGTGCCGCAGTCCCTGCCAAAGAAATCTGAACACAGGAGGAACACGATGATGAATACCCGTAAGGGCGCCGCAGCGGTCGCGATGGCCGCGGTGGCGGCCGGCGCGATACTGACGGCCTCCACCACTGCATCCGCCGCGCCCGCACAAACGGGCAAGGCCGCCCGGAACGCTTCGGTACAGGCAATGGTCATGGGGGCTCCGGCGCTCGCGGACCACCCGTGTTGGACGTCGTTCGTACCGGAAAACCCGGAAGGCGCGCCGATGGACCAGTACTACAAGAACTGCACCAGCTCCCCGGTGACGGTCTGCGCCAAGAACCTCAGTGACGGCTACGTCGCACCGCCGCGGACCATCGGCGCCAACGACGTCGCATGGTGGCACTGGAATTCGACGACTCCGGGGGCCCACTACACGACCATCTTCTGCTGACCGGACCTCATAACCCGCCAGACGAATAAAACTGTCTGATCCGCGGAAACGGCCCCTTCGGATCACCGAAGGGGCCACCGGCAGATGAGTGCCGACGCGGGGGGGGGCGGCATCAGCACCCTCAGCTCCTCCGGGCGGCTACTGAGGATTTCGGTTCCGGGTGACGTCATGACGGGGCAGGGACCAGTCCGGTCTCGGCGATGAATCCGTCGAGCAGGCTGGATTGGTACTGCATCCGTTTCAGGCGTGTGCGGGCCAGTGTGGCGAGTTCGTCGATGTTGCACGGGTCCAGGTTGGCCAGGCTGTTCTTGAGCTGTGCCCACACGCCTTCGACGGGTTGAGGTCGGGTGTGTACGAGGGTAAGCGGAAGACGGTCAGCCAGGCCGATCGGCTGGCGATGAGCTCGCGCATCGCCGCATCGACGTGATGGGTGTAGTTGTCCCACACGAGTACGACGGAGCCGCCGAGCTGCTGGTGGACCGCGTCCAGCAGGCGGGCGACGTGTGTTGCGGGAGCCGTGGTGCCTCTATGCGTGCGGAACGACCAGATCAATCGCAAACGGCCAGCCACTCAGAAAAGTTGGCGGGATGGGTGAAATCCCCCACTGCAGTGAGCAGGTCCGACCCCGCTCGCTCAAAGTCAACCTATCCTCGAATCGACAGGAGACCTCGGATCAGGTGCCCAGCCATGGCAATTTCCGAGTCAATCTGGATCCATCTGCCATCCGACCGCGAAGGAACTTATGGTGCTGTCGACGGTTTCCGTTCGCCGAGTTACTCGGATCAACCCGATTCGTAAGTTCGTCGGCCTTTCCGTGAGCGCTGGCTTGGCCTGTGCAACACTGCTTGGAGCGCCTAGCCAATCAGCCATGGCGGCATCTCACGCCATGACGGTTTGCTATAAGGCGATCACCGTCACGAAGGGCGGCCTCGGCGCGGCATCCGTCTCGTCTAAGGTGAAGACAGATGGCGGCAAGGAGACGGGATCGGTCCAGAGCGGCGGGACCATCGACGTGTCACAATTGGGCCTTGAAGACGACACGCACATTTGGCCGGCAGTCCATGTGATCAACATGGCTAGCGGCAAGGTTACGTCTCTGGATGGCCCGGCGGTTGCGTACTGCAAGGGCGGCGGAAATGCTCAGTATATCGCCAAGGTCCCGGCACATGGGCGCGCGTCTGTGAGCCTCAATGCTTGACGTCTGTTCCTGAGCTCTTTCGAATTGGCTGCTCAGCTTGGGGATATCGCTCCAGCAGACCCGGGGACCTGCTCGCGGAAGTTTGCATCGGACAACCCGACACCAGGCAGACCAAGCGCCGCACCTGCACCGACACCAGCACTCGCCGGGCGTCCACCGGCGCGTCAGCCACCGTGCGCCTGTGCAAGCCATGTACCCGCGCGGTCGGCGTCCCGCACATCGGGCACGGCGCCGACTCCTGACGGGTCCGCGGAGATGGCGATGCACGCGCGCCGATTCACCGAGGCTCAGCAGCGCGAATCCCGGGGGACCTGTCTGCACCGGTGCGATAGTTGGCTGACTCCGTCAGCCCGGCCGTTCCCAGGATCCGGGCCCAATGGCGGCGGAGCGAAACTACGAGGAACAAGCCCGCTGCCTCGGCACGACCGGCAACACGTTTCACGACCCGGCGGCGGCGCAGATGCCGGGCGGGCCGAACTCGTCGAACGCGCACGCGCGCTCCGGGAAGAGGTCGAGGCTCCCTCGCCCCCGTCAAGCCCGTATCCCGACCGGGGTCCGAGGACTCCTTCCAGGTCCGGGGTGGGCGGGAAGGTGACGCCGCAGCGGGCGAGCAGGCACGACCCGTCTGCACACGGCGGGGAGTTGGGCAGTGCGGCTCCGGTAGGCCGCATGGGTCACTTGCCCAGGAGCAGTCGTTCCAGCGCGGCCCGGGCCCGTGCGTCGGACTCGGCACGGGCGGCAACTACCCGGGCCAATTCGCCGACCCACTCGTCCAGGGCGGCCGGGCGTCGCGAGAGGATCACCCCCCGAACCTCCTTGCAGACCTCGCCGCTCAGACGGCCGGCGGAGAGGTGGAGCACCAGGCGCTGTTCACCGAGCGAGACCTCCAGCCGCGTCACCCTGCCCTCCCGGCCGGCCAGCCGGTCGGCCATGGCGCGCTTGCGCTCGATGGCCACCGAGCCCGGCGGCAGTGCATCGGCCAGCGCCCCGGTGAGCACCTGCGTGTAGACCTCCAGATCAGCGGCGTCGCGGCGCAGTGCAGCGGCAAGCAGCTCAACAGAAGCAGGGGAATCGCCGGGCTCCGGCAGAGCGGGGTGGTGGGAGGACATCAACGGTGTGGCCTTTCGGTTCGTTCCGGGCAACAGATCGCGTACTCAGTCATCCAGGCTCAGCACCATCGTCGGGCGCTCGATGACATGGTCGTCGCGCAGCGGGCGGACAGCCGTGCCGATGGCGAAGAACTCCGTGGTGTGCCCACCCCAGCGATGGTTATGGGAGTTGAGCTGGACACCGACGACACCCTCGGCATGCAACTCCTCCGCCTCGTGCTGCATCCGCGTCATCGCCAACTCCCTTGCGTCATACAGCGCCTGGGTGAACGGCTCGATCTCCACGTTCCGGCCGATGTTGGAGAACATGGAACCGATTTTCTGATGGGCGATGTGGTAGACGCAGGTGCCCATCACCATGCCCAGGGGGGCGTACCCGGCACGGATCAAGGTCCAGAAGTCCTGACCGCTCAAGTCCGAGGTGAAGGGCTGGCCCTTGACGTTGCGCCAGCTGCCGTTGTCGCCGGGGGCGGGAGCATCGGCCTTGACCGCCGTGCCGATCGCAATGAATTCAGCGATGTCACTGCCGAACTCCCGTGCCTCGACCGAGAGCCTCACACCCACGATGCCGTCGGCGTCCAACTGTGCGGCTTCGGCCTCCATCCGGGTCATGGCAAGTTCCCGGGCGTGGTACATGGCCTGGCTCAACGTGGTGAGCTCCTGGTTCTTGCCCCAGCGGCCCAGCTGGATACCGACGTGGTAGATCGAACTGCCCAGTACCAGACCGATCGGGCGAAACCCCGCCTCACGCACGAGCAGGAACTCGTTGACCGTCAGATCACTGGTGAAGATCGACCCCGGCCTGCCTGGCTGGAGTTCGGCCAGCCGCCGCATCGCATCAGCAGGTACGCCCTGCGCAACACCCTGGGCGGTCGGATCCGTAGCGCTCATGAACAAATCCCCTCGTGACAATTCCCAACAGCGACGGACAGGTGGTGACGGGCGTGTGTCCAGCGGAGTCCCGCCGAACCGTGAAGTACCTGACGACGAGCGGGCGGACAGACGGGCGGGCGGGCGGTGGCGGGGGGCGCCCTCGGTGGCAGGTCACCCAGAGCGCGGACGGTGGCGGTTGAGGTCCAGCGGCATCACCGTCAGCGTGCGCGGCGGTTGCTGACGCACCTTGAAGGCCGCCACCGCACTGCCCACCACCGTGGCCTCGGCGACATGATCGGTCTGATCGGAATCGCTGTTGCGTCTGCGCGCCCTGACACACGCCTCCCGCCACACCCGCAGACGGTTCTCACCGAGCACCACACCATCCGCCCCGGTATGCCATGCCTGCTCACCGATCCGTTGCCGAGCGTCATGACGGGTGACCGCCACCAACTCGCTCCAGCCCTCCACCTCCTGATTCCCCGCCCCGAACCAGTTCTGCCGCCGTGTGCTCCAGTCATCATGACGAGTGCCGATGGCAAGCCCTACCAACAACTCGACCGGCACCCAGCCCGCGGCGATCAACTTCGCGAAACCCTGCCCGTTCAGATGCGTGGTAAAGGGACGCCTCGGCCGCACCTCCCCCTGTGCCCGCAGTGCCGTACCCACCACCTGAAACTCAAAACAATGCGGAGCGGACGGGAACGGAGCCATGGTGAGATCGGCGGCCACCACACCATCACCACCCAGCGCCGTGCACTGCGCAGTCATCCGCGCAAGCGCCGCATGCCGCGCCGCCATCAACACATCCACCAACGCCTTGGAAGCGGCCCCCTGCCCAGAGGCGGCAACCATCGCCGGCGTCGAACCCCGCCCCGACCAACCAGCCGGCGAGTAGCCGCAGTCGTAGTAACACCACGAGGGCCCACTGCCCGCCACGTGAAACACGGCCGAACCCAAAACCTGCCCTACCGGCTCAAAACCCACCGACCTGACCGCGGCGAACTCCCCCGTCGACAACGCCGAGGACCACGCACCCCTCCCCCGCACGCCGCCGGAACCCACCGCCGCAGGCGGCAGTCCCCCAGACGCCGACACCCCACGCAACGACACCACCCCACTCCCGCGGCACCAGCCCTCAAGAACGAGTCTAAGCACGGAGGCAACGCCACAGGGTGAGGGTGGAGTAAACACGGTTTGATCACGTGCCCGAACTGGAGGACGTGAGCCGCAGCACGCTGGTTGTCACCCTCGGCACCCACTGATGACCACCATCCTCTCCACGACGGCCAGCTTCCTGGACGTCGGCTATGCGGGCTCGCCGAACCAGCGGGCGAGCGCCGGTTCCACGTCATCCGCGCCTGCCCAGCACGCGTAGCCGTCCGGCCGTATGAGCATCCGCTCGGTGTCGTCGCCCTGGCCCACCCGGTCCACCCGGGCGTTGGTGGAGTGTGGGACGCATGCGGTGTTCGCCACAACGGCGGGACCGCTGTCGGTGCATGAACAGCAGCTGATCCCGGATCTGTTGGGAGAGCTGGAGCCGGGCCTGCTGGTGCTCGCCGACCGGGGGATCACCGGTTTCGCGTTGTGGCGGGCGGCAGCAGGTACCAGTGCGGATCTGCTGTGGCGAGTCCGCAAGGGTGACCTCGGTGTTGGCCAGTACGAGGAGGGGCGCAGGAGCGTGGTGGATCTTCCATGCGGGAATCCGCAAAGTCTGCCACTATCAGCCCAGTTGAGACACCGATCGGCGCGACAAGACGGGGAAACTGTTCATGCGTACCACGTGGCGTATAACCACCGCCGCCACGCTCTCGGCCCTGCTGGTGGCTGGCCTGTCGGCCTGCGGCAGGTCCTCGGACGGCGGGTCTTCGGGCGGGGGTTCCACGGCGCCGGAGAAGAAGGCCGCCGACCTGGACCCCAAGGGTGCGCTTGAGGCAGCGGCCACCGCCATGACGCAGGCGGGCAGCTCCAGTATGGCCACATCGACCGTCGCTCCGCCTGCGGGCGGCGGCACGGGGTCGTCTTCCGGGCAGGGCGGCAGCGGGTCGTACAGCTGGAAGTCGCCCGAGGCGTTCCAGATGTCCGTGAACAACGGCAGCCGGGCGGAGATCACCCTGTACGTCGACGGGACGATGTACTTCGGCGGCGACAAGATCTCCTCCCACGGCAGCGGGAAGAAGTGGCTGAAGTACGACTCCACCACCTACCCGACCATGAAGAAGACGGACCTCTCGGTGCCGAGCCCGGCCGCCATGACCGAGATGCGCGCGTTCTACAACCCTGTCGCCCAGCTCACCGCCAACGCGAAGGCCGGCCGCCTCACCAAGGTGGGCAAGGAGACGGTCGGCGGCGCGGAGATGGTCCACATCCAGAGCTCCATCCAGACCGATGCCTGGGCCGCTGCCCTGCCCGGTCTGCCCGCCGCCCAGCAGAACGAGGTTGCCGGGGCCATGCACCAGAAGTCGGCCACCTACGACTTCTGGATCGACGAGCAGAACCGTTTGGTCCAGGTCCGCGTGAGCGACCCCGGCCTCCCCTACAAGCCCGGGATCCAGACCACCTACTCCGCCTACGGCACCGCCCCCAAGATCGCCACCCCGCCGGCGAGTGAGGTGCTGGGCGCGGCGGAGTTGTCCAAGAACCTGCAGCACTGATCGACGAAGTCAGAGCCTACGCGTCGGCCGTCCCACCCGGGTCTTCCCCTGAGCCTTCTGTTCATCCGCCGACTCTCAGCCAGGCAGCCGCGCAGGTCAGTTCAACCGCGGATGGCGTCAACCAATGGCGCCAACCAGAGGACGCAGAACGGCTCATGCAGGCAGCACTGCTGTTGCTGGCCCGCTGCCGCTGTTCCGGATCGTCGCGCGCGCCCGTGGCGCACAGCGCGACCGTGCCGCGGAGCAGTGCCCTCCGCCGTGAGGCTGTGGGTCGTCGCAGTCGTCGCCGTGGTCGGTCAGGCCCGGCTGGGCGGACATCGGCGCCTGCACCGCATGTACGCGGGCATGTTCACGGGCTCGGTCCTATCCGGCGGCTGACCGTGGCCGCACGCACGAAACCGAATGCTGAAAGGCCGACAGACATGACCAGAGGTATGGACGGCGTCACCGAGCAGCCCTCGGCGGACCCCGTCGACCGCGCGGTGTCGCGGCGGCGCATGCTGCGGCTCGGGGCCGGCGTCGCGGGCGGCGCTGCCCTGCTCGGGGCCGCCACCGGGGGCGGAATGCTCGCCGGGTGGTTGCCCGGTGGGGTGGAGCTGAAGAAGCTGCTGGGGCTGACTGGGACGGACGGCACGGTGCCAGGCGTGGCGCCAGGGGCGGTGCATGTCGAGCAGGTGCGCTCGGCGGCGCGGAGCCGGAATGTGACGATGGTGACCATGCTGCCGCCCGGCACCGTGGCGAGCACGAAGCTGCCGGTCTGCGTGATGCTGCACGGGCGTGGGAACAACGCGCAGGGCATGGTGGCGCTGGGGACTCCGCAGTTCCTGGCTGCCGCAGTCAAGGGCGGCATCCCGCCGTTCGCCGTCGTCGCGGTGGACGGCGGGGACGCCACGTACTGGCACCAGCGCTCCCCCGGTGACGGCGACGACCCGCAGGCGATGCTCCGCGAGGAGCTCCCCGGTTGGCTGCACGCCCGCCAACTGCCCACACCGCGCGCCGCGATGGGGATCTCCATGGGCGGCTCGGGCGCCCTGCAGTACGCCATCGGGCGCACGCAGAGCGGACGCAACCTGGACGCCGTGGCGCTGCTCAGCCCCGGCGTCTTCCGCACCTGGGCGGACGCCCGCGTCACCGGCGGGTACGCCGACGAGGCCGACTGGCGGGCCCACGAGCCGACGCTCCGCCTCGACCGGATGCAGGCGGGTGCCCTCGGCGTGTGGTGCGGCCAGGAGGACCCGTTCTGCCCGGCTGCCCGCGAGGTCGCGCGGCAGGCGCGAGCGCGAGAGGCGCGGTTCCCCGACGGGGAGCACACCGAAGGCTTCTGGCGGCGGGTGATGCCCGACGCGATGTCGCTGCTGGGACACACGCTCGCCACCACTTGAGAAGAGACTGCCGCGCGACGACGCGCAGCACGTCGGCCGCGATCAACAGCAGCCGCTCGTGGGCACGGGAGTCGGCCCAGGCGCCGACGACCAGTGCCACGGTGTTGGGCAGCTCTCCTCGTACTGACGAATGCCGAGGTCACCCGCCTACGGACGATCAGGCGTCCCAGGGCCCATGAGAATTCCCGAAGGTTCCTCAGACCCGCTCAACACCTCGGCGTGGACGTTTCAGGGGCCTCCCAACGGGAGCATTTCCCACCGAGCGCGGGGAGCATGTCCGACAGGTCCTGAGCGTCTACGAGGATTGGATGAGCGGCCACTACGAGTGGGGCAAGGAGAGTGGACGCTATACGGATATCGTCCCCACCGAGCCCGACGTAGCGCTACAGCCGTCCCGGCCCGAGAAGGCTCCTGGCCCGCGGTCGGCGCCGGACCGGCTGTGCCTGCAGGGCATCCTGCACGTGCTGCACAACGTACGACATCGCCTGGCAACTGCTGCCCCTGGAGCTGGGGTTCGGCTCGGGCCAGACCTGCTGGCGGCGGCTGGAGCGGTGGCCGCCACGGCCGTGCGAGCCATCATCGGAGCCCCGGTCACGGAAACGCCGTGACCGGGGCCCCAGGATCAGCTACCGCGGAAGGTGCCGACCCCTGCTAGTTCCGGTACCGGAACACGATCCGGCCGCGCGTCAGGTCGTACGGCGGGAGCTCCACCAGCACCCGGTCTTCCAGGTAGATCTTGATGTAGTGCTTGCGGATCTTCCCGCTGATGTGCGCGAGCACCCGGTGGCCGTTCTCAAGCTCCACGGTGAACATGGCGCTGCGCAGGCACTCGACGACCTTGCCCTCGACTTCGATGACGTTCTTGTTCTTCGTCATCGCACCAGCTCCAGGTTGCTGCTCATCGGCCTGCCGCCGATGCCCTCGAACAGCGCCGAGGCTGCTTGGTTGGACTCGTGCACTTCGGTCCAGGCCGCGGCGGCCCCGGAGCGGTGCAGCGTCCCCAGCGCGTGGGCCAGCAGCGCCCGCGCGATGCCGCGGCGCTGCTCGCCGGCCCGGACCGCGACCAGCCCGATGCGCGGCCGGTTCACCGTCACCACCCGGATCAGACCCAGGTAGCGGTCCGGCGCCGCGGCCACCGCGTACTTCGACGAGTCGACGATGGTGTCGCCTTCGGGGCGGGGAATCACCTCCGCGGGCATCGACTGCCACCCGACGGTCGCCTCGACTTCGTCACGGATCGCGCGGTCCACCGTCCGCAGCAGACTCTCGTCCGCCTGACCGGCGGGCACGATCGTCACGCCCGAAGGCGGCAGTACCGCTTCGAGCCCGGTGATCCGCGGGTCGGTCGGCACGACGTACTCCCACTCGCGGCGCCGGATCGTGAAACCGGCCCGCCGCCAGCCAGCCGTCAGCTCGACGTCGGCTTCGTCGACCACCGTGTACAGCGGCGCCGGCAGTTCCGCCAGCATCGCCTCGGCGAGCCGGTCGAAGGTGGCGTCGTGCCAGGCGTCGATGCTCACGAACAAGCGTCCGTCGGGCCGGTGCTCCGCATACGCGCGGCCGACCACCAGGTCGTCATCCAGTGCATGCCATTGCCTGTCCGCGACGCGCGTGATCATCACCGCGTTCTCGCTCAGGCCAGATGTGAAAGGCTTTGTGTTCATCGGAGTCTCCTTCCAGGAGTGCCTCGATCTCAGGCGCTCCTGGCGACACCGAACGTCAGCCGCCGGACCGTGACGGGTTGAGGGAGCACCCATGGGTAACTGTGTTCACGGGGCTCACCTCCATACGACGACTTCACGGTCCACCATGAAGGTAGCGGCGGGGTGCCGCCTCGCTCAAATCCTTTTCTATGAGCTCGTAACGCGATCATGATCCGGTCTTCTTGAGGCGTCTCCAGCAGATGAGGCTGCAAGCCAACGAGAGGAAGGAGTCGTGGAGTTCGATACGTCGTTCCCAGCGGACCGCGAGGCGTTTGAACCGGTGGAGCGGGCGAAGGTCTGCTCGACGACGAACGGGGCCCGGCAATCCTTGAGGCGTTCGCCGGCAAGCGGGAGCGGCTGCTGTCGCGCGAGGCCCGCTCGATTCCGGCGATCGCGCCCTCGCCACGTCCGCACGCCCGCCGCCGCCATTCGTGGGCACGGCTTCCCGTGGGGTGAGTGCCCAGCTGGGAGGCTCCGTGACCGTCGCTCCCCCCTCACGCAACGCGGCGCCCCGTCACGGCCATGCGGTGGTGACGGGGCGCCTTCCCGGCGTCGGCGCGTGCGTACGACGCCAGGGACCGCGACTCAGGCAGCAGGTGGGGTGGTGAAGGGGGCGCTCCAGGTCTGGTTGGGCTGGTACGTGCCGCACTGGTAGGTGGTCACCTTGGCCGAACGGTCGTCCAGCGCACCGCCGTTGATGTCCACGCACACACCCGTGGCCTGCCGGAGTTCGCCGGAGCGGTGGTAGGTCCAGCGTTGGTGCAGGTCGCTGTGGTCGCAGGCGGCCAGCCGAAGGCCGGTCGGGTCGCCCGTCACGCACAGGCCGTCGTCCTGGAGGCTGGCGATCAGCCCGTTGCCGCGCAGTCGCCACTGCTGGTTGGCGCGGCCGGTACAGTCCCACAGGGCGACCTCGGCGCCCTTCGTCGCGCCGTGGTGCGCGTCCAGGCAGAACGCTGTCTGCTGGAAGTTGCTCTGCGCGGCCTGGATCTGCCCGACCGCGTCCGCCGCCCCGCCGCAACTGCCGGGCGCCACGGTGAACATGGCGTTGTCATGGCCGTCGATCGTGGTGCTGATCGAGTCGGTGACCCGGGAGTCCTGGTGGGTCCACAGGTTGCGGGCGGTGCGGGTGCAGCTGAGGTTGCCGAAGCCGATCCGCGCCAGGTCCAGTTTGTACCGCACCGACGAGGAGTTCTTGTTGAGGACGGTCACCGCCCGGCTGCCGTCGGCGAGCGGCTTGACCACGACGTCGATCCCGGCCGTGGCGGAGGCGTTGTCGCGGGAGGCGAGGTAGCCGCCGGCACCCAGTGGATCCTGGTCGACGGCGATGATGTCCTTGTTCTTCAGGATGGCGAGTTGCTCCTTGTAGTCCTCCGGGTGCGCCGCCATCTTCCGTACGTCGGTGCTGATCATCAGCGGCGAGCCCATCGCCGACCACAGCGCGAACTGGCTGCGCTGCTCGGGCGTCGTGAGCTGCTTGTTGTCGCCGATCAGCAGCATGTCGGCGTCGTTGTGGTTGCCGACGCCGTTGTACCGGGCCAGCGCCACGGTGTCGGTGAAGTTCTGGTAGACGCCGCCCTGGTAGGCCGACTCGGCGCTCGGGTCGTTCCAGGCGGCCTTGGGCCACACCGTGATGTCGGGGCTGACCCGCCACATCTGCCCAAGCCCGCGCACCCAGTCCGTGGTCTTGTACTTGACCGACTCGGAACCCGAAGCGCCCGCCGGCGCCGACTCGTTGAAGAGGATCTTGCGGTCCTTGCCGGATGTGGCGGTGTTCAGCGCCTTGGCCATGGCGGTGAAGATCTGCTGCCGGTCGCTCCATGTCGTACCGCAGTTGTCCAGCTTGAGTGAGTCGATGCCCCAGTACGCCAGCGAGCGGGCGTCGTTGTCCTCGTGGCCCTTGACGCCGCCGGGCACGCCCTGGCAGGTCTTCTCACCGGAGGTGCTGTAGAGCCCGGCCTCCATGCCGAGGGCGTGCAGGCGGTCGGCGTAGCCGGTGAGTTCCCAGTCGAAGCCGGGCTGACTGCTGCCGCCCCAGTGCGCGGCGCCGTGCAGGTAACCGGCCGAGGTGCGCTGCATCCAGCAGTCGTCCACGGTCAGGTTCTTGTACCCGGCGGCGACCAGACCGGTGGCCTTCATCGCCTTGGCCTGGTCCTCCATGAAGTCCTGGAACGAGTAGCCGGCCCGGGTCCCGTCCAGCCGGGCCTGCGCCGCGCACGTGAACCGCGCCCAGTTGTTGAAGCCCATCATCGGTTTTTGCCCGATGGGGGTGCCGGTGTTGGCGGCACCGCTGTCTGCGGGCGCCTGGCCGGCGGTCGTTCCGGCCAGGGCGGTCGTTCCGGGCACCCCTACCCCAGCCAGCACCACCACGGTGCACAGCCCGGTGATCCAGCGGCGTCGTCTCATCCTTGCCTCCCCTTCCTCCCGATTTACCCCCCGTGAATGAGTGAAGCTGCTTGGTACGTTGCATTTCCACTCAGATTTTTTCAGAAGGTTCCAGGTGGGCAGCCTGGCCGTCAAGAGGTTCGCGGAGGTGAATTTTCCGGTCGCACCGGGAGGCAACCGGCCCACACCGGATCGACCCCCGTACCGCTTCAAAATGGCTTCACCGAGTGCGACCCAGGGGTTTGACGGGTGGTCAGTTGACAGGTAGGTACTCATTGGTGAGCCCGTGGACGGCCGTCCGTCGGTCGATCCGGATGGCGGGCAGGGGATGACGGCGGAGTCGTCTAGGGGCGCGAGTTGGTTCCTGCCTGGGTGGGGCCGGTGGGCGTTGAAGTGCCGGGCGTGGTCGTGCAGGATCCCCTCAGTGTGGCCGCGATCGTAGAGCAGCAACCGGTCAGTGCACTCCTGGCGCGCGGAGCGGATGAAGCGCTCGGCGTGCGCATTGCAGTTCGGCGAGCGGGGCGGGATCTCGGCCACGGCAATGTCCTCGGAGGCGAACGCGGCGTCGAAGGCGGCGGTGAACTTCGCATCCCGGTCACGGATGAGGTGGGTGAACTGCTCGGTGCGGTCGCCGAGTTGCCACAGGAGTTGGCGGGCTTGCTGGGTAGCTCACTCCGCCGTCGGGTGGGCGGTGAGCCGAGGATGTGCACGGTTCGGGTTCGTACCTCCATCACGAACAGCGCGTACAGGCGCCGAAGCGCGATCGTGTCGAGGTGGAAGAAGTCCGTCGCGAGCAGGCCATCGGCCTGCGTCTTGAGGAACGCGGTCCATTCGCCGCGGGCTTGTTCGCGTTGGAGTGCGGGGCCGAGGCCAGCTGTGCGCAGGATGCGGCGGACGGTGGCGGGGCTGAGGCGGTGGCCGAGGCGGCATGGTTCCCCATGCACTCGACGGAAGCCCCAGCCGGAGTTCTGCGAACCGAGGCGAGGATCAGGTCGCGAATCTCGTCCGGGAGCGGTGGGCGTCCCAGAGACAGGGGCTGCGTCCACTTCTTCTTGATCCGGCGTTGGTGCCAGGCCAGCAGGGTAGGCGGGGTGACGATCCGTCGGGCGCGCAGTGGCCGGGGTAGTAGTCGGGTGAGGGCGGCGCGCAGGGCCCGGTCGGGCCAGCTGGGCCGGGCTGCGGGGATTTGGCGGAGGAGGATCGCGAGCTCGTGCCGGAGGAGAGTATCTCCGCGTCCTTCGATGCGGTGCTTCGGCCCAATGGCGCGAGTCAGGCCAGGAACTTGGTGGCGAAGAGGTAGATCATGCGGACGGGCATGGGAAGTGATCATGTCGTAGGGGGCCAGTCTCGAATATCGTCCCTGGTCATCGCTGGTGAAGCGATATTGAAGCGGTACGACGTGACCGGGGCATCGCGACGAAGACCCGGTTCGCTCGCGGGAGCAGGCTCGACCCACGGACCGGCGAAGACTCGTTCCGTGAAGGGCACTACCGATGGTGGAACGCGGGCGGCGCTTTGCCCCACCTGGCTATCGCCTCACCTGTCAGTGATCGCGGACAGCCATGCGGTGTCCTCCGGGCCCGGCGCTTCGGGACCGAGCGCGGGCAGCCAGCGGACCTCGCCCGAGCGCAGGGCGACCGTGGCACGTGGTCTCATCGGCCCGTCGCCCCTGCGTGAGAGCAGGACGAGTTCCCAGACCGTCGCCGTCATGGCGTCGAGCCGGGTGGCGCAGTCGGCGGTGACTCGCCGCGGATCCCGGGTCCGCCCCAGGGACAGATGTGGGGTGAAGTTCCTGGCGGGCGCACGACAGCGAGGGAACCGCATCTGCAGTACGCGGTGCAGATCTGCCCACGGCGCCTTGCCGGTGGCCGTAGGGTCGAGCCACACGGTGACGTACGCCCTCTGCTGGAAGGTGCGCACCCCGTCCAGCCGGGCGGTGAAGACCGGCATCTCGGCCGTCGCTGCGGTGAGCAACGGGGCCGCCCGCTCGAAGTCGGACTCCGGCACGAAGCCGAAGAGCACATTGACATGCGGCGGCCAGCGGTGGATCTGGGGATCGTAATCCCGGCGGATGTCCTGGATCGGCGCCCACAGCTCCGCAGGCGGGATCCAGGCCACCGCCGTGCGGGCCGTCGGGGACACATCGAGGGCGTCGGCAGGCTCGACCCTGGCCAAACTCAGGTGCGCTTGCGGGGCCCGCACCCGGCCGGCTCCCGACGCGTCGATGCGGTCCACACCTGTGGTCCGGTTCCAGACCACCTCGCCGTCCGCCTCGATAAACATCACCCGGTGCCACGGGATGTCGCCCCCGGGAACAAAGGAAGGCAGCGGGATGCGTTTGACGGCATCCCTGCGCTGGCTGATCCCCAGCACGAACCGAGCCGGGTCGAACCGCGGGTCCCAGCGGACCCGGTGATAGATCTCGTCGCTGGTTCGCATCACGCCCCCTCTCCCGCCTTCACCCCTTCTCTTCTTCCAGGATGCCGCCAAACCTGTCCTTGGCGGTTGTTCCGCTCCGTACCGCGACGCATCAGGTGCGGTGCGTGATGGCGCCGGTGTACGTCGGGGCGCGTTCTTGGTCGACGGATGATGGAGCCATCGCCAACGTCCTCGTCACGTTGGACGCCACCGGGGTGCCCGAGCAGGTCGCCGATCAGCCACGCACCCAGCGGCCGGCCCAGCCCGTGCAGAGGAAGAGAAGCCGCCGCCTGCGGGTCCAGGCCCTGCCGACGCCGCCCGACGCGCCGCCAATCACCTGCGCGCGAAGGGCCTGGACCCATGACGGTCGTAACGGATCCAGGCCCTCGGCCCGTTTCAGCGGCCCGTGAAGTACGGTCCTACTTCACACGCTTGAACCAGGTGATCGGGCTGGTGGTGTCGCGCGACTGGACGTAGACACGGGCGGGAACGGCCACCATCCGCTGCTGGGTGTCGTTGTTCGCCCGGTAGACGATGTAGCCGGTGTAGTACGCGCCGTTTCCCCGGGGCTCCAGCCAGCCCTTCTGCTTGCCCTCGGGCACAGTCATCTCGACGTCGGTTTCCATGGTGTTCTGCAGCCTTTTGGTGGACGTGGCTGCGTAGCTGTAGGTGAAACTCGCCTCCGCCGGAATGTCACTCTTCCCGTCGCCGATCTTGGGTGTGATCTTGCCACCCACCGACCAACCCTCCGTCTCGCTCTTTTCGTCGGTGACGGAACTGGAGATCTTGTAGGTCAGCTTCCCGCCGCCGGCCAGGCCGTCCCCAGCCTGTCCCTTGACCGGGTATTTCTCGGTGAGCTTGCCGACGAAGGCGCATGGCGGCTTCTGGCCCGCGCGATCCTTGTCGTGGTTCGCCTGGTTGCAGAACTGTTCGAGGTTCTGACCGGTCCACTCGTCCTTGAATGCGTCCTTGCCGGTGAAGCGGGGGGCCGTGTAGTTGGGCGCCTGTGCAAGTCCGTTGATGGGCTGGTACAGCCTTTTGGCGCTTTCGCGGGCAGGCTCCTTGGTGTTGGGGTCTTCAGCGAACGTCTTTGCCGCTTCCTGGGCGTCCTTGATGGCCTGATCAGGGTTGTAATTGACCTGCCCTCCCGACACGTCCGAGAGGTTGACCTGCTTGTCGTCGAGCCCGGTGGGGAGACCCGTCACGCTTTCAGAGTCTCGGACCGGCGACCACTTGGCCATGTCCGCGAGGACCTGGTCATCCGATTCGTAGATGCTGCCGGGGGTTGTGGGCTTGTCGTCCGCGAAGGCCGGCCCCTGCGTGCCCAGTAGCGACGCTCCGGTGAGAAAAGTGGTGGCGACGGCGGTTGCTGCCCATCTGTTTCTGCGCCGGCCTTGGTCGGCAGCTGTGGGGGGTATGGACATGCGACTTTCCTTTCCATCGAGGAACGGACCATCCTTGGTCACGCCGAGATGAGTGGCGGAAGTGCAGCGGAGAGAGAAACAAGACCTGGCGCTGCATCTGCGCCTGGCGTTCTTCGCAAGGTGTCCGAACTTCGGGTATGTGAAATGCGGGTGCCTGCGGTGACTGCAGGGACCTGTAGGTCCTCTGTCAATCTCAGAGACGGAAGCTCTCCCCGCACGGTTGCTCCGAACTGACGAGTAGATTTCGCTGGTTGCCGGAATGCCGCACCCGCGGCAGCGAACTGCCTGTCGTTCGCCCGGCATTCGAGCGGAAAGCGTGGAAGGAATCGCAGAATCTGGTGGGCTCAAGAAACACCGTCCGGTGCGCGCAGTGCTCCAGGGGGTCGGCCTTGGACGCCGGCGGCAGGCCAGAAGCCGAGCAGGCCGCAGCCCAGGCACTGGCCAACCCATACCCGCACAACGTCGTCATCCAGCAGTCAGGTTTCACCGGCACCGCCCAGCTCCTCCGCCACCGGCAGCACCTGGTGGTTCGCTGCGTGCCGCCGGCTGCCCGGTCGCGTGGCCGGAAGTCCGTGCAGTCTGAGGGCCTGGGGGTGCGGTAGCAGGCTGACGAGGTGGGTGGGCGGTCACCGCCTGCACGAAGCGTGGGGTGCTGATGGGGAGCTGGCCTGCTGGCCAAGGCTCTACCGCTGTGGAGATCGTTTCCGAGGACGAGTGTGTCGAACTCGTGCACCGGGTGGGGCTGCCGGACCGGCGCATGGCGGAGCGGGCCCGGATCATCCTGGCGTGCGCTCGACAGCGTCCACCCCGATCGCCACCGCCCTCCCGGCAAGGCTGCCGGAGGCGAAGAAACAGGGGTACCTGGGGAGCACCCCTGTACCCGGGCAGGTGGCCCTCTGGCCGCTTCCTGGCCGCGCGATGAGACGGCCCCAACGCACAGCGGCTGAGCTCGGCACAGCTGGAGATCGGCTGGTGGATCGCCTTCACGTCGCACTCCATGTTCGAGAGCCCGCACGGAGAGCTATCCCAGGCTCCTCGTATGCGCATGCCGGCCTCTTCCACTTGCGCTGCAGAGGCGACGGTTTCGCAGAGGGCAGTGGTGCGGTCGTCGTCGAGTCGACGGAGCGCACGGCGCCTCGGCCGGCTCTTCGGGAGGGCGCGAGATCTCATGGGCGCCCTCGGACGGTCAGGCAGCACTCGACCGGTCCCTCGACCTTGATCCGAACACCCCCAACGTCACATGCCGATTCGCGGAGTCGATCACAAGAACAATGAGATCGTGGTCCTGGATCGGCATGGTCAGATCGAGAACAAAGACGGCAGCATCACCGAGGAATACCACGGTCATGTCCAGTCGAACTATCCATCGTCAAGCGTGACCGAGGGCGACCTCAACCAGCTGAAGAGGGCTGGAATGATCAACAACCTCAAGAAGCGGCGAGTGCTGCCGCCACCTTGTGAATGACCAGCATGAGAAAGGAACGATGTGCCGCAGGAGCTGGACTGGGAGACCGGTGACGGTTTGATCGGCATCCGTGATCCGGCTGAGGTCGACGCGGCCTTCGACCGGGGCGAGAGGTATGTGGGTACAGCCGTGGTCGGGCTGGTGCTGAACTCTGATGACGTCGCTGTGGTAGCACCACGGGTACTACGCGCCTTGCACTCATCGGATGCCACAGTGCGCAGTCCAGGCTTCGTGGCCGCAGGCGACATGGCCCGGCTGTTCGGCACCCTCACCCCAGAAATCTATGCGGAACTACGCACCGAAGGACTCGGTGGCGTAGCCGACACTGCCATCAAGGACGCGATGACCTTCGTTCCTTTCTGGGAGTTGCCATGGTGGCTGCGAGGGATGTGCCTGCGGCTGCGCCTCCGCAACCGGGCTGAAGGGCGCCTCCTGGCACTTCAGGATCTCGCCGAGCGGGCAACGGACGCCGTAAAGGCGGTAATGGGGAAGAAGAACCTTTGAACGGGCCCGGCCCGTGAGCCGGGGGCAACGTGGTGCGGATCCAGTAGCGCGAGATGCCATCCGTGATCACACAGATGCGGCCGTCCCACGCCTTGGTGCCCTGCTGGTGGTGGTTGTGCTTGTGGCGACGTGGGACCACAATCTAACTCACCTTCGTCAGGCGTACGTTTCCGGTTCATGTCGGCCGCTCTGCGGACGTCCGAGAGGTAGCTGGCCTTCTCCCTGGCCTCGATTGCCCTTGCGGCAGCCGCAACTCTCCCTGCATCACCGGCATGTGCGTATGGTTCAAGTCCCCCCACCGGCCTCAACCCACCGCTCAGCCACGGCCCTCACTCCCCCGACTCGACACCCTCACCCCGGCACCATCAGCCGAGCCCTCCAGACAGGCGTCCCCAACCCATTCGATGCCCATGCACGCCCCCGTGCCTCCCCCCACCTCCCGTTACCGTGGGGCAAGTCCCGGGCCGCTGATTGCTCCGGCGCGCTGACCTGCGCTAACTTCCCGACTGCCGATGCCACTTTCCTCAGAACCTCACAGGCGCGAAGTTCCCCCAGGCGGTGAGGAAGATCGTCGATGACGAGGCCGAGCTGCTGGCGTTCTACGGCTTCCCGGCCGAGCACTGGATCCACCTGCGGACCACGAGCCCGATCGAGTCGACCTTCGCAACCGTGCGGCTGCGGACGAAGGTCACCAAGGGCGCCGGCTCCCGAGCCGCCGCCCTGGCGATGGTCTTCAAAGCTCGTCGAGTCCGCCCAGGCCCGCTGGCGAGCCGTGAACGCACCCCACCTCGTCGCCCTCGTCCGGGCCGGTTCCCGCTGCGAAAGCGGCCACCTCGTCGAACGCCCCGAGGAACCCGCCGCAGCGTGACACACCTCAACCAGCCCACAGCCCTTGGCAGTTGCTCCGCTCCCAGGTCAGCCTGGATGACGAGACCGGGCTCCGCCGCCCGGCGGAGGCGAATGCTCCCCGCGGCGGACGTACGCGGGCAGGGGGATGTCCCAGGCTGGAGTTCCTGCTGAGGAAGGGGTATCCGGGTGGAACGCTGGGACCGGGTTGGACGGTGCGCGGGATACGGGGCGGCACTGGCTCTGTCGCCCTATTTGTTGATCAAGGTGTCGTGGGTCGTCGGTTCGCTGCTGGGGCTGGCGCCGATCGGGAACGGCTTCAACCTGGCCGGCTGGGTCCTCCTCAATACCGTGACCATCGGCATGGCGGTGATCGGGATCATCCTGGCGCTCGCCCTGGTACGGCCCTGGGGCATGCGTATACCGGGGTGGCTGGTGACCTTCTGCGCCTGGACGGGGTCGGGGTTCCTCGTGTCGATCCTGCCGTACGCCGTGCTCACTACGGTGCTGGATGCTGCGCGCGGCGGTGCGGCGAACAGCAGGGGCGACGACTCTGCCATGCCTGGCTGGGAAGGCGCTCTGATCCAGTTCAGCTTCATAGGGATGGGGCTGGGACTGGCCCTCGCGCTCCCCGCCTACCTGCGGCGGCGCTGGCCGGAAGCGTTCACCGCGCGCGTCGGGGACGCTACCCGTGCCACTGTGCCATGGCCCGCTGGCATCGCCGCCGTCGTTGGTCTTGCGTGGCTGTACTGGGCAGTTGGCGGCACCCTCGGCGTCGCACACCCGGCCGAGCGGGACACCAAGGGGTACCTGCTCACGGGCGTGGGTGCACTGTGGGCACTCGCCGGCGCCGCCGCCCTCTGGACGCTCGCCCGACAACGTCGCTCCCGCGTGCCCCATCACCTCCTGCAGGCGCTCGGCTGGCTCGGGTCGGGCTCACTGTTCGCGTGGAGCAGCTGGAAACTGCCCCTCACCCTGTTCGTCGCCTTGGCACGTCCGACCGACGTCACCCTGCCGGAAAACCTCGCCGTTGCGGCGGTTTTGCATCTCGCCGCTATCGCGGCGGGGCTCGGCATGCTGAGATCACTTGTCGGCTCACACCCACGCACCCCCGCCGGCACCGACCCGACACCCCTGCGCACACATGAGCCGGGTTGATGCACAGGGCGAATCCCGCCAATGGGCGCGCTCAGTCGCCAACCGAACCACAGGAACGGACAATTACTCGCCACCGGGAGCGAACGAATCGAGTCGCCCGAGCTGGCTGGGCCACTCTTCACCACTCCCCCGGTTCCTCAGAGAAGTCTTCCGCGCAATGCAGACAGACGACGCGGGATGGCGTTCACTCATCGGACCTGTTGCCCATGCCCTCTGAGCTGGACTCACGTCACCCCAACCGATACCGCTTTCCTCAGAACTTCGCGGGCAAGAAGGACTTCAAGCTGACCATCCCCAACCAGGACATCACGCCGCAGAAGGAAACCGCCCTGAAGAAGCAGCTCAACACGGGGCTCAAAGCCGCCGGCTGCCCGACAGCCTGACGCGAACACCCCCACTGTGCGTTGGCCGGTGACAAACACCAGGCCACGGGACTGAGAACCCATCCTTGACACCTCTTTCGAGGCGCTTGCCCGAGATCACCGCCAGCTCAAGGACGGGTTTTTATCCCAAGGACGCCAGAAGTTCGCGCTCTCTGTCCGGGGCGAGTCCCGCGCGGCGTGGCCGGTGCAGTCCCTGCTCGCGTTCCCAGCGCAGTGTGTCGACAAGGAGGCCGGTGCGGGAGCGATGGCGTAGGCCCGCGGTAGCGGCGGCAGCTCCGTCGCGCGCCGCCCAGCCTTCCCATCCCGGTTCGACCACCCACATGGGCAGTGAGTCGGGGCCCATGTACTGGGCCACTCCGTGGGCGAGGAGTTGCTGGGACGCCACCGTGACCACCGGTCCGGTGTGTCCGCCGACTCTGCGGGACAGGTCGATCCACTCGGCGAAAGGCACAGTCGGGCCAACCGCGTTGTAGGTACCTGTGGTTCGGTGTTCTGCAGCGTCGAGGAGCCAGGTCGCCAGGTCGCGTACGTCGATGGTCTGCGTCGGGGCTTGCGGGGTGTCGGGGACGAGCAGCGGCGCCTGGGGAGCACTGGCGGCACGGGCGACCCAGTAGCCGGAGCGGTCGCTGTGGTCGCCGGGCCCGCCGATGAGTCCGGCGCGTGCGACGAGGAGGCGGTCGTCCAGGGCCGTCCGGGTGAGCGTTTCGCAAGCGGACTTGGCCTCGCCGTACTGGTCACGGTCGGCCTCTTCGTGGTCTGTGCCAGGCAACAGGGCGGCGGACTCGTCCGCGCCGGGCTCGCCGTGGGAGGCGTATGCGCTGACCGAGGAGACGTAGCTCCAGTGACGTGCCCGCGCGCCCAGGGCCGCAACTGCCTTCCGTACGAAGCCGGGTTGCCAGGACACCTCAAGCACAGCGTCCCATTCCCGGCCGGGCAGGGACGCGTACGCGGCGGGGTTGCGCCGATCCGCCGCCACCAGGCGCGCGCCTTCCGCCACGGGCCCGCTGTTGCCACGAGCCAGGCACGTCACGTGGTGGCCGCGGACGAGGGCCTGCCGGGACACTTCACGCCCCAGCCAGGCCGTCCCGCCGAGGATCAGGATCTCCATGCGCTCCATGGCGGAACTCAATCAGCGTGGCTCGATCACGCCAAGAGGATTCTGCCGTGGGCAGAGCCCGCATTTGCCCGAATCGTTTTCCTTATGCTCCAACCACTTCACTGACACCACGACAGGGGTTCACGGACGGGCGCTGAGTGACACGCACGCCGTGCTCTATGACCCCCACGGCTTGATCGAGGCCGAACTCCCCCGGACCGCGCCCCGTACGACGCACTCGTCACCGCCGTGCTCGCGTGCCTTCGGCCGCCCCGTGTGCCAGGGCGATCAGTCGGCCGGAGCCACACCGCCAACGGGGCTGCTTCCTGATGCGCTCGGGAAAAGATTGCGCGTCGCTGTCGATCCGGCCACGTCCCGTTCGACGTCATGATGTGCGGCGCCTCGCCCCACGATGACGCGACAGGACCTGACGAGGAAACACGTGGATCAACTGCTGAGAATCATGAACTTCAACGTCACGAGTGACGGAATCGGTGCCGGTGAGCACCAGAGTCTCCTGCGGCCGTTCGGTCACGACCGTCCCGAGAGGCTGTTCGCCTGGGCCGGAGCCACGGCGAGCTGGCCCATGCGCACGGATCCCGGGGGAAGCCGGGGCCTCGACGACTACTTCACGCGAGACTTCGCACGCAACATCGGTGCCGAGATCATGGGCCGCAACAAGTTCGGGCCCCAGCGCGGGCCCTGGCAGGACCATGAGTGGCGCGGCTGGTGGGGGGAGGAGCCCCCGTTCCGCACTCCGGTGTTCGTCATGACCCACCACAGGCGTCCGTCGTTCACGCTCCGCGACACCACGTTCCACTTCGTCGACGGCGCCCCGGCCACGATCCTGGAACGGGCGCGGGAAGCGGCGCAGGGCAAGGACGTCCGACTCGGCGGCGGGGTCACCACCATCCGGCAGTTCCTTGATGCCGACCTCGTCGACACCATGCATGTCGCGGTCTCGCCGGTAAGGCTCGGGGCCGGACTACGACTCTGGGAGTCCCCCGATGAGCTGCTCGACCGGTTCCACCTGGAGGTCGTGCCCAGCCCGAGCGGCGTGACGCACCACCTGTTCTGGCGAAGGTGAGTGACGCGAGGCCCACTTCAGTTCACTTCCGGCGGGTCGGCCGGAAGCAGACGGGGTGCCGGGCAGGGCCGTCACACTCTCCGCCCGGCACCCGAGCGTACGAGTCGGCCCCGGATGCTGCGCCACGGGGAAGGGGCAGCGGCCGGGGCCGGTGTGGTGAACTCCAGTGGCTCAGGCGGAGATTCCAGCTGGCCAGGCCGGGCTCGTCATGCCGAACCAGAGCCGGGCTGGGGGGCTCGGGAGCCGGGGGGGTCGCTGCCCCCTCCACAGGCGATGGGTCCCTCGCGCAGGACCGTGAGGGACGGGGCATCAGCGGGAGCGATGCGATTCGGGGCGGTGTGGCCGGAGCCGGAGCTGGCGGCGGTAGCGCGTGCGCCTGCTGCTTGAGGCCGGGCGGTCTCCAGCGGCGGGGGCCTGCGGGGACTTCCCGACGGCCCCCGCCGTGCAGCATCAGCAGTGTGCCGGTGGCGAAGACCACGCGGAACAGCGTGATCGATACGGTGGCCATCAGTACGGCGTGGGCGTGAAGCATCTGGTTGGCCAGGGCGAGGGCCACGGCCAGCACACTGCTTCCCGCGGACGAGAGCTGTGGCTACCCCGGTCGATGCGCGCCCCCGGCGGCCGAGCCCCAGCCGCACACGTGCCGTCTGCGAGGGCACGTTCATGGCCAATCCCTGCCTCCGCCAGGTCTACTGCTCAGCCATCTGCCGTCGGGAAGCGGAACGACAGCGTGAACGCGAGCGCGACGAGCAACGGGCTCGCTGCCTCGGAGAGGCGCTACCACCACTGCCCGAACCCCCGCCACCGCCCAAGACCGCCGGTGGCGGCTCGCGATCAACCGTCGCCCAGCGGCCCCGCGGAGAGAAACTCTCAGGGCTGGTACGGACGGGACGCGGTAAATACCGGAAGACGTGAAGGTCGAGCGGGGAGGATCAGTTGGAACGGATCGGGTCGTACACCGTGGTGCGGGAACTCGGTGCGGGTGCGATGGGTACGGAGTATCCGGCCCGGTCGAGTGGGGGGGCGTCTGCTGGCGGTGAAGGTGGCCAGGCCGGAGCTGGCCGGGGACACGGCCTTCCGGGCTCGGTTCCGCGCCGAGGTGGACGCGGCGAGCGAGGTCGGTGGCTTCCACACCGCGCAGGTGGTGGACGCCGACTGGACGGAGAGCCGCCCTGGCTGGCCACGGCGTATGTGCCGGGCCCGACGCTCGCCCACTTGATCGCCACCGAAGAGCCCATGGCCGAGGCCGAGTTGAGGCAGCTCGGCGCGGCGCTGGCGGAGGCGCTGGAGGCAGTGCACGGTGCGTGCCCGTGCATCGCGATCTGAAGCCGGGCAACATCGTCATGGCGCCGGACGGCCCACGGGTCGTGGACGTCGGCATCGCCCGGGCTGTCGAGCCCACCCGGCTGACGACGACCGGCCACGCCTTCGGCACCCCCGGCTATCTCGCGCCCGAGCAAGGCGGAGGGCCGGGAAGTGACAGGCGCCGCCGATGTGTTCGCCCTTGGCGCCGTCCTCGTGGCGGGCCCTGCACTGGGCCGGGACCGATGCGGCGCCGTCGAGCGGCTGGCAGCGGTCGAGAAGCCGGCGGTGGACCGTGGGTGTGGCGGTGACACGCAGGCTGTAGCCCTGGCCGCGCTGGCCACGGGAGTTTGGCCGCGTTCTTCGTCGTACACATGACGGTGTGCGACCCGTTCCAGGTGAAGGCGATCGGTACGTTGCGTGGGGTTCCGTCCTTGGCGACGTAGGCCAGGCGGGTCACGTCACGGGCCGGCGACTCCTGGCTGATCGGGCGGTTCAGAACCTCGATGATCTCGTTCGGCTGCATGGTTCGGTTCCTCCTTCTCAGCGCAGTTGCTCGGCCAGCCCGACGATGATGCCTTCCGGGCCGCGGAGGTAACAGAGCAGATAGCTGTCCTCGAACCGGGCGATCTCGCCGACGAGTTCGGCGCCGTGCGGGCGCAGGCGGGCAACGGTGTCCTCGATGTCGTCGACGGCGAACATGACGCGGTGCGTGCCCAAAATGTTGTGCGGCCGGTTGCGCGGCCCGGCGCTGATCACCGCGGGGCTGCGGTACTTCGTCAGCTCGAGCCGGCTGTGACCGTCCGGGGTCCGAACCATCGCGATGTCACAGCGGACGCCGTCGAGTCCGGTGCACTGGTCGGCGAAGAGGCCCTCGACCTCCGCCCTGCCCTCCAGCTCCATACCGAGTTCCACGAAGAACGCGATGGCGGCATCCATGTCCTCGACGACGATGCCGACGTTGTCCATCCGCTGAATCGCCATGCTGGTTTCTCCTTCTTCCTCGTGCGGCCGGTGGTGGCCGCTGATGTCCTTGGGACGGAGCCGGTGGCCTGTTCTCGACATCCGCAGACCGCCGAGCTCCGAAAAATCTGGATCGCTCCTCAGCACCGCTACAGCAGACCCACGAGCCAGGCGCCACCACCGAGGGTAAGTGCGGCGCAGGTGGCCGCTCCCATGAAGACGATCAGCCGCACCGTGCCGTCCCCGCTTTTCCATGCTTCCTCGACGATTCGCAGCGTGCGCGCTTGAGCATGCGCCTCCCCAACTAATTCACGGTGCCGCGTCATCCTTGGCGGGTGGAGTTCCCCGTGCCGCTCACCCTCGCCGCACCACACCCCTTCCGCGCTTGCGGAGTCCGGCGACGATGGCATTGAGGTCCTGGAGGGAGCGGCCGAGCCGGTCCAGGGCAGGAGCGCAGGGCTTCAAGAACGCCGTCATCGCGCACGGGGAGACGGTGGGCATCGAGGTGGAGCTCGTCGAGCGCAACCCGGCCCTGACCGGGTTCGTCCCGATCCCGACGCGGTGCAACGTGGAGCGTGCCTACGGGATCTCGATGCTGCACCGCAGGCTGGTACGCGACTACGAGCATCTGCCGCGCAGTTCGGAGTCGCCGGTGTACTGGGCGATGACCGCAGCGATACTGCGCCGGCTGACCGGGGCCGCCGCTGCAGCCTGGCGCAGCACATGAGCGGCAGGGAACTGACCCTCGGGGCAGTGCTGGTGCGTCTGGAGGAGCGGGAACGGGAGATCGCTGCGCAGGCCGAGACGACGAGGGAGCAGATCACGCAGCTGACCGCACGGCTGGACGAACTCGGCCGGGCCGCCGAGGAGGTCCGGATCACACACAAGACGCTGCTGGAGCTGCCCGGTCGGCAGCCGCCTGCACCGCCGGCTCCGAAGCTGCCGGACTATCCCGCCTACCAGCAGATCATGGCGGTGTTCGCCGCGGCCGACACGCCGCTGCGGGCGCGGCACGTGTGCGAGGCGATGGACCTGGAGATCGCGCCCAACAACATCAACGACACGCGCCTGAAGCTCAAGCGGCTCACGGAGCGCGGAATCCTGGTAGAGGCCGAGCAGGGCTTGTTCACCCAGCCGCGGTCGTAGCCGCCGGCGACACCGCGGACAGCCCGCTCGCCCCTCCCGAAAGAGCGAAACGCACATCAACTCACCTGCCATCCTCTGATAGCGCCGCTCGGCGAACATGAAGCGCAGCAGCATCACCACGGCTTCTGCCGCGTAGGAGCCCAGCAACTGCCCTTTCCCAAGGGCTGGTTCGAGGCGGCCGCGGTGTGACCGGCTCCCTGCTACGCAACCGATCCACACGCGGCCCATGCCAGGCACGCCCCATATCCTCGGTACCGCCGTACCCGCCATCCCGGAGGTATCCGATGACCAGCTCAGACACACCCGACCAGCCCGTCCCGCAGGCCGACACGGCCGCAGCCCTGATGGAAAGCCTGGCCGAACAGCTCGGTAGCCGGGCCTCGGTGTCAGCCGTCTTCGGCGAACCCGTCACCAGCGACGGAATCACCATCATTCCCGTCGCCGAAATCGGCTTCGGATTCGCCGGGGGCACGGGCCCCGAAGCCGGAGCCGCCAACACCGGCGAAGGAGGGGGCGGGGCCGGCGCCCGCCCCCGCGGCTACATCGAGATCAAAGACGGCACAGCCACCTACAAACCCCTCCGAGCCCCCTGGGCGAAAGTCGCCGTACCGCTCGCCGCCCTCCTGGCAGGAACCTTCATCCCCCTGCTCGTTCGCCGCCTCGTCAAGCGCCGCCCTCGCTGAACAACTGCAACGACGAACCAGAATTCAGCTCACGGCAAGCGGTCCAAGACGGTCCTGGCTAACGTCGGCCCGGTCGAGGTGGGCGGGGACAAGCCCCTCCCCGAACTACCCATCTGCTGAGCACGGTTCCCGATGGCCCGGTGGCTGGCGGGCCCGCACACCCGCCAGGCACTCCGGTGTTGCTCAGCTGCCGCCCTTGAGAGCGGTGACGCGGTAGACGACGGTGCCATGAGCGGGCACGGTCGCGGATATGGTGCCGGTGGTGTGCGTGTCGTGGTGCTGCCACAGGTCGCGCAGCCGGTAGTCGTCGGCCTGCGGGAGGCCCGCGTCCTGGGCAGTGGTGGAGATCTGCTGCGGCTCGTCGGTCTCGTTGAAGAGCGCCACCGCACGGGCGCCGTCGGCCAGTTGCTTGACCAGCGTCCAGCGGCCGGAGTCGGACCGTAGCACGGTGGCCTGCTTGCCCAGGCGGTCCTGGTCGAGCGCGATGACGTCCTTGTTGGTCAGGATCTCGAAGGTCTCCGAGGTGGCCTTGCGCAGGTCGGAGCCGATCAGGAGCGGCGCGGACATCATTGACCAGAGGGTGAAGTGGCTGCGGTACTCGGCGTCGGTCATCCCTCCGTTGCCGACCTCCAGCATGTCCGGGTCATTCCAGTGCCCGGGGCCGGCGTACTGCGCCAGCGGCAGGTTCTGCTTGGCGATAGCGAGCATGCTCGACCAGGAGTCACTGATGTCCCCGGTGGTACGCCACAGATGTCCTGCGTCCGACGCCCACTCCCAGGGTTTGTTCTCGCCCCATTCGCAGATGCTGTAGACGATGGGCCGCCCGGTGGCTTTCAGGGCGGCCCCCATGGTGCGATACCGCTGCTGGGCGTCCACGCCCTGGTTGTTGCAGTTGTCATACTTGAGGTAGTCCACGCCCCAGTCGGCGAACTGCCTGGCGTCGGACCGCTCATGGCCGAGACCGCCGGGGAAGCCGTCCGCGTCGCAGGTCTTGGTGCCGGCGCTGGTGTAGACGCCGAATTTCAGGCCCCTGGCGTGCACATAGTCGGCGACCGCCATGATGCCATGCGGGAAGCGCCGCGGATCCGGTACGAGCTTGCCGTTCCCGTCGCGCGCGGGCCGCGCCCAGCAGTCGTCGAGATTGACGTACCGGTAGCCGGCGTCCTTGAGTCCCTTGGACAGGAACAGATCGGCGATGCCCTTGACCATGTCCTCGTTGAACTCCGCCCGGCAGTGCGTGGAGTTCCAGTTGTTGAAGCCCATCGGGGGCGTCTTGGCGAGCCCGTCGGGGAGCCGGGGTGCGCGGCCAGCGTCCACGGTGCCGCTGGTGGGAACGGGTCCGGCGGCGCCCGGCACGTGGGGCGTGCTCGCCAAGGCGGGCAGGGCGGTCACCCCGGCCGTACACAGCAGCGCGGCGGACAGCGCTCCGACGATTCTTGGGTGGCTCCGCCGGCCGATGGTGTGTATGTGAACGCGCATGGTTCGCGTCCTCCGTCTTCGTGAGAGGGGGGTGGGGACGTGCACCTGTCACTGATGGGTGCTTACGGTAGAACTTGTTGAAGTCTGTTGGAAGGGGTGCGGCGCGGTTCTTTCCCTCCCGTCATACCGCCGGGCATACCAGGCTGTTCGGGATGCGGCACGCTAGAGGTGTTCGGTCCTGTCGGCTTTCGCGACTGAGGACAGCAGGGCAAGGACGGGGCATCATCCCGTCAACCCACGGCGACTCAACCGCGTACCGGGCAGCGGCGGGATGCCGACTCCATGACGGTGTACGACCCCCATAGAGCCGTCATCGCGATACAGACCGCCTTTCACATCAGCGTCTCCGTCTTCGCCGGCCTCGTGGCGGAGGGTGGACACCTCTTGCAGCGCCTCGTCCCAACTGCCGTACCGGCCGATGGTGCTGATGTCCTCGCGGTCCAGCGACGGACCGGGGGCAGGGGTGTGGGGCTTCCCTTGGCGGTGTCGGAGCCCGCGTTTCCCGGCCGCAGCACTACCGCCGGTTCCCCCGCCCCGGCCGTGGTCAATGAACCCCGTCAAAAGGTGGTGGCCGAAGGTGTTCTTGCAGGTCACGGCGGCCTCCTGCTTGCCGGAATGCGCGATGACGAGTACCCCGTCGCCGAGGACTACGGTCACCTGACCGTAGTCCTCGGGCGCTGAGACGTCGGCCAACCCGCCCCGGGAGTGGGGTGCCGCCGCCCCCGCACAGCCCGCACTCGGGCCCCGACGGCACCGCCTCCATGCACCCTGACACCGGCTCCTCGGACGCCACCCGCCTGCCCGGCCCCGGCGCGGGCCCCCTCACATCGCACCTCACCGCACTCGCCGCGACGCCTGCCCGACCGTGCTCGACGGCCACGACGGCCACCCCGTCGCCCTGTGCACGACGCACGCCGGCCAGATCCCCACGGGGGCACCTCCTGGACCCGCGCACCGGTGAATCGCTGACCCAACTCCCCCTTGTCAAGGGATCGTGTCTACGAGCTCTCCCGCGAGGACATGTTCCACGTCCTGCGGCACACGTACGCGAGCACCCAGCTGGAAGCAGGCGAGTCGATCGTCAGCGTGTCGGAGTGGCTCGGGCACGCCTCGCCGCAGACCACGCTGAAGCACTACGCCCATTTCATGCCCGAGGCGGGGAAGCGAGGTCTCGCCGCCATGGACGAGTGGTTCGAGCAAGGCCCGCAAGACTCACAACCGAATGTCCCTGAAAAGTCCCTGGGCGCCTCGCAGTCTGCCAGCGGCCTCTGAAACCGCAGGTCAGAGCGGTACTCGCGGGTACTGCCAGCATGTATGAGGAGTACAAGGAGCCGCTCTACGCCGCTCCCCCGCTCCTCCAGCGGATGGTGGACGCACGGCGGTTGGGGCGAAAGAGCCGATCCGGCTTCTCCACGTACTAACGAGGTGGTGCGGTCGCCTGCAGATCTCCGGGAGTGGGCCATAGCGTGAACCGGCCGCCGACGTAACGGGCGTCGGGATGGGCGGGTTCGAGCGGGCCGTGGGCGGCCACGACAGCATCGACGAAATCCTCGGCATTGTCCTGCGGTTGATAGCCCAGGCGGCGGGCGGGAGCAAGATCCCACCAGGCACGGGTGTTGGCGGAGATCCCGTAAAGGGTCTCGTAACGGAGGTCTGGGGCGCGTAACAGGGCGTTGAAGAGGCGGCCGGCGTCGTCCGGGCTGAGCCAAGTGGCCAGGGACAGGACGTTGGTGGGTTCGGGAAAACAGGAGCCGATCCGGATGCAGGCCACCTGCATGCCATGGCGGTCCGCGTAGAGCGAGCCGAGGGCTTCGCCGAAGACCTTGCTGACACCGTAGAGGGTGTCCGGGCGCGGTCCTGCCTGGGTGGCGGATGTTTGCTCGTGGAACCCGATGACGTGGCTGGTGCTGGCGAACAGAACGCGGGGAACACCCGCGCGGCGGGCCGCTTCGAAGACGTGGTAGGTACCGTCGATGTTGTGGTGGAGGGTATCGGGGAAGTCGGCCTCACGGGCGATGCCCGCGAGGTGCACCACCGCGCAGATGTCGGTCATCGCCGCGTCGAGTGCCTCCGGGTCGGTGATGTCCCCGCGTACCCAGTCGGTCTCCTCGCCGGGTGGCGCGGGCTCGAGGTCGAACGACCGTACTGCCCAGCCGCGTGCGGCGAGCCGTGGACGCAGCAGCCTGCCCACTCGTCCCGCTGCTCCGGTGAGCAGGATCTCCGTGCCCTTGTCTCGTGGCCTTCGCGCCTGACCTGATCCTGTCATGCGAGTATCGTCCGCCCGTGCGCCTTCGGCTAAACACCCGACGACACCGACTGGCGGGAAATCCACAGGTACTTGAGAAGCCATCTGGGTCGTCGCGGACGTTCTGGCTAGGCTCGCGTGAGCGCTGTGGGAGGGGGCGTGCATTGACGGTAACGGTGATCATTCCTACGACCCTCCAGCGCCCAGCAGTTCGTGCGACGGTGGAGTCCGCGCTGTCGTCTCTCGCGTACCTCCCGTCATGGGAGGGCCCTGAGGTGCTGGTGGTGGTGAATGGCGCCCAGGCCGGGGACGAGTTGGCGAGCCTGGGATCTCCCATGCTCAGGGTCGTCAGGACACCGCGCAGAAGTGCGCCCGGCGCGCGCAATCTGGGTATCGCGCTGGCCCGGAACAACACACTGCTCTTCGCCGACGACGACTGCCTGGTGCCGGTGTCGTGGTGCCATGACCTCGGGACAGCCCTCGCTGACGGTGCGTGTACGGCGGTCGCCGCTCCGGTGCGGATGGCGGTGCTGGGCTCAGTGTCGGCATTCCTGGATTATCAGCGTCCACTCGACGCCCGTCCCGGCGAGCCGGGCTGGGCCGCCTCCCTGGTGACCGCCAACTGCGGGGTACGCCGCGATCTGCTGCCGGACTGCCTCAGGTTCGACGACGTCAACTTCAACAACGCCGCCGAGGACAAGGAGTTCGCGCTGCGATTACAGGCGGCCGGCGGCACGGTGCGCTGGCTGGAGGGGGTTACCCCGGTGATCCACCGGCTCTCCGAAGACATCGAGGAGATATCCGAACGGTTCCTACGGTACGGTCACGCGCGCGTCCGCCTTCACACCCGCAAGAAGCATCCCGGAGCTCTGCACCCTGATGTGCAGCACTGGTACAGGGTCATGGCGGACAACGAGGACCCCGGCTACCGGCAGTTCAGCGAGTTCACGGATCCCGCGATCCGCTCCGCGTTCGCCTGCTATGACCTGATCCTCAACGCCTGCTACCTGATCGGCTACCTGGAGGGCCTGGACGCCGAGTGCCACAGCCGCCTAATCCAGGTCAACCACGCAGAGCTTCAGGCGGGTTGGCGGCTCGCGGCCCAGCAACACACGGTTTCGATCACCAGTCCTCCCGCGCCGGACTACACCAGGCTGGGACGTCTGCCAGCGGCGCACAACGGCCCCCTGACCTGGCTTTCCGACCTGCTCAGGCAGCACGCCCCGCTCACGAGCCCACAGAACGCCCGCCCGGCCACGGTCAGATACAGATCTATCCCCGCGCCAGGTGATTGGCGGGCGCGGCTGTTCAAAACCTGGCGCTGTCTGACCCATCCACCGGGCAGCGCAACCGAGATGGCTGCCCTGCTGCGCTCCCAGGGCGCCTCTTTCCGGGAGGGATGCCATGAACTCGAAGTCATGCTCAGCCACAGTTAGGTGCACATCCGAGTGAGGGAGGCAGCGTGCGGCGAACACACGCGATCGTGGCAGGCGGTGCGGGATTCATCGGGTCACACCTGTGCCGTCGGCTGCTGGCGGAGGGCTACGAAGTCCTCTGCGTCGACAACCTCCTGACCGGGAGACGGCAGAACATTGCCGCACTCGACTCGATCGGCCCCTTCCGGTTCCTCGTTGCTGACGTGACCACACCGGTGCAGCTCACCGGCCGAGCAGATCTCGTGTTCCATCTCGCTTCGCCGGCGTCCCCCGCGGACTACCTCCGACACCCGCTGGCGACGCTCGCCGCCGGAGCGGCGGGCACTCACCACACCCTGCAACTGGCACAACAGAAGAGCGCCCGCTACGTCCTGGCATCGACCTCCGAGGTCTACGGCTCTCCGCAGGCCCACCCACAGAGCGAGGCTTACTGGGGCAACGTCAATCCCGTCGGGCCGCGCAGTGTCTACGACGAGGCCAAACGCTATGCCGAGGCGCTGACCACCGCATTCGGACGGCACACCTCGACGAGCATCGGCATCGTAAGGATCTTCAACACCTACGGCCCCCGGATGCGTCCGGACGACGGCCGGGCGGTTCCGACGTTCATCCGTCAAGCCCTCGCCGGTGCCCCGATCACAGTAGCCGGGGACGGCTCACAGACCCGCTCTCTGTGCTACGTCGACGACATCGTTTCCGGCATCCTGGCCATGGCTGCCAGTGACCGGCATGAGCCGGTGAACCTCGGCAATCCGCACGAGATCACGATGCTCGAGCTCGCCCAGGAGATCCGCAACCTGTGCGGCTCCACTTCGCCGATCGGCTTCGGTCCGCGGCCCATCGACGACCCCCAACGACGCTGCCCCGACATCACCACCGCCCGCAACGAGCTCCACTGGGCTCCGCGAGTGCAACTGCACGACGGCCTGACCCGGACCATCCGTGCCGCAGAAGCATCCGACGCCCCCCACATCGCCGCTCCACCTTAGCCTGCGCGTTCACTTGCAGCTGCGTCCAGATCACGAGCGGGAACACGAAAGTGCCTTCTTGGCTGGGAAGATGAGGCTTGTCGAAGGTCTCTGTCATCCGAGCAGGAAGGCACTTTCTGCGTGCACACTACCGGGTCGCGTCCCAAGCTCGTCGTCTCGGCAGACGGCCAGGGGGTGGTCAGCCATGCCGGGTCACGTCTGCTGGCCGATCTGGCCGATGCCATCGGGGTTGACCGCGGCCTTCACCAGCGCGCTGCGCCACCTGATCCACGTTCCCGCCCGTCTCGCGCGGTCCGCCCGACATCACACGCCGCACCTGGCGGAAGGCCGGTCCTGGCGCGATGCGTTCACTGAACTGTTCACCGCCGCCCACGCGCCCCCAACAGCGTGACCGCCCTGGACATCCCGCCCACGAGGGCCCGACTGGAACCTGCATGGAAAAGACTGCCCCCGCGGGTGCGGGGACGACAGCACCGTGGGGGGGGGGGGGGGGGGGGGGGGGG
>NZ_JBNHIN010000040.1:50750-74196 GCF_050054615.1 Streptomyces sp. YGL11-2
CGCCACGTGTGTCCTGACCGATCAGTCCTTTTCGGCAGTGGCGATCCGGCCGGCGTAGCGCTGCGTCCAGGCGGTGTCGGTGTCGACGGTGACGACCACGTCGTAGTAGCCCTCCTGGGTCGGCCACATGACGGCCTTCGTCTCGCCGTGGGCCACCGTGACCTTCTGGATACCGCCGACGTAGTCCTTGGCGGTGAGTGTGTAGTCCACCGGCTTGGTGCCGTCGTTGTGCAACGTGAGTTTCAGCTGAGCCTCGTGCTTGGTGCCCTCGCCCTTCAGCAGGTCGACCTCGACGCGCGGGAGGCCACCGCCCCTCTTTCCAGCGGGCGCGACCTGGCCGGCGAAGGAGCGCACAAAGCCGTCGTTGGAGTAGATCGAGAACGCGTACTTGCCGTCGGTGGCCTTGGTGTCCCAGGTGTACTCGCGCGGTTTGCCCGCGGTGACGGTGAACGGCGTGTTGGAGAACGCCTGGTACTTGTCGGGGAAAACCTGGAAGCTCAATGCCTTGTCCTTCGGGCCGCCGGTCAGGGTCATCCTGGCGGTGACCGTCCGCGACGCGCTGTCCTCCGAGATCGTCGCGTGCGGATGGAAGCTCAGCGGGCGCGCTTTCATGTGGTCGGCGGCGATCGACACCGACTGCTCGGCGAGCGGGTCCGGGAAGGTGGCCGGCCCCGGTTGCGGGTGGGCGAAGTCGAGCGCGCTGGTCAGGTCGCCCGCGATCGAGCGCCGCCAGTCGCTGATGTTGGGGCAACGGAACGGCTTGCCGAGGTGGGCAGCCCAGGTCTCGAGGAACTTGATCGTCGAGGTGTGGTCAAAGACTTCCGAGGCGACGTACCCGCCGCGGGTCCACGGGGAGACCAGCAGCATCGGCACCCGCGGACCGAAGCCGAGTGGGTAGTCGCCGGCGAACTCGCGCGCCGTGCCCGGCTCAGGCCACGGCGGCAGCACGTGGTCGAACTTCCCGTCGTTCTCGTCGTAGTTGAGGATGAAGAGGGTGTGGTTCCAGACATCGGGGTTGCTCTGCAGGATGTCGAGCACCTTCTTGACGTAGCGCTCGCCGTGCAGGGTGTCCGCATCCGGGTGCTCGGACCAGCCGTAGGGCGCCACGATCCAGGAGACTGCCGGCAGCGGGTGTTCCGCGCCCGGCCGGCAGGCGTCATGGAGGTTTTTGAGGACTGCGTCGAGGTTCTCGTCGGAGTCGTCGTTCGGCGAGGTCATGCCGGAGTAGTACGTGGCGTTGCCGCGCCAGATCAGCCCGGTACCGGACCGCAGCTTCGGGTCGTCGGCGCTCAGCCCCTCCGGGTCGAACCCCTTGAAGTACTTCAGCTCGTTGTCGCCGTAGTCGCCGACCCAGCCGCTGAGGTAACCCTGGCGCCCGTTGCCGCTGTTGTCGGAGTAGAGCCGCCAGTCGATGCCGACCTGCTGGAGCTGCTCGGCCACCGTGATCCAGGGACGGGAGTAGTTGGACTCATCGATGTTGCCCGTCTCGCTGTTGGCGGTACCGCTCCACAGGTACTTTCGGTTGGGGTCGGTCGGCCCGAACTCGGAGCAGAAGTTCTGGTCGGCGATGGTGTACTGGGCGGCTACCGAACGGTAGAAGCCCATGTAGGCGTCGCTGTGGTAGTTCATGCAGCTGGCGCCGTTGTGCTGCACCCACAGATCCCACTTGCGATGGTCGACGTCGCCCCAGGCTCCGTGGTCGTTGCCCCAGGCTCCGTCGTCGACCTGCGGGGTGACGATGTTGCCGTTGCCGTCCTTCTGCTGAAGGACGGTGGTGCCGTCCTGGAACCGCAGCGCCTGCTTGTCGTTGAAGCCGCGCACGCCGGGGAACGTGCCGAAGTAGTGGTCGAAGGACCGGTTCTCCTGCATCAGGATCACGACATGCTTCAGGTCGGATATATTGCCGTTGAAGCCCTTCGGCAAGACGTGAGTGGGCTCCGGAGCGGCGTACGCGCCGCCCACCCCGGCGGTCCCGCCGAGCACCAGTGTCCCGGCGGCGACCCCCGCGCCCTGGAGGAACCGACGGCGGGTGGCGCCGGTCGTCGTCTCGGGTCTGTCGCCGAACTCGGACTCGGGTGTCGAGATGGTCGGATCGGGGGCCATGGAAACTCCTCACATGGGCATGGACAGTCGGGGATGGATACCGCAGCTCGCATCGAAGCGAGTGGAAACCAACGCTGTGTGAACTCCGGCCGAGCGGTGGTCAGCAGGGCATCGACTGCAAGTGTTGTCAACTCCGGGCCGTGGATGAGGAAGCGTGAGGATCGGCATCATCGATGATCTTCCTCTGGCCATGGCGGAGGCGCCGGCCAAGCTCATCACCTCCCTCGACGCCAGCGACGACGATGACGTGCCTCCTGAAGCCGCCAAGCCTCGATCCAACGACTTCCTACAGCTCGATCCGGAGGTGGCCGTGACTCTCCGGCGGTGCCGGATCCGCCCTCCTCAGCCCTTCACCGCGCCCGAGGTGAGCCCCTGGACGATGTGCCGGCTGGCGAAGGCGAACAGCACCATGGTGGGCAGGATGGTGAGCACAGCTGCCGCCGACATCGAGCCCCAGTCGATGTTGAAGCTGGAGATGAACCCGTTCAGAGCCGTGGGGATGGTCTTGTTGCTGTCGCTGTTCATCAGCGTCACCGACAGGAACAGTTCGTTCCAGCAGTTGACGAAGTTGAAGATGAACGCGGCCACGATCCCGGGACGCATCACTGGCAGCAGCACCCTGAACAGCGCCTCGAAACGGGACAAGCCGTCGATCATGGCGGCCTCCTCCAGTGCGTCCGGGATGTTCTCGAAGAAGCCGCGGAGCATCACCGTGCAGAACGGGATGCACACGGCGACGTAGACGAGGATGAGCCCGAGGCGGTTGTCGACCAGCCTGAGATCGGTCATCAGCAGGTAGAGCGGCCCCAGCGCGATGAAGGCGGGGATCATCTGGGTGGCCAGGGCGGCCATCAGCAGCGCGGACTTGGTGCGGAACTCGAAGCGCGCCAGCACGTACGCCGACAGCATCGAGATCGCGGTGGCCGCCGCACCCGCGACGGTCGCGACGACAAGGCTGTTGGTGAGGTAGACCCCGAAGTCGGCCTTGCCGAACAGCCCGCTGTAGTTCTCCAGCGACAGGTGCTGGGGCCAGTAGGCGAGAGGGAAGGCGAAGATGTCGCCGGGCGCCTTGAGCGACGTGACGGTGATCCAGTAGAGCGGGAAGACGGTGAAGACCAGCCACATCCCCAGGAAGGCGAACTTGGTGGCCCGGCCGGCTGCGGTCTCTTTGCCGATCACGACGTCACCCCTCGCTTCTCGCGCGTGGCCAGGAGGAAGAACACCGCGAACACCAGCAGCGCGGCGACCACGAGGAGACCGAGCGCGGAGGCCCTGCCGTAGTCGCCCTGCTGGGCGATCTTGATCATCCAGGTGGTCACGATGTGTGTCTCGTTGTTCGGCCCGCCGCCGGTCATCCCGAAGATCAGGTCGGGGGAATTGAAGATCCAGATGACCCGCAGCAGCACGGTGAGCACCAACGTGATCCGGATGTACGGGATGGTGATCTCAAAGAGCGTGCGCACCTTGCCGGCGCCGTCCAGCGCCGCCGCCTCGTACAGCTCGTCGGGGATCGACTGCAGCGCGGCCAGGATCATGATGGCGAAGAAGGTGACGCCGTACCAGACGTTGGCGATCAACACGGCGATCATCGCCGTCTGCGGATCGGCCAACCAGGCGATCGGTTCGTCGATCAGTCCGGCCTTCTGCAGCAGGTCGTTCACGACGCCGAACTCGCTGTTGAACATCCAGCGGAACAGGATGCCGATGAGGAAGCCGGAGATCGCCCAGGGGAAGAAGACCAGCGCCTGGTAGACGCCGCGGAAGCGGAACCGGCGGCGCAGCCACAGGGCCAGCGTGAAGCCGATCACCAGCTGGGGCACGATCGAACCGGCCACCCAAAGAGCGGTGTTGCCCAGTACGGTGCCCCAGGCGGGGTCGGCGAAGACCTCACGGAAGTTCTTCAGGCCCACCCAGGAGGTGTCGGTGAGATCCGTCAGCTTCCAGTTGCGGAAAGCCATCTGACTGCCCGCGATCACCGGGTAGTAGGTGAAGACCGCCACGAAGACCGTGGCCGGCGTCATGAAGGCGGCGATGAGCAGGCCGCGGCGGGCGGTGAACTCGGGCCTGCGGCGGCGTGGCGCCGCGCTGCGGCCGGGCGGGGCGCCGCCGTTGAGGGCGGCGCGCACCGTCCTCGGTTTCGTCGTTGCGGACGCAGATGCGGCGGGCATGCCTATTTCTCCTGCTTCCACTTCTTGGTCCAGTACGCGTCCCAGCCGGCCAGCAGTTCCTGGGGCTCCATCTTGCCGAGCACCATCTTCTGCACGTCGGCGTCGGCCTTCTGCTCCCACTCGGTCCACCAGGCGACGCCGCGCGGCTGGCGGACGCTGAGGTACTTCTCCGGGTGCTCCGTCATGGTGACGTAGCTGGTCCAAGGGCCGCTCTTGTAGAACGGGTCGTCGGTGGCCGACTTGAGGATCGGCACCAGGCTGTTCTTCTTGGTGAAGGTCGTCGACGCCTTGCCCTGGGAGAGGAACTCGACCAGCTTGACGGCCTCGGCCCTGTGCTTGCTGCCGGCAGCGATGCCCCACCCGGCGGTGCCCAGCGGCTGGACGGTCTTGCCGCCGGGGCCGGCCACCAGCGGGGCGGTGTCCCACTGGTCCTTCGAGATCGCCTTGGACTCCGCGACCGTGGCGATCACTTCGGGGTCCTGGAGCAGGAAGGCCGTGGAGCCGTTGGAGAAGCCCTCGACCATCTCCGGATAGCCCCAGGAGACCGACGACTTGGGAGCGGCCTGCTGGAAGAGCTTTAGATACGTCTTGAGGGCGGCGAGAGCCTGGGGTGCGGAGAAGATGGTGCGACCGCTCTTGAGCTTGTAGCCGTTGGCGGGGTCGACCTCATCGGCGACGTACGCCTCGATGACGGCTGTGGCGTTGCTGTAGGCGCCGGCCCCGCCGCGGAAGGCATAGCCGTACCGGCGCTTCTCCGGGGCGTGGATGGCGTCGGCCTGCTCCAGCAACTCGTCCCAGGTGGCCGGCGGTTTGCCGAAGCCGGCCTTCTTGATCAAGTCGGTGCGGTAGAAGAGGCTCAGCCCGTAGAAGCCGTACGGGATGAAGTAGGTCCGGCCCTTGGTGTCCTCGGAGGCTTTGACGGCGTTCTCCGTCATGGCCTGCCAGCCTTTCCAACCCTTGAGGTCCTTCTTCATGTCGTAGAGCCAGCCGTTGTTCGACCACGGGCCCACGGTGATGTCCCGTACCTCCAGGGCGTCCACGCCGCTGCCGGCCTGGAGCATCTGCTGGATCTTCTGGTCGGCTTGCTCGGTGGGCGGCGAGACAAGATTGACCTTGATCTTGGGGTTCTGCCGCTCGAAGTCCGCTATGAGGCCCTTGAGCAGATGGGTGCGAGCCGGGTTCGTCAGGCTCTCGACCATGTTGAGGGTGACTGCTCCGCTGTCACCGGGGTTCATGGCGGAACAGCCGGTCAGGACCATCGCGGCGGCTGTACCGAGAGCGAGAGCTGCTGTCCTTCTTCTCATAGTGCAGACCTCTTCCTTGGGTGTCCTTGGGTGTCCTTGGGTGTCCTTGGGTGTCCGGCATGCGGTGGTGGGCCGCTACGGCACGTTGTGTTGCTAAGGCGCGCGCTGCTCGCGGGCTGCGCGGGCCCACTCGCCAAGGACCGGGACGCAGACCTCGGCGAAGTACTCGTAGTCGGCGGCGGTGTTGTAGACGTGTGCGGAAAGCCGTAGGTAGCCGGTGCCGCCGAAGCTGGTGAAGGCCGCCTCCACGCCCAGTTCCCGGGCAGCCCGGTCGCGCAGCGCGTCGGCCTCGACGCGGCTGGTGCCCAGGCCCGTTGGCAGCCGCACCAGCCGCATGCCGGGGATCGGCATGCCGACGTCCACCCTGCTGCTGACGCCGGTCAGCTCGGCGAAGGCCCCGCCGACGACCTGCTCGGCATAATCGGCCAGGTCGCCCATGTAGCGGCGGGCGGCCTGCCAGCCCCAGGTGCGCTCGATGAAGTCGAGCGCCTTCCGCGCCGCCAAATAGCTGGTGACGTCCACCGTGCCCTGCTGGTCGAAGCGGTCGGGGTACGGATCGGCGGCGCCCCACGAGTCGATCAAGGGATAGAGCTGTTCACGCAGTGGGCCTCGGGCGACCAGCGCCGCGCTGCCGCGCGGCGTACAGCCCCACTTGTGCAGGTTGCCGACCCAGAAGTCGCACGTCACGCCGGCGAGCGGGGCAGCGATCAGGCCGGGGGCGTGCGCGCCGTCCACGAGCAGCGGGATGCCACGCCGCTGCGCCTCGACGCCGATCCGTTCCACCGGCATTCTGCGCGCGGTCGCCGAGGTGATGTGGTCGAGCACGATGAGGTCGGTGGCCTGGCTGAACTCGGCGGCCACGGCCTCAAGCACCTGCTCCTCGTCCGCCTCCAGCGGAACTCGGGCGGTGCGGACCCGGCCGCCCCAGCGGCCCGCCAGCCGCTCGGCGCCCATGGTCACGGCCCCGTAGCCGTGGTCCGTGACGACGATCTCCCCGCCGCGGCGAGGGGTGAGGCAGGCGTACACGGCACTGATGCCGGCGCTCGCATTCGGCACCAGGGCGAGGTCGTCGGGGGCGACCATGAGGAAGTCCGCGAGTTCGACCCGGGCGGCGGCGACCCGCTGCGGCAGCGCCGGGAACCATACGACCGGGGCGCGTTCCATCTCCTCGCGCAGCTGGTGTTGCAGCGCCTGCGCCACCAGGGGGACCGCCCCGAACGAACCGTGGTTCAGGTGTCTCAGGGCGGGGTCCAGCGACCACGCCGCGGCCGCGGGCCGGCCGTCGGCCAGCAGCAGGGGGTGTGGCGCGGTGGCGACCTCGGTCTCGCTCACGTGACTCCATATCCGCCGGACCCGAGCGCCTGACAGACATCAGACAGGAGCCATAGGACGTATGATGACTCGGCATCCTGGCACGGGGCTGCGCAGCGAACAAGGGACAGATGGAGAGATTCATCAGATGAATCTCGGATTGATCGGTAGAACGTCTGATGACTTGCTACAGTGATCGAGGGTCCGGCGACGTCGCCGACCGTCCCGGGAGGAGTCGGATGTCCGCAGTCGACAAGGCGTTCCAGGGCCTGCGGCACATGATCGCGACGGGCCGCCTGGGTGCGGGCGAGCGCATCCCTCCGGAAGGCGATCTCTGCGAGGAACTGGGCGTCTCGCGGGGGTCGCTGCGCGAGGCCGTGCGGATGCTCGCCGCCCTGGGCGTCGTAGAGCCGAGGCACGGCTCCGGCACATACGTCTCCCAGCTCAGGCCCGAAGACATCATCGGCAGCCTGTCGCTGACCCTCGAACTCCTCCCGCTGACCGGCTTGTTGGAGGTCTACGAGATCCGGCGAGTCCTCGAAGCCCACGTCGCGGCGCAGGCCGCGGCGCGCTGTACGCCGGAGACGGTGCGGACGCTGTTTTCGCTCATCGAGGCGATGGAGGCCACCGACGACCCCGCCAAGGCCTCCGAGCTCGACCACCGCTTCCATGCGGAGATCGCCCTGGCCGGCGGCAACCCCACCCTGGCATCCCTCCTGTCGGTCTTCCGCGCCCGCTCCCGCAAATACCAGGTCTTCACCCTCCCCGAGGGGCCCGAGCTGCGCCGCAAGAGCGACGAGGACCATCACGTTCTGGCCACCGCCATCGCCTCCCGCGACCCCGTCGCCGCCGCCGGCGCGGCACAGGCTCACGTCGCCCAGACGGAGCGGTGGCTGCGTGCCTTCATGCCTCCTGTCGAGGAGGACACCCCTGGCTGACGGCGCAGAGGATTGCGCGTGAGCTCGGGCTGGTCGTCATAGGCGAGGAGCTATCGACAGCAGGCGATACATCGGAGGTCACTGCCCGGAGCCCCCCATAGGGCGCGATGACTCGCATGGCAACCCACGTCCTGTGCCACAGCGTCCGGGCGAGCGAAAGGGCCCCATCGGCTACCTCCGGTGGTCCCATCGTGCACAGCTGCGATGAGGTCTCGTCACCCGAGCTCATGCGGACATACCGTCCTCGACGCCGAGAAGACCTCGGTCGAATCACCGATGCACTCTGAGTGGCCTCGCCGGTCGTCTCCTCCCGGTACATGTGACGTGAGACCCGCAACCCGCAACAGAGAGGTTCAGAGTGGCCCGGCAGCGGAATCCGATGCGGTCGTCACGCTGGGCCTGAGTCAAGCCTCCGCCGCAGTTGCCTCCGGATCAGGAGAAAACACGCAATGCAGATCACCCCTCGCCGTTCCTCCCACGCTGCCGCCGCCCTGCTCGCCCTGGCCGCGTTCGCCACCGCCTGCGACCGTGGCAGCGATACCGCAACCGGCTCAGGCGCCGACAAGAAGCCTGGCATCGGCATCGACCTGCCGCGTTCCGACACCGACTTCTGGGATTCCTACGCGCAGTACCTCAGGAACGAAATCGGCTCCAACGGTGTCAACGCCCTGTCGCTGAGCAACTCGCAGTACAACGAAGGCAACTTGGCCGCCGACGTCCAGGTGTTCGAGAACCTTGGGGCGAAGGCCATCGTCATGGCCCCGCAGAACACCGCCATGACCTCGACCCTCGAAAGGCTGGCGGCGAAAAAGATCCCGGTGGTCAGCGTCGACACCCGGCCGGACGAGGGCCAGGTTTACATGGTGGTCCGCGCCGACAACCGGGCCTACGGCACCAAGGCCTGTGAGTTCTTGGGCAAGCAGCTGGGAGGCAAGGGGAAGGTCGCCGAGTTCCAGGGCGCGCTGGACTCGGTCAACGGCCGTGATCGCTCTGAGGCGTTCGCGGAGTGCATGAAGACGAAGTTCCCGAAGGTTCGGATCTTCGAGCTCGCCACCGAGTGGAAGGGCGACGTCGCCTCGGCCAAGCTGCAGAAGCTGCTCGCCGAGAACCCGGACCTGAACGGCATCTACATGCAGGCCGGCGGCGTCTTCCTGCAACCGACGCTGACGTTGCTTCAGGAGAAGGGGCTGCTCAAGCCGGTCGGCAAAGACGGGCACATCACCATCGTCTCCAACGACGGCATCCCGAAGGAGTTGGCCGCGATCCGCAAGGGGGACATCGACGCGACCGTCTCTCAGCCCGCCGATCTCTATGCCAAGTACGCGCTCTACTACGCCGAGGCAGCGGCTGCGGGCAAGACGTTCACACCAGGAGCGACCGACCACCACTCCACCATCATCAAGCTCCCCAACGGGCTGGAGGACCAACTGCCCGCCCCGCTGGTGACCAAGGCGAATGCGGACGACAAGTCGCTGTGGGGCAACAACGTCGGCTAGGACCGCGGCCGGGGGGAGAACAAGAGCCGTCTCCCCCGCCTTCCCCCCTCCGCAGAGCCTGCGGCCGCGGCAGTTCGTCCGCGCGGAGGTTGTCGGCGACCTTGTCGGTGTGCGCGGCTATTCGCCGTCCAGTTGCCTTCTCAGCCACCGTTCGACACCCGCCACGTGCACGGACGCCGCGGCGCCTGCCGAGTCGGGATCACGGTCGACCAGGGCTTCGTAGATCCGCGTGTGTTCGATGTGGGTCCGTTCGAAGGCACCCTCCTCCTCGTAGCCGCGCCACACCCGCGTGCGGAGCGTCTGCGAGGAGAGCCCTTCGAGGATCGCCGCCATGGACTCGTTGCCCGAAGCCCTGGCGATCGCCCGGTGGAAGGCGACGTCGTGCGCGAGGATCTCCTCCGGGTCTGCGCTCGCCCGCATCGCCTCAAGGTGCTGCTCCACCTCGGCAAGGCGCTCCGGGTCGATGCGCGCGGCGGCAAGGGCCGTCGCGGTGGACTCCAACACCCGGCGCACTTCGAGGAGTTCGAGCAGTCGTGGGCCGGGCGAGAGGTCCGCGACGGCACCGAAGGTCTCCAGGAGGTTGCCCGCCTCAAGCTGGGTCACGTAGATCCCCGAGCCGTGTCGGGCCTCCAGTACACCCATCGCGGTCAGGGCGCGGACCGCCTCACGCATCGAGTTGCGGGAGATCCCGAGTCGGGCCGCGAACTCGCGTTCCGTGGGCAGGCGCTGCCCCGGCTCCAGAAGCCCCTCCCCGATCATTGACTTGATCTGGTCGATGGCGCGCTGCGTCACCGTTCCCTTCGGCGCTTCTGCCCGCTCCGCACGTGTCTCCACTTACGCCTCCCTCGTTCGCTGCGCGGAGTCTAGTTCCACAAGTGGTCGGACCACTATGGCTTTATCTGGCGGAAAATTCGACGATCGCCCATTGACACAGCTGAATGGTCCGATGAATAGTCGTGCCCGGCCGGTGAAGCGACCCGGCCGGGCATCTCCTTTGCATCCCGCAACCCCCATGACTCAGCGCAGTGCCATCGGTGAGGAGCCGCAGCTATGGCCGGCAGGACTCTGAGAATCCCCTCGCGGGCAGCCCGCGCGGCGGCTGCGGCCGCTTGTGCCGCTCTCGCTCTCGCAGCGTGCGGAAGCACGAAGAACGCCTCTGGCGGCGCAGGAGGCGGCGAGGGCAAGGTCGGCGTCGTGCTGCCCCTGCTCACGTCGCCGTTCTGGCAGTCGTACAACGACTACGTACCGAAGATGGCGACGTCGGAGGGCGTGGACGCCCTGAAGACGGTGAACTCCAACAGCGACCCTTCCCAGCAGATCACCGACGTCAACAACCAGCTCAACCAGGGCGTCAAGGGTCTTGTGGTGGCCCCGCTGGACAGTGCCGCGATCGCCGCGGGCCTGGACCAGGCCGAACGCAAGGGTGTCCCGGTGGTCGCCGTGGACGTCGCCCCGGACAAGGGCAAGGTCGCCATGGTCGTACGGGCGAACAACACGGCGTACGGCGAGAAAGCCTGCGAGTACCTGGGTAAGACCGTTAAATCGGGCAAAGTGGTGCAGGTGATGGGTGATCTCGCCTCGGTCAACGGGCGTGAGCGCTCGGAGGCGTTCCGGACCTGTGTCCGGAAGAACTACCCGGGCCTGAAGGTCCTGGAGATTCCCGCGAAGTGGGAGTCCGACACGGCGGCCGCCAAGCTCGACACGCTCCTGAACGCCAACCCCGACATCAAGGGCATCTACCTCCAGGCCGGCGGCGTCTACCTGGCACCCACCCTCCAGACTCTCAAGTCCAAGGGGATGTTGAAGAAGACGGACGAGACGGGGCACATCACGATCGTCTCGAACGACGGCATCCCGCAGGAGTTCGACGCCATCCGCAAGGGCCAGATCGACGCCACCGTCTCCCAGCCGGCGGATGCGTACGCCAAGTACGCCATGTACTACATCAAGGCCGCCATGAACGGGAAGACGTTCAAGCCCGGCCCGACAGACCACGACTCGACCATTGTCAAGCTGCCCAACGGCCTGCTCGAAGACCAACTGCCGGCGCCCCTGGTCACCAAGGCGAACGTCGACGACCCCAAGCTGTGGGGAAACACGGTCAAGTGAGCGCCGTCGACACCATGACCCGCCCGCTGGTCGCCGCCGAGGGCATCGTCAAGCGCTACGGGCCCACCGTGGCGCTGCGCGACGGCCGGCTGACCGTCGTGCCCGGCGAGTCCCACGCCCTGGTCGGCCGCAACGGTGCGGGAAAATCCACTCTGGTCTCGATCCTCACCGGGTTGCAGGCTCCCGACGCGGGAACGGTGAGCTTCGACGGGGAAGCGGCGCCGGCGCTCTCCGATCGCGATGCCTGGCGCCGCAAGGTCGCCTGTGTCTACCAGAAGCCCACCGTCGTCCCCGGCCTCACGGTCGCCGAGAACCTCTTCATCAACCGGCAGCCCACCGGCAGGGGAGGCTTCATCAGCTGGCGCCGCATGCAGGCCCGGGCCGCCGAACTCCTCGACACCTGGGACGTACGCGTCGCACCCGAAGCCATCACCGCGGAGCTGAAGGTCGAGGACCGCCAACTCGTCGAGATCGCACGGGCATTGAGCTTCGGTGCCCGCTTCATCATCCTCGACGAGCCCACCGCGCAGCTCGACAACAGGGAGATCGAACGGCTCTTCGACCGGATGCGCAGCCTGCAGGAGTCCGGGGTGACCTTCCTGTTCATCTCGCACCATCTGCAGGAGGTGTACGAGGTCTGCCAGACGGTGACCGTGCTGCGCGACGCCCGCTGGATCACCACCGCGCCGGTGGCGGACCTGCCTCGCGGCGCCCTCGTCGAGGCCATGGCGGGCGAGGCGGTGGCAGGTGGGACGGCGGCGGAAAGCGGTGCCGTGGCCCGCCCGACTCCGCCCGCCGACACGCCCATACGTCTCGATGTACGCGGACTCACCGGCGTCGGCGACGTGTTCGAGGACGTGGACCTGACCATCCGCCGCGGTGAGGTGGTCGGCCTTGCGGGATCCAGCGGCAGCGGCAAGATCGAGCTGGCCGAAAGCCTCGCCGGGCTGCACACCCCGACCGCCGGGCAGGCGGAACTGGACGGCGCGAGGCTGCCGTTCGGCGACGTCTCCGCCGCCCTGCGAGCCGGTGTGGGCTGTGTACCCCGAGACCGGCACGAACAGGGCCTGGTGTCCGGGATGACCATCGGCGACAACGCCACCATGAGCGTCCTCGACCGGCTCGGCCGATACGGCCTGGTGGGCACCACCGCCAAGCGGTCCTTTGCCAGGGACCTCATCCAGCGTCTCGACATCCACGCCGAAGGGCCCGAGCAGCCGGTGTCCGACCTGTCGGGCGGCAACGCCCAGAAGGTCGTCATGGCCCGCGCCCTGGCCTGCGACCCCCGCCTCCTCGTCCTCATCAATCCGACCGCCGGCGTGGACGTGAAGTCCAAGGAGTCACTGCTCGCCCGGGTGGACAGTGCCCGCGACGACGGCACCGCGGTGCTCGTCGTCTCGGACGAGCTCGACGACCTGCGGCGCTGCGACCGCGTCCTGGTGCTGTTCCACGGCCGCGTCGTCGCCGAGCACCCAGCCGGCTGGAACGACCACGAGCTGATCGCCTCGATCGAAGGAGTTGACCGTGGCTGACACCAAGGCCGCGAACGTGCGCGACGCCACGAGCGCCTCGCCCACGGCCACCCCACCGGGTACGGCCAAGAACGTACTGTTGCGCCGAGGACGGGAGTTGGCTCTCGTACCCGCACTCCTTGCCCTGCTGGTCCTCGGCTCGGTGGTCAACGGCTCCTTCCTGACCGAACGCAATCTCGTCTCCATCCTCGGCGCCTCGGCTGCGCTCGCCATGGTCGTGCTCGCCGAGTCCCTCGTGCTGATCACCGGGAAGTTCGACCTGTCCCTCGAATCGGTCGTCGGCATCGCGCCCGCGCTCGGCGCGCTGCTCGTACTTCCCGCGGCCAGTGCCGGTTTCGGCACCGAATGGCCCGTCGCCACGGGTCTGTTGGCGATCGTGGTGGCCGGTGCGCTGGTCGGCGCCTTCAACGGCGTCCTGGTGGTGAAGTTCAAGCTCAACGCGTTCATCGTCACGCTCGCCATGCTGATCATCCTGCGCGGCCTGCTGGTCGGCGCGACCGAGGGCAAGACCCTCTTCGGCATGCCGGACGCCTTCTTCACCCTCGCGACCACCACCTTCCTCTCCGTTCCGATGTCGGTATGGGTGGCGGTGGCCGCCTTCGGAATCGCCGGTCTTGGGCTCAAGTACCACCGCTGGGGACGGGCGTTGTACGCGATCGGCGGCAACCCGGACGCGGCCCGCGCCGCCGGCATCCGCGTCGAGCGCGTGATGCTGGGAGTCTTCGTCGTCGCCGGTGTTCTCGCGGCGGTCGGCGGTCTGATGCAGACCGGCTACGTCGGCGCCATCAACGCCAACCAGGGCCAGAACATGATCTTCACGGTGTTCGCGGCCGCGGTCATCGGCGGCATCAGCCTCGACGGCGGCAAAGGCACCATGTTCGGTGCCCTCACCGGCGTCCTGCTGCTCGGCGTCGTACAGAATCTGCTGACCCTCGCGCAGGTGCCGTCCTTCTGGATCCAGGCGATCTACGGCGGCATCATCCTCGTCGCCCTCATGATCGCCCGTGTCACCACCGGCCGCGCACAGGACTGAACCCGACCACGCTCGCGGGCCCGAAGGGTCTGCGTCGGCCGAAGCCCATGCCCGCGCATCACCCGCGCGCCCAGCAAGGAGAACCCCGTGAAACTGCTGCGCCTCGGCGACCCCGGGCGGGAGCGCCCCGCCCTCCTCGCCGATGACGACCGGTTCCTGGATCTGTCCGGCCGCATCGCCGACATCGACGGCGCCTTCTTCGCCTCCGACGGCCTGGAACGGGTCCGGGCCGCCGGCGAAGCCGGCGAACTGCCGGAGCTGGATGCGACCGGACTGCGCACCGGCGCCCCCGTCGCCCGTCCCGGCAAGGTCGTCTGCGTCGGCCTCAACTACCGCGACCACGCGACGGAGACGGGGGCCACCATCCCCGAGCGGCCCGTGGTCTTCATGAAGGACCCGAGCACGGTCGTCGGCCCGTACGACGACGTGCTCATCCCGCGCGGCTCCACCCGGACCGACTGGGAGGTCGAGCTGGCCGTCGTCGTCGGCGCCCGCGCCCGCTACCTGGACAGCGCGGAGCAGGCACTGGACTGCGTGGCCGGGTACGCGATCAGCCACGACGTATCCGAGCGGGAGTTCCAGCTCGACTTCTCCCCGCAGTGGGATCTGGGCAAGTCGTGCGAGACCTTCAACCCGCTCGGACCCTGGCTCGTCACTCCCGACGAGGTGGGACAGCCGCAGTCGCTCGGCCTGCGGCTCGCGGTGAACGGCGAAGTCCGGCAGGACGGCCACACCAAGGACATGATCTTCCCGGTCGGGTATCTCATCCACTACCTGAGCCAGTACATGGTCCTCGAACCCGGCGACGTGATCAACACCGGCACCCCGGCGGGCGTCGCCCTCGGCCTGCCCGGACAGCCCTATCTGCGTCCCGGCGACACCGTGGACCTGTCCATCGACGGCCTCGGCAGCCAGCGCCAGACCTTCGCAGCAGCGTGACGCCCGTGAAACCCATGAAAGCGGCCCCACCAGTGAACAAGGCCCCCGTGCCCGTGACCGCCAGCTCCCCCACAGCGATGACCCCCGACTCTCCGCGGATCACCGCCGTCGACACCTACGACATCCGCTTTCCCACCTCGCGCGAGCTCGACGGCTCCGACGCGATGAACCCCGACCCCGACTACTCCGCCGCATATCTGGTGCTGCGTACGGACGCCGAAGACGGCGCCGAAGGGCACGGCTTCACCTTCACCATCGGGCGTGGCAACGACATCCAGGTCGCCGCCATCGAGGCGCTGAGACCGTACCTGGTCGGCCGGTCGGTCGACGCGCTGTGCGCGGACCCCGGCTCGGTGAGCCGTGACCTCACCGGTGACAGCCAACTGCGCTGGCTGGGACCGGAAAAGGGCGTCATACACATGGCGATCGGCGCCGCGGTCAACGCCGTATGGGACCTCGCCGCCAAACGGGCCCGCAAGCCCCTGTGGCAACTGCTCGCCGACGCCGAGCCCGAGTGGCTGGCCGGCCAGATCGACTACCGCTACATCGCCGACGCGCTGACCCCCGCCGAAGCCCTCGTACTCCTCGAACGCGGCCGACAGGGTGCCCCGCAGCGCGTGCAGCGCCTGCACGCGACCGGCTACCCCGGCTACACCACATCCCCTGGCTGGCTCGGCTACTCGGACGAGAAGCTCACCCGCCTCGCCCGCCAAGCGGTCGCGGACGGCTTTCAGCAGATCAAGCTGAAAGTGGGCGCCGATCTCAACGATGACGTACGCCGCTGCCGTGCCGCCCGCGCAGCCGTCGGCCCCGACATCCGCATCGCGATCGACGCCAACCAACGCTGGAACGTCGACGAGGCCGTCGAATGGACACGGACCCTGGCCGAGTTCGACCCGTACTGGATCGAGGAGCCCACCAGCCCGGACGATGTCCTCGGCCATGCGGCGATACGGAAGGCCGTGGCTCCGGTGAAGGTCGCCACCGGCGAGCATGTGCAGAACCGCATCGTCTTCAAACAGCTGCTGCAGGCCGGCGCGATCGATGTGCTGCAGCTCGACGCCGCCCGCGTCGGCGGAGTGAACGAGAACCTCGCCATCCTGCTGCTCGCCGCCAAGTACGGGGTGCCGGTCTGCCCGCACGCCGGCGGAGTCGGGCTGTGCGAACTCGTCCAGCATCTCTCGATGTTCGACTACGTCGCGCTGTCGGGGACGACCGAGGACCGCGTCATCGAGTACGTCGACCATCTGCACCAGCACTTCACCGACCCGGTCCGTATCGAGCACGGGCACTACGCCACTCCGACCGCGCCCGGATTCTCGGCACAGATGAGGCAGGAGTCCATCGACGCCTACCGCTACCCCGACGGCACGTTCTGGGCGGCCGACGGCGCCGCCGGCAAGGAGGCGAAGGCATGAGTACTTGTACCGCGACCGGCCACGACGGAGAACTGCACGGCCTGAAGGCCATCGTCACCGGCGGCGGCTCCGGCATCGGTCTGACCACGGCCCGGCTCCTGGCCGCACGCGGCGCCGCCGTGGCGGTTCTCGACCTCGATCCCGCTGCCGCGACGGCGCCCCTGCGCGGCTACACCGCGGATGTGGCGGACGACGCCTCCGTCATCACAGCGGTGGCGGAAGCGGCCGCCGACCTGGGTGGCATCGACATCCTGGTGAACAACGCCGGGATCGGCGCCATCGGCACGGTCGAGGACAACGACGACGCGGAGTGGGAACGGGTGCTGGGCATCAACGTCCTCGGCATGGTGCGCACCACCCGCGCCGCTCTGCCCCACCTTCGGGAATCGGCGCACGCCTCGATCGTCAACACCTGTTCCATCGCCGCAACCGCCGGGCTGCCGCAGCGGGCGCTCTACAGCGCGAGCAAGGGCGCGGTCCTGTCGCTGACGCTGGCGATGGCAGCCGACCATGTCCGCGAAGGGATCCGCGTCAACTGCGTCAACCCCGGCACCGTGGACACCCCTTGGGTGGGGCGGCTGTTGGAGCAGGCCGCCGACCCCGCCGCCGAGCGCGCCGCGCTCGCCGCGCGCCAGCCGATGGGCCGTCTGGTCACCGCCGACGAGGTGGCGGCGGCCATCGCCTATCTGGCCGGACCCGGCGCCGCCTCGGTGACCGGCACCGCCCTCGCCGTGGACGGCGGCATGCAGGGCCTGCGGCTGCGTCCGGTGGGGCAGTGATGGCGGCCGAGGCGAGTGACACCACCGGACGCGCGGCCCACCCGCCCGCCGATGCCATGCCGCGACGCGCCCTCGGCCGCAGCGGCGTCGAGGTCACCCCACTCGGCCTCGGCGGCGCCGCGATAGCCGGGCTCTACAGCCCGGTCGACGAGGAAAGCGCGGCCGCCACCATCGAGGCGGCCTGGGACGCGGGCATCCGCTACTTCGACACCGCACCGCACTACGGCCTGGGTGTCTCCGAGCGACGCCTGGGCGCGGTGCTGCGCACCAAGTACCGTACGGAGTACGTCATCTCCACCAAGGTGGGCCGCCTCCTTGAGCCGTACGAGGGGACAGGCTCCGACATGGCGAACGGCTTCGCTGTCCCCGCCACCCACCGCCGTGTCTGGGACTTCAGCGCCGACGGGGTGCGACGCTCCCTGGAGGAGAGCCTGACCCGCCTCGGCCTCGACCGCATCGACCTGGCCCTGATCCACGACCCCGACGACCACGGCGAGCAGGCGTTCCGCGAGTCCTACCCCGAGCTGGAACGGCTCCGCTCCGAAGGCATGGTGGGAGCCATCGGCGCGGGCATGAACCAGACCGCGATGCTCACCCGGTTCCTCATCGACTCGGATGTCGACGCGGTACTGTGCGCCGGCCGCTACACCCTTCTCGAACAGCCCGCGCTCGCCGAACTGCTGCCCGCCGCCGCGAACCGCGGCAAGAGCGTCATCATCGGCGGTGTCCTCAACTCCGGGCTCCTCGCGAACCCCGCCCCAGGGGCCACGTACAACTACAGTGCGGCCCCAGGTGAGTTGCTGGAGCGGGCGCTGCGAATGCGGGAGATCACCGAGGCGTACGGCGTACCGCTGCGCGCCGCCGCTCTCCACTTCCCCTTCGGCCACCCGGCCGTGGCGAGTGTGCTGACCGGAGCGCGGTCGGCGGCGGAGGTTCGGGACGCGGCGACACTCCTGAACGCACCGGTCCCGGCCGACGTCTGGGACCGGTTGTGCAAAGAGGCCCTGCTACCGCGCCACGTCCCCGTGCCGGAGGCCCGATAGCCATGCGCGTCGCCCTGTTCGTCACCTGCTTCAACGACACGATGTTCCCGCAGACCGGCAAAGCCGTGGTGAAGCTCCTGGAACGGCTGGGCCACACCGTCGACTTCCCGCAGGCACAGACCTGCTGCGGCCAGATGCACTTCAACACCGGATACCGACCCGAGGCGCTGCCCATGGTTCGCCGTTTCGCGGAGGTCTTCTCGGGTTACGACGCCATCGTCACGCCCTCCGGTTCGTGCGCCGGCATGATCCGCGAGCACCACGCGACGCTGGCGGCCCAGTACGGGGACTCGGAGCTTCAGGCAGCTGTCCGGGGCGTCGCCCCCGCCGTGCGCGAACTGTCGGAGTTCCTGGTGGACGTCCTCGGGATCACCGACGTCGGGGCGTACTTCCCGCACCGCGTCACCTACCACCCCACCTGCCACTCCCTGCGGATGCTCCGCGTCGGCGACCGGCCCCTTCGACTCCTGCGCGCCGTCCGGGGCATCGATCTGGTCGCACTGCCCGAGGCCGACAGCTGCTGCGGCTTCGGCGGCACCTTCGCCCTGAAGAACCCCGACGTGTCCAACGCCATGCTCGCCGACAAGGTCCGTACCGTGCAGTCCACCCGCGCCGAAGTGCTGTGCGCCGGCGACAACTCCTGCCTGATGCACATCGGCGGCGGCCTCGGCCGGCTCCGCACCGGGGTGGGCACCAGGCACCTGGCGGAGATCCTGGCCGCGACGGAAGGAGACGCACCGTGAGCGGGACCGTCAACCCCAACAACCCCAACAACCCCAACAACCCCAACAACGTGGTCTGGCTCGGCAGCCCCGCCTTCCCCGTCGCGGCGAAGGAAGCCGTCGCGGACAGCCGGCTGCGTGCCAATCTGCGCAAGGCCACCGGCACCATCCGCGACAAACGGCTCGCCGTCTCCGCCGAACTCGACGACTGGGAGCAGCTGCGCACCGCGGCCGCCGCCATCAAGCGGGCCACCCTTCGTCACCTCGACCAACACCTCCTGCGGCTGGAGGCATCGGTCACCGCCGCGGGTGGCATCGTGCACTGGGCGGCGGACGCCGCCGAGGCGAACCGCATCGTCACCGACCTCATCCAGGCCACCGGCGAGAGCGAGGTCGTCAAGGTCAAGTCCATGGCCACCCAGGAGATCGGCCTTAACGACGCTCTCGCCGGAGCAGGCATCAGGGCGTACGAGACCGATCTCGCCGAACTCATCGTCCAGCTCGGCGACGACCGCCCCTCGCACATCCTGGTCCCGGCCATCCACAAGGGCCGCGCCGAGATCCGCGAGATCTTCCAGGACGCGATGGGCAGGTGGGGGAAGCCTGCGCCCGATGACCTGACCGACGAACCCGACGACCTCGCCGAGGCCGCACGCCTGCACCTGCGCGAGAGGTTCCTGCGCGCCAAAGTGGCCGTCTCCGGCGCGAACTTCGCCGCCGCCGACACCGGCACGGTCGTCATCGTGGAATCCGAGGGGAACGGCCGGATGTGCCTCACCCTCCCCGAGACGCTGATCACCGTGATGGGCATCGAGAAGGTCCTGCCCTCCTTCGCCGATCTCGAAGTCTTCCTCCAACTGCTGCCCCGCTCCTCCACCGGTGAGCGGATGAACCCGTATACCAGCATGTGGACCGGCCCCACCGAGGACGACGGCCCCCGCGCATTCCACCTGGTCCTCCTCGACAACGGCCGCACCGCCACGCTCAAGGACACCGTCGGGCGTCAGACCCTCGGCTGCATTCGCTGCTCGGCGTGCCTCAACGTCTGCCCGGTGTACGAGCGCACCGGCGGCCACGCCTACGGCTCGGTCTACCCCGGCCCGATCGGCGCCGTGCTCACACCCCAGCTGGTCGGGGTCGAGCAGGCCGCCACGCTGCCCTACGCGTCCACCCTCTGCGGCGCCTGCTACGACGCCTGCCCGGTGAAGATCGACATCCCGGAGGTGCTGGTGCACCTACGCGCCCGAACCGTGGACGTCAAGCGGAGGGGGCCGGTCCCCACCCCGGAAGCACTGATGATGAAGGCCGCGGGCGCCATCCTGTCCTCCCCACGCCGACTCGGCATGGCCCAGCGGGCGGCCGTGCTCGGCGGCCGGCTCCTGGCTCGGCGCGGCATCCTGCGCCGCCTTCCAGGACCACTCGCGCGCTGGTCCGACACGCGGGACACGCCGGCGCCGCCGCGCGAAACGTTCCGTGCCTGGTGGCGCCACGAGAGGAGCCCGAGATGAGCAGCCGCGCGACGGTACTCGGCCGTATCCGTTCGGCACTGGCGGACGTCCCCGCCACCGAGCCGTACGATGCCGCGAGCGTCCCCCGCGACTATCGCGACAGCCACGCCGGACACGACGTCATCGGCCTGTTCGCCGAGCGCGCCGCCGACTACCGGGCCACCGTCACCCGCACCGCCGACCCGCGCAAGGCCATCGCCGCCGCGCTGTCCCACCGGCAGGTGTCCGGCGCCCTCGTCGTCCCCCAGGGATTCCCGGTCGCATGGCTGCCGGACGGCGACTGGAACCGGTGCACCGACACCCCACCGCTCGACGTGCGCGAACTAGATGCAGTGGGTGGCGTGCTCACCACCTGTGCCCTGGCCGTAGCCGTCACCGGCACGATCGTCCTCGACGCCGGCCCCGGCCAAGGCCGTCGGGCACTCACCCTGCTGCCCGACTACCACCTGTGCGTCGTACGCGCCGACCAGATCGCCGCAGACGTGCCCGAAGCGCTGCGGCGCCTCGACGCCCGTCGCCCCCTGACTTTCATCTCCGGCCCTTCCGCCACCAGTGACATCGAGTTGGAGCGAGTCGAGGGCGTGCACGGCCCGCGCACCCTGGACATCATCATCACCGACAGCTGAGGAGTCCCCACCCATGCGCATCGCCCTGCACACCAAGGTCCGTGCGGACCGTATCGCGGAGTACGAGGCGGCTCATCGCGAAGTGCCGCAGGAGCTGACGGCCGCCATCCGCGCTGCCGGGACCACCTCGTGGACCATCTGGCGCAGCGGCACAGACCTCTTCCACGTCCTGGAATGCGAGGACTACGCCGCCCTCCTCGCCGAGCTGGAGAAGCTGCCGGTGAACATCGCCTGGCAGGCCCGCATGGCCGAACTCCTCGACGTCATCCACGACTACTCGACGGACGGAGCCACCGCCGGCCTGCCCGTCGTGTGGGAGCTGTAAGGCTCATGGGCATCATCGACGCGCACCACCACGTATGGGACCTCTCCGTACGCGACCAGGACTGGATCACGGGGCCCGAACTCGCCCCGCTGCGCCGCGACTTCCTCCTCTCCGACCTGGAGCCGCAGGCCCGCGCCGCGAGCGTCGACCGCACCATCCTCGTCCAGACGGTCACGGTGGCGGGGGAAACCCCCGAGCTCCTGGCGCTCGCGGGCGAGAGCGACGTGGTGGCGGGAGTGGTCGGCTGGACCGACCTCACCGCGTCCGACGTGGCCGGCAAGCTGGACCGCTTGCGTGCCCTGCCCGGCGGCGAGTGGCTGCGGGGCATCCGCCACCAGGTGCAGGGTGAGCCTGACCCCTGGTGGCTCATCCGCCCCGAAGTACTGTGCGGACTGCGGACGGTGGCGGACGCGGGGCTTGTGTACGACGTGGTCGTCCTGCCGCACCAGTTGCCCGCGGTAGTGTCCGCCGCCCGGCGTCTGCCCGAACTCACCTTCGTGCTGGACCACCTGGGCAAACCACCCGTCGTTTCAGGCCAGTTGGAGCCTTGGTCGGAGGCCGTCCGAGAACTTGCCTCGCAGCCGAACACCGTCTGCAAGCTGTCCGGCATGGTCACCGAGGCCGACTGGCACGAGTGGACGGTCGACGCTCTTCGCCCCTACGCGGACACCGTGCTCGACGCCTTCGGCCCGCGGCGGTTGATGTTCGGATCCGACTGGCCGGTGTGCACGCTCGCCGCAAGCTACGCCGAGGTGGTGGACGCCACCGGTGCGCTCCTCGCGGGTCTGAGCCCTGACGAGAAGGCCGCCGTGTGGACGGGCACCGCGGAGCGCGTGTACGGGCTCTGATTGCTGGGGCGGGCTGCTGCCAGCACCGTGTCCGGCACCGCCGGTTCACGGACCAGCACGGACCAGCACGGACCAGCACGGAGGAGACCTCTGCTGCCCTCCCCGGATCCCGAACGATGCCGCACGATCACCAGCGCCCGCGAGACCGCCCCTGTGGCTGGCGTTGGCGCCGGTGCAAGAACCTGCGGGCCTCGGCGGCGAGTTGGGCCTGGCGCCGGTAGCCGGCGGTGCCCGGCGGTGTTTCCGCGGGAGGATCGGCTACGGGGTGAGGGAGGCGCCGCCGAGTCCCTCACCCCGTCGCTGGAGCCTGTCTGATGGGTCAGGCGCAACCCGGCTCGGCGAAATGCCGGGGATCGCCGCGTTCATGCCCGGACGTCATCCGCCAGCCTCGCGGCTGCCGTGCCTCGGCCGTTTGCCGCCCACGCTGCGAACAGGCTGTAGGGGGTAGCGGGGTTCAGGCCCATGTCTTTGGCAGCGCGTTCGGGCAAGTCGGCCAGGTTCCACATCACGATCTCATGGCTGATCTGCCCGTCGGATGTGAAGGTGTACTGGCTCATGCCGGGGCAGTCGAACCGGTGACCGGAATGAAGGGTGCCGGTGTATCGCCATAGGACGCCGGCCCGGCCTGCGGCGTGGATGCTGTCCAGTGAGCTCATGGTCAATTCGGAGGTGGCAGCAAACCAGACGCCAAGTTGATCGCGGACCTCGTCACGGCTGTGCAGGTCCCACCGGAGCGTCTTCTCCTCGTAGTGGACGTCTTCGGTGTAGACGGACACGACGGCGTCGAGGTCATGCCGGGCGTAGCCGTCGCAGAGCCGTCGGACCACAGCGTTCTGCGTGGCGCGGTAAGCCAGTTCGGGTCCAGCTACTGACGTGTCGCTCACGGCCGGTCCTCTCGAAGTGCATCACGTCCGCGCATCCTCCCCTGCCTGCAGTGATGCCAGACGCAGAGATCGCGATGGATCGTTTCTCTGCGGTCGCCAACATCGGTAGGAGGACGCTGTGGCGGTGGGACACACGAGACGACTCCCGGCGACACGGAAACCGGGACAGGCATGGGTAGCTACTTGCCCCTGAAAAAGGGTTTGGGCTGGTGACGGGGTCGGAGCTGTTGGAGGGCACCAGTCCGACGGCCAGCCATTGGCCCCTGCCTCACCGGCTAAGCGTGGTCATCCGCTGGAGGTTGTAGGCGAAGACTCCCAGTCCGGCCCAGGTCTGGGCGCCGGTCAGGCGGCGGAGGCGAG
>NZ_JBNHIN010000041.1:0-14735 GCF_050054615.1 Streptomyces sp. YGL11-2
AGCCGGCCGCTCCAGCAACGGAAGCTCGGTGAACAGAATCGACAGGTTGACGTTGAAGCGCATGTCCGTGAAACCCATAAACGCTCGGCATCCCTTCCGGATGACTGAGTTCTGCCACCCTTCCGGATGGCGGAGTTCTTTTTCTGCTATACGGGATGGTGGCCGTGCCGGGCGCGGTGGTCAAGCCGCGCCCGGGACACCGTCCGCGTCGGGGCCGAAATCAGCCCTGGGCCGAAACCGGAATCAGCCCTGAGCCGGAATCAGCCCTCGGCCGGGGTCAGACCTTGAGCGGCTTGATCGCGGTGGGAGCGTGACCCGGCTCGGTCGCGACCTCTTCCCACTCGTTCACCTTGTCGATCTCCGCGGCGGCCATGGAGATGTTGGTGATCCGCTCCAGGATCGCCTCGACGACGACCGGGACGCGGTACTCGGCGGCCAGCTTCTTGGCCTCCTCGAAGGCGGCGCCCAGCTGGCTGGGGTCGGTGACCCGGATCGCCTTGCAACCCAGGCCCTCGGCGACCTTGACGTGGTCGACGCCGTAGACGCCCAGCTCCGGCGAGTTGATGTTCTCGAACTCCAGGTTGACCTGGAAGTTGATGTCGAGGTTGCGCTGTGCCTGGCGGATCAGGCCCAGGTACGCGTTGTTCACCAGGACGTGGACGTAGGGGATCTTGTGCTGGGCGCCGACCGCCAGCTCCTCGATCATGAACTGGAAGTCGTAGTCACCGGACAGCGCCACGACCGGGGTCTCCGGGTCGGCCTTGGCGACGCCCAGCGCGGCCGGGATGGTCCAGCCCAGCGGGCCGGCCTGGCCGCAGTTGATCCAGTGGCGCGGCTTGTAGACGTGCAGCATCTGCGCGCCGGCGATCTGGGAGAGGCCGATGGTGGTGACGTAGCGGGTCTCCGGGCCGAACGCCTTGTTCATCTCCTCGTAGACGCGCTGCGGCTTCATCGGGATGTTGTCGAAGTGCGTACGGCGCTGGAGTTGAGCCTTGCGCTCCTGGGTGGAGGCGGCCCAGTCGCCGCGGTCGGGCAGCTTGCCGGCGGCCTTGAGTTCCTTGGCCACCTCGACGAACAGCTCCAGGGCGGCCTTGGCGTCCGAGGCGATGCCGTAGTCCGGGGCGAAGATCTTGCCGATCTGGGTCGGCTCGATGTCGACGTGGACGAACTTGCGGCCCTTGGTGTACAGGTCCAGCTTGCCGGTGTGGCGGTTGGCCCAGCGGTTTCCGATGCCGAGGACGAAGTCCGACTCCAGGAAGTTCGCGTTGCCGTAGCGGTGCGAGGTCTGCAGGCCCACCATGCCGGCGTTCAGCTCGTGGTCGTCGGGGACGATGCCCCAGCCCATCAGGGTCGGGATGACCGGGGTACCGGTCAGCTCGGCGAACTCGACCAGCAGGTCGGACGCGTCGGCGTTGATGATGCCGCCGCCGGCGACGATCAGCGGGCGCTCGGACTCGTTGAGGAGGGTGATCGCCTTCTCGATCTGGGCGCGGGTCGCGGCCGGCTTGAAGGCGGGCAGCGGCTCGTACAGCTCCGGGTCGAAGTCGATCTCGGTGAGCTGGACGTCGATCGGCAGGTCGATCAGGACGGGGCCGGGACGGCCGGAACGCATCAGGTGGAACGCCTGCTGGAAGACGCCGGGAACCTGGGCGGCCTCCATGACCGTGGTCGCGGCCTTGGCGACCGGCTTGGCGATCGCGGCGATGTCGACGGCCTGGAAGTCCTCCTTCTGGATCACCGCGGTGGGCGCCTGGCCGGTGATACAGAGGATCGGGATGGAGTCGCCGGTCGCGGAGTAGAGGCCGGTGATCATGTCGGTGCCGGCCGGGCCGGAAGTACCGATGCAGACGCCGATGTTGCCCGGGTGGGTCCGGGTGTAGCCCTCGGCCATGTGCGACGCGCCCTCGACGTGGCGCGCCAGCGTGTGATCGATCCCGCCCGCACCCTTGAGCGCCGCGTAGAAGGGGTTGATCGCCGCGCCGGGCACGCCGAAGGCGTTGGTCACGCCCTCGCGCTTGAGGATCTCCACCGCAGCGCGGGCTGCTGTCATTCGAGGCATCGAGTACTCCTGCGTCGGCCTGTCACGGGCTTCCGGCCGAACCGGCCGGGACTTAATTCCGCATCATGGAATTAATGTTTTGCTTTATGGAAGGAACGTAGAGCGAGACGTTCCACCCGTCAAGAGGTGCCTGGTGAGCGATACGGGCGAACCGGCCTGCGGACAGCGAAAAGCCGCGCACCGGTGGCTACCGGTGCGCGGCTCGGTGCGGGACGGGGCAGCCCCTCAATGGCCCGTTCGCGCTGCTCGCCCCCCTCTACTGAGCCGACTCGGCCGCCTCGTGAGCCGGCTCGGCCTGCCCGCTGCAGAACACCTCCTTGACGAGCCGCTGCTGCGCCTTCTGGAACGCCTCGGCCGTGGCGGCGAAGTCGAGCGCGGCGTCACCGGTGGTCAGCGAGGCGGTCAGGGTCTTACTGCCGTCGGGCGTGCTGTACATCAGCGCCGCCCAACCAAAAAAGCCGCCGTTGTGGTGGAAGAGGGTGCCGCCGTCCGTCTCCTCCGCGAACAACCCCAGGCCGTAGCCGAGTTTGGGGTGCGGCGTGCGCATCTCGGCCAGCAGTGAGTCCGGCAGGAGCTTGCCGCTCATCAGGGCGGAGAAGAACGTGTGGAGATCCTCGGTCGTCGAGATCATGTCCCCGGCAGCGGAGATCCAGGAGACGTTGAAGCGGGTGACGTCGACCACCTTCCACTGGCCGGCGTGCTCGTACCGGTAGTAGCCGTGAGCGTGCGGCTCGGGGATCTCCGGCGAGGTGCCCGGCACCACGGTGCCCGACAGTCCCAGCGGCTGCAGGATCAGCCGCCGCATCTCCTCGGCCAACGAGCGGCCGGTGACCTCCTCGATCAGCAACTTGGCCAGCACGTAGTTGGTGTTGGAGTAGCTCCAGTCCGCCCCCGGCTCAAACCGCGCCGGCTTGGACAACGCCAGCCGTACCAGCTCCTCCGGCTGGTAGGTGTGGAACTGGTTGTCCACGTACTCCTGGCCCTGCCAGGGGATCCCCGGCGCGACCGTCCCGTCGTCGTAGTACTCGCCGGTGTAGTTGAACAGCCCGCTGGTGTGCTGCAGCAGCATCCGCACCGTGATCCGCCGGTCCAGCCCGAACCCGGGCAGGTAGTCGTCCGCCGGGCTGTCCAGCCCGATCCTGCCCTCGGCCACCAGTTGCAGCACCACGGTCGCGGTGAAGGTCTTGGTGGTGCTGCCTATCCGGAATCGCCCGTTCGTCGGCGGCTTGGTGCGCTCGCCCAGCTTGCGCACCCCGGCGTGGCCGACCCACTCGCCCCGCTCGTCGTTGACGCGCAGTTGCACCCCGGCGAAACCGGAATCGACGATCTCCTCGATGGCCTTCTGCAGCTCCGGGCGATCCTGCCCGGTGAGGGTGAGGGACATGGCTGTGCTCCTTATGAGGTGTGTGGACGGTCGTTGCGGTGAGGGGTGTGGCCGCCCGGGGCGGCGACGAGGTTGCGTCGGCCGCCGAGGGCGTGGGCCGTGAGCGTTGGCGGGCGATCAAGTCCGGTTGCATCTGCCCGTGATCTTGGGGGCACCTCAGACGGCCTTGTCGCCGTCCGAGGTGCCCAGCACGTTCGTCCCGAAGTCCGGGTTGGCGCTGCGGGGTGCCCCTTTGGCGGGACCGGGTCAGAGGCTGCTGGCGGTGATGTCGCCGTGGGAGGTGGTGGCGCGGATGTCGAGTTCGGCGGTGCCGTCGTTCTTGAGGGCGTTGCTGATGCGGCCGTAGGCGGTGTGGGCGTCCAGGGCGGCCGAGACGCCGGCGGCGGCGCCGACGGTGATGTCGCCGGACTGGGTGCTGAGCACGACCTTGCCGCCCATGGCCTCGGTGATCCGGATGTCGCCCCGTGCGGTGCTGATCTCCGTGGGGCCGCCCAGCCGGCCGACCTCGACGTCGCCGTCGACCGCAGTGAGGCGCACGCTCGCGGCCTCGTCCAGCTTGATCTGGCTGTACGCGCCTTCGAAAGCGACGTCGCCGAGGCGGCCGAGGGTCCGGAGTTCGGCACTGGCCGTCTTGGCCTCGACGTGGGAACCGGCGGGCAGCTTGACCGTCACCTCGATGGATCCGGACGGGCCGAAGTACTGGTCCTTCGCCGACGACTCGATCCGCAGGACTCCGTCGGCGTACTCGACCGTGGTCTGCTCCGCCGCCTTCACGTCGCGGCCCTTCGAGGCGTTCGCCGGCAGGACCTCGACCGTGGTGTCGGCGCGGTCCGCAGCGATGAACCGGACGCGTCCGGCGGGGATGCCCAGGACGGCGGAGATCGGGGCGGGGGTGTGGAACTTCTGCATCATGCTCTCCCTTGTGCTGGCGACTCACTGTTTCCGAACACCAGAAACGCTACGTTGCTTTCTAGTTTTGGGCAACGAGGTTTTTGCACAGGAACAGCATTTATGCAGGTAGAAGCAGGATAATCATTGCAACACCCTCCCGCTTAACGCAACGAAGGCACAGTCGTCCGTTGCAATACATTGAAGGTGAACGCTATGGTGGAGGCGTCACAGAATGCCGAGCAGCACCATGGAGCCCCCCGTGGGGCATGAAGGGGGTCGTCATGCCGGGAGGCAGGCTCACCCAGGCCGAACGCCAGCAGATCGCGACAGGGCTGGCCGACGGCCTGGCCTACGCCGAGATCGCCCGCGGTCTCGACCGTCCAACCTCCACCATCACGCGTGAGGTGATGCGCAACGGCGGCCCCACCAACTACCGCGCCGACCTGGCCCACCGCGCCACCCAGCAGCGCACCCACCGGCGCAGGCACGCCACGCAGCAGGGGTCGAAGGCGCTCCCGCAACCCTACGGACGCGACGCCGAAGCCGTACGCGACTACCAGGAGACCCTCACCACCGTCTACATGACCTCGGGCCTGCCCAAGATGATGGCCCGGGTGCTGGGCTGCCTCTACACCACCGACACCGGCAGCCTCACCGCCTCCGAACTCGCCGGGCGCCTCCAGGTCAGCCCGGCGTCCATCTCCAAGGCGATCACGTTCCTCGAAAGCCAAGACCTCGTCCGCCGGGAACGCGACGAACGCCGCCGCGAGCGCTACGTCGTCGACGACGACCTCTGGTACCAGGCGATGCTCCGCAGCGCCCGGGCCAACGACCAGTTCATCGAGACCGCACGGCAGGGCGTCGGCGTCCTCGGCCACGGCACCCCGGCCGCCACCCGCCTCGAAAACGCCGCCCGCTTCCTCGACTTCGTCAGCGAAGCACTCATCCGCGCCGCCGAGCAGGGGCGCGAGGTCCTCTACACCAGAACCGAAACGACCCCGGACAGCACCGCCACGCCACGTACAGAAGGCGCATAGACAAGTCCTTCGTCGCGGCTCCGTGGCAGATCGGGTGGCGGGCCGGTGTCCGTGCTGGGGGCGGCTTCCGGCCAGACCAGGAGGAGGGGCAGGGGGCGTGGTCGGATCGATCAGGAATCGAGAAGCGCGGGACACGGAGCCGGTTCTAGCCTGCTCGTCATGGACATCACCATTCACACGAGTTCCCTGCCGCACGACGACCCGGACGCCTCGCTCGCCTTCTACCGCGACGTCCTCGGCTTCGAGGTCCGTAGCGATGTCGGGCAGGGCAGGATGCGCTGGATCACGGTCGGTCCGGCCGGTCAGCCCGACACGTCGATCCTTCTGGCACCGCCGGCCGCCGACCCGGGAGTCACCGAGGACGAGCGCCGCACCATCGCCGAGATGATGGCCAAGGGCACCTACGGCTGGATCCTGCTGGCCACCCCGGACCTCGACGCCACGTTCGAGAAGGCGCAGGCCGGTGACGCCGAGGTCGTCCAGGAGCCGACCGAGCAGCCGTACGGCATCCGTGACTGCGCCTTCCGCGACCCCGCGGGCAACCTGGTCCGCATCCAGGAGCTGCGCTGAGCCTGCGGCCGGAGATGCGGCCGTGCCGGTCGGCTCCGCGACCACCTGCGAAGAACGCGGCGCACCGTGCCGAGGTACCCGCCCTGCCGGCCGCCCACCGGGGCCGCGTCCGCATCGGACAGGGACCCGGAGTCCGTCCCGCTGCTGTCCGGCAGATGCTCGACCGGCCCGTCGGCTCCGGCTCGTCGGCTCCGGCGCGCCGGTCCTCATCACCGAGCGCCTGGGGTGCCTTGTCCCGGCAAGCGCCCCAGGCGCTCGTAGGCGTCGACGGAAGTGGAAGAGGCAAGAAGGGAAGGGGAGTTCTCCCATGTGTCAGCCCGAGTGGCGGCGTGCACGCGTCGAGGCGCAGCGCCTGACCGATCTCGCGCGGCTGCGCCGCGTCCGCGACCGGATCGACAGGGAGTACGCGCAGCCGCTGAACGTGGAGGCGCTCGCCCGCGGCGTGAACATGTCCGCCGGGCACCTCAGCCGGCAGTTCCGGGCCGCCTACGGCGAGTCGCCGTACGCGTACCTGATGACGCGTCGCATCGAGCGCGCGACGGCGCTGCTGCGGCGGGGCGACCTCAGCGTCACCGAGGTCTGCTTCGCGGTCGGCTGCGCGTCGCTGGGCACGTTCACCACCCGCTTCACCGAGCTGGTCGGCATGTCGCCCGGAGCCTTCCGGCGCCGCGCGGCGCATGCGGCGGATGTGGCGGATGTGGCGGATGTGGCGGCCGACCGTGCCGATGCCGCAGGTGCGGCCGGTGATACGGGGCCTGCGGTCACGGTGGAGGGAATGCCGGCATGTGTGGCGAAGCAGGTGACCAGACCGGTCAGGAATCGAGAAGCCCCGGCCGCCGAGCGGCCCCTAGCGTGATGGCCATGGCAATCACCACTTCCACCGCATCCACCACGTCCCTCGCATCCGTCACCCTTGAGGTGGCCGACCCCGAGGCCGCCCACCGCTTCTGCACCGCCCTCGGAGTGGACACACACATACGCCTGCGGGCCTCCGAGGCCCACTCCACCGGATTCCGTGGCTTCACCCTGGCGCTCACGGTGTCCCAGCCGGCCACCGTCGACAGCTTCCTCGGCGCCGCCGGGGACGCCGGCGCCACGGTGCTGAAGCCCGCCGCGAAGTCGCTGTGGGGCTACGGCGGAGTCGTCCAGGCGCCCGACGGGACGATCTGGAAGGTCGCGACCTCGGCGAAGAAGGACACCGGCCCGGTCACCCGCGAGATCGACGAGATCGTCCTCCTGCTCGGCGTCGAGGACATGAAGGCAAGCAAGCAGTTCTACGTCGGCCGGGGTCTGACGGTGGCCAGGAGCTTCGGCGGCAAGTACGCCGAGTTCGCCTCCGGCGAGGCCAGCCCCGTCAAGCTGGCGCTGTACAAGCGCCGCGGCCTGGCCAAGGACCTCGGCGTCCCCGCCGACGGCACCGGCTCGCACCGCATCGTCCTCGGCAGCACCGCCGGCTCCTTCACCGACCCGGACGGATTCGCCTGGGAGGCCGCCACGTCTCTCGCCCCCACGCCGTCCACGGCGTCCGTACTGAACTGACTCCCGGCCCTGCACTCCGGGCGCTGAACTCCAGGCGCCGAACTCCTGCCCCGGCCTGCTCACGCCTGTACGAGAGGAAATCTGCCATGCAGCACACGAAGTCGTCTGCCGAGAACTCCGGCACGGCCGCCGAGCACTACAACGGATTCACCGCCGAGGAACGGGCCGCGATGAAGGAGCACGCGCAGGAGCAGAAGAAGGCGGCGGTGCGCCGCGGTTCGCGGGCGGAGAAGGAGGCGGCAGCGGAGCGGGATGTGCTCGCGAAGATCGCCGAGATGCCGGAGGCGGACCGGGTCCTCGCCGAGCGGATCCACGCCATCGTCAAGACCGCCGCACCGGGCCTCACGCCCAAGCTCTGGTACGGGATGCCCGCCTACGCCAGAGACGGCAAGGTCGTCTGCCACTTCCAGAGTGCGCAGAAGTTCACGTCGAGGTATGCCACGCTCGGATTCAGCGACCAGGCGGCGCTCGACGACGGCGCCATCTGGCCGACCGCCTACGCCCTGAAGGAACTCACCGCAGTCGACGAACAGCGCATCAGCGCGCTCGTGAAGAAGGCGATGGGCTGAAGGTTTGCTGGAGAGGCCGCAGGCTGCAGGCCGCAGGGCGCAGGCCGCCGGACTGGTCAGGGAGTTGGAACGCACAGCTGCTGTGCATGTCCAGATCCGGACGCCTTCGGGCGATGGCCGCGCTGAAGCGGGGAGAGCCGGAAACAGGGCGACCGGATGGCCGAACGGCCGCTTGACTGTGGGTATTTGATGCCTCATCAGGTCGATGCCCGGCGAGAGCGAAAGACTCCGCCCGGTCGTGGATCGCCGCGAGTACGGGCCGTTCCCCGGGTTCCCTCCACCCCGCCGCAAACGATCTCCCGCATTTCTCCCACCAGCAATGTGAGGCATCAGGAGACGCCCAACGGCCCCACTCCACCCGGAGTGGGGCCCTTCTTCCTTCATGCCGGACTACGCGCGTCTTGCGGGTAATTGGTGCTAGCGGATCGGCATCCCCGACAGCGTACGGGCGATCACCAGCCGCTGGATCTCGCTGGTGCCTTCGAAGATCGTGTAGATGGCGGCGTCGCGGTGCATCCGCTCGACCGGGTATTCGCGGGTGAAGCCGTTGCCGCCGAGGATCTGGACGGCCTGGGCGGTGACCTTCTTGGCGACCTCGCTCGCGTAGAGCTTGGACATGGAGCCCTCGGCGGAGGTGAAGGGCTTGCCGGTGGTCGCCATCCACGAGGCGCGCCAGACCAGCAGCCGGGCGGCGTCGATCTGGGTCCGCATGTCGGCGAGCTGGAAGGCCACGCCCTGGTTGTCGATGATCGGGCGGCCGAACTGCTCGCGGGTCCTGGCGTACTCCAGCGCCTCCTCGTACGCCGCGCGGGCGGTGCCGACGGCCATGGCGCCGACGGCCGGGCGGGACGCCTCGAAGGTGGCCATCGCGGCGTTCTTCACGCGCTCGCCTCCGCTCCTAGCACTCCCCCAGCCTTCGGCCGGGGGGACCCCCATCTCGCTTCGCTCGCGGGCGCGGGCCAGCCGCTCGTCGAGCTTCTCCTTGCCGCCGAGCAGGCAGTGGCCGGGGACCCGGACGTCCTCCAGGACGACCTCGGCGGTGTGCGAGGCGCGGATGCCGTGCTTCTTGAACTTCGGGCCCTGCGAGAGGCCCGGGGTGTTCGGCGGGACGATGAAGGAGGCGTGCCCCTTGGAGCCCAGCTCCGGGTCGACGACGGCGACCACGACGTGGACACCGGCGATGCCGCCGTTGGTCGCCCAGGTCTTGGTGCCGTTGAGCACCCACTCGTCCTTGGCCCCGTCGTAGACGGCCCGGGTGCGCATCGAGGCGACGTCCGAGCCGGCGTCCGGTTCGGAGGAGCAGAAGGCGGCGACCTTGACGTCATCGGGGTCGCCGTACATCTGCGGGACCCAGGTGCCGATCTGCTCCTCGGTGCCGTTGGCCAGGACGCCGACGGCGGCGAGCCCGGTGCCCACGATGGACAGCGCGATGCCGGCGTCGCCCCAGAACAGCTCCTCCATGGCCATGGGGATGCCGAGGCCGGTGGGGTCGAAGAACTGCTGGGCGTAGAAGTCGAGGGAGTACAGGCCGATCTTGGCGGCTTCCTGGATGACCGGCCAGGGGGTCTCCTCGCGCTCGTCCCATTCGGCGGCGGCGGGGCGCATGACATCCGCGGCGAAGCCGTGAATCCAGTCACGGACTTCCTTCTGCTCGTCGTTGAGCTCCATGGTGAACTCGGCCATGTCCCCTCCAGTGGTGCGCGCATGCCAGATGTTACTTGCGGTAACCCGAGTCTGTTACTCGCCAGTAGATAATGTCAACTCCTCCGCGCGACCCAACCGGCGCCGCAGGGCATCCGCAGTGCGGTCCGAATCGGCCGCGGAGTTCGGGCCTTGCGCAGTTCGGGTGTTACGTTGCGCGAGCGCCACGGATTCACAAGGGTGGGGAGCACGACCATGGACAGCGAAGAGCACAGCGGCACCACGCACAGCAGCACCGCGCACGGCGAGGCCGGGCAGGGCGACCGGCAGCAGACCGCGACCGAGCGCAGACGGCGGGAACTCCTGGAGGCGGCCGAGCGCATCGTGCTGCGCGACGGCCCGGGGGCGTCGATGAACGCCATCGCCGCCGAGGCCGGTATCACCAAGCCGATCCTCTACCGGCACTTCGGCGACAAGGGCGGGCTCTACCGCGCCCTGGCCGTGCGGCACACCGACGCCCTGCTGGCCAACCTGCGCACCGCACTGGACGCCCCGGTCCTGCGCCGGGACCGGGTGGAGGCCACCCTGGACGCCTATCTGGTCGCCATCGAGGCCCGGCCGCAGGTCTACCGCTTCCTGATGCACCCGGCGGACGAGGACATGCCGTCGGAGTCCGGCTTCGACGTGGGACGGCACTCCGCCCCCCTGCTGCGCCGGCTCGGCGAGGAGCTGGCCACGGTGATCTCCGAACGGCTCGACCTGGGGGCGGACGGCGCGGAGCGGGCTCGGGTCTGGGGCCACGGCATCGTCGGCATGATGCACGCCGCCGGGGACTGGTGGCTGCGCGAACGCCCGTGCTCCCGCGAGCAGTTGGTGCGTCACCTGGCCGATCTGCTGTGGGGCCAGCTGGCCACCGTCCGGGACCTGGCGAACGGCCCCGGCTTCTGAGCCCCACCGAGGACCGGTGTCGTGCCGGGGACCTGCCCTATGCCGGTACGGTCCCCGCGGTCCACGGGGCCCGGGGCGCCGCGCGCAGCGCCCGGCGGCGCCGGAGCCCGGTGAGCCGGTCCAGATAGAGACCGCCTTCGAGGTGGTCGCACTCGTGCTGGAGGCAGCGGGCGAAGAACCCGGTGCCGGTCACGGTCACCGGCTCGCCGGTGACCGTGAGCCCTTCCACGACGGCGTGGTCGTGGCGCGGTGTGCCCGCCTCGATACCGGGCACCGAGAGGCAGCCCTCGGGTCCGCGGACGACCGGGCCGTCCGCCTCGACGAGCCGGGGGTTGACGAGGTGCCCCAGGTGGCGGCGCTCCTCGTCGTCCGGGCAGTCGTAGACGAACACCCGCAGCGGGACGCCGATCTGGTTGGCGGCCAGTCCCACCCCCTCGGCGGCGTACATTGTCGCGTACATGTCCTCGACCAGCGCGGCCAGCTCGCCGTCGAAGGCGGTGACGTCCTCGCAGGGCACGGTCAGAGCGGGGTCGCCGAGGAGGCGCAGGGGGCGGACGCGGCCGGAACTGCCGGGGATGGTGCGGTGGCGCATGCGCCCCAGCGTACGGGCCGGGGCATACCGGATGGTGTCACACAGGTGGCGGAGTTCGGGGCTGCCGCCGGATCTCGATAGGCTGATCCCTGACCGAAGCCTCCGGCCGGCCGTCGGCCACGGAGGGGGCGTTCCACCGGCAGCCTGAGGCCAGGAGGGCGCCGGATGCAAGGAGGATCTAGGACGATGGCAGGCAACACGGAGCCGCTGTCGCCGCGGGCCAAGCTGGCCGTGACGGCCGGCAAGGCCGCGGCAGCGGTGTCGCGCGCGGCGGGCCGCGGCAGCGGATCGGTGATCGGCGGCCGGGTGGCACTCAAGCTCGACCCCGACCTGCTGGCCTCGTTGGCCAGGCATCTGGACGTGATCCTGGTGTCCGCCACCAACGGCAAGACCACCACGACGCGGCTGATCGCCGAGGCGCTGCGGGCCAGCGGTCCGGTGGTCTCCAACGCGCTGGGCGCCAACATGCCGGCGGGGATCACGTCCGCGCTGGCGGGCGGCTCGGACGCCAAGTACGGCGTCATCGAGGTGGACGAGAAGTACCTCGCGGGTGTGGCGCGGGATGTCACGCCGAAGGCCATAGCGCTGCTGAACCTCTCGCGGGACCAGCTCGACCGCGCCGCGGAGACCCGGATGCTGGCCGAGCGCTGGCGCGAGGGGCTGAGCGGTTCCAAGGCCCTGATCATCGCCAACGCGGACGACCCGCTGATCGTCTGGGCGGCCTCGTCGTCCGCGAACGTGGTGTGGGTCGCGGCCGGGCAGGAGTGGAAGGACGACGCCTGGTCCTGCCCCTCGTGCGGCGGTGTGATGCAGCGGCCCGGCGACGACTGGTTCTGCGCCGAGTGCGGCTTCCGCCGCCCGACGCCCAGCTGGGCGCTCTCCGGCGACCACGTGCTCGACCCGCACGGCAGCGCCTGGCCGATCAAGCTCCAGCTGCCGGGCCGTGCCAACAAGGCGAACGCCACCACCTCCGCCGCGGTCGCCGCCGCCTTCGGCGTGCCGCCGCAGGTCGCACTGGAGCGGATGTTCACCGTGCAGGCGGTGGCCGGCCGCTACGACGTGGTCGGCTTCATGGAGCGCGAGCTGCGGCTGCTGCTGGCGAAGAACCCGGCCGGCTGGCTGGAGACCTTCTCGCTGATCGACGGGCCGCCGACCCCGGTGATCATGTCCGTCAACGCGCGCGGCGCGGACGGTACGGACACCTCCTGGCTGTGGGACGTGGACTACACCCGGCTGGCCGGGCACCCGATCTTCGTGCTCGGTGACCGCAAGCTGGACCTGGCGGTGCGCCTGGAGGTCGCCGGCCTCGACTTCCAGGTGTGCGACAGCCTCGACGAGGCGGTACGGGCGGCGCCGCCCGGCCGTATCGAGGTCATCGCCAACTACACGGCCTTCCAGGACCTGCGCCGCCGTGTGGGCAACTAGTGCGATCCCACCGACCTCACGGACAAGGACGAGCGAGCATGAGTGACAACAGTCTGCGCCTGGTGTGGATCTACCCGGACCTGCTGAGCACCTACGGTGACCAGGGCAATGCGCTGGTGGTGGAGCGCCGGGCGCGCCAGCGCGGTCTGGACGTGCAGCGGCTGGACGTACGGTCCGACCAGCAGATCCCCACCTCCGGCGACATCTACCTGATCGGCGGCGGTGAGGACCGGCCGCAGCGGCTGGCGGCCGAGCGGCTGATCCGCGACGGCGGACTGGACCGCGCGGTCTCCAACGGCGCGATCGTCTTCTCGGTGTGCGCCGGCTACCAGATCCTGGGCCACGAGTTCATCAACGACCTCGGTGAGCGGCAGCAGGGCCTGGGGCTGCTGGACGTGGTGAGCACCCGCGGCGAGGGCGAGCGGTGCGTCGGCGACGTACTGGCCGACATCGACCCGAAGTTGGGGCTGCCGCCGCTGACCGGCTTCGAGAACCACCAGGGCGTGACGCACCTGGGCAAGACCGCCCGGCCGTTCGCCAAGGTGCGCTTCGGCAACGGCAACGGGGTCGGCGACGGCTACGAGGGCGCGTGGAACGACACCGTCTTCGGTACGTACATGCACGGCCCGGTGATGGCTCGCAACCCGCATATCGCGGATCTGCTGATCAAGCTGGCGCTGGACGTCAACGCGCTGCCGCCGGCCGACGACACCTGGTACGAGGCGCTGCGCCAGGAGCGGATCGCGGCGGCGACGGCGCAGACCGCCTGAGCGGGCCGGCGGCCGCCGCACAGAACCGGCCGGATACGGGGCGTTATACCCCGTATCCGGCCGGTTCTGCTTTTTCCGCGGGTGCGCGTCCGCACTGCGGGCGTCCCTGTGCCGGGTGGCCGCGCGCTTGTAGGCTGGGCGGGATTCCCACCGGACGACGGGGTCCGGCCTCCGGCTGAGCTGCAGAGGGTTCTACGAGCAATGCGTATTGGTGTACTCACCTCCGGCGGCGACTGCCCCGGTCTGAACGCCGTCATCCGGTCCGTCGTCCACCGCGCCACCGCCGACCACGGTGATGAGGTGATCGGCTTCCGCGACGGCTGGAAGGGCCTGCTGGAAGGCGACTACCGCAAGCTCGACCTGGACGCGGTCGGCGGCATCCTGGCGCGCGGCGGCACCATCCTCGGGTCGTCGCGGGTGCAGCCCGCCCAGCTGCGGGACGGCGTCGAGCGGGCCCGCGGCCATGTCGCCGAGCTGGGCCTGGACGCGATCATTCCCATCGGCGGCGAGGGCACGCTCAAGGCGGCGCGGCTGCTGTCCGACGCCGGGCTGCCGATCGTCGGCGTCCCGAAGACCATCGACAACGACATCGCCGTCACCGACGTCACCTTCGGCTTCGACACCGCGGTGGGGGTGGCGACCGAGGCCCTGGACCGGCTCAAGACCACCGCCGAGTCACACCAGCGGGTGATGATCGTCGAGGTGATGGGGCGGCACACCGGCTGGATCGCGCTGCACTCGGGGATGGCGGCCGGCGCGCACGCGATCGTGGTGCCGGAGCGGCCGTTCGACATCGAGGAGCTGACCGCGCGGGTCGCCGAACGGTTCGAGGCCGGCAAGAAGTTCGCGATCGTGGTGGTCGCCGAGGGCGCCAAGCCGCGTCCGGGCACCATGTCGTTCGACGTGGGCGGCACGGACGTGTACGGCCACGAGCGGTTCGCCGGTGTGGCCCGGCAGCTGTCGCTGGAGCTGGAGAGCCGGCTCGGCAAGGAGGCCCGTCCGGTCATCCTCGGCCACGTCCAGCGCGGCGGGACGCCGACCGCGTACGACCGGGTGCTGGCCACCCGCTTCGGCTGGCACGCCGTCGAGGCCGCGCACCGCGGCGAGTTCGGGAAGATGACGGCGCTGCGCGGCACCGAGATCACGCTGGTGCCGCTGGCGGAGGCCGTGGAGAGCCTGAAGACGGTGCCCGCGGAGCGCTACGACGAGGCCGAGTGCGTGCTGTGACCGGCGCCCTGATCCCGCCCCGGGCAGGAGCGGCGATCCACCCGTAGTAGTCCGGTTCTGGACGAAGCGCCCCCGGCCGTGGG
>NZ_JBNHIN010000041.1:14871-73563 GCF_050054615.1 Streptomyces sp. YGL11-2
GCCTCTACGCTTGTCGCCGGAGTACCGGTACGAATCAGGAGCGAGCGGATGGATCACAGCGGGCACGGCATGGACGGCATGAACATGGATCTGCCGCCGTTCACGCTGGGGCGGGCCCTGGAGTTCGGTGGTGATCCGTTCTTTCTCGTCGGCTGCCTGCTGGGGCTGGCGCTGTACGGCTGGGCCGTGATCCGGCTGCGGCGGCGCGGCGACGCGTGGCCGGTGGGCCGGGTCGTCGCCTGGGCGCTGGGCGTGGTCAGCGTCGCGCTGGTGATGTGCACCAGGCTCAACGACTACGGCATGGCGATGTTCAGCGTGCACATGGTCCAGCACATGGTCGTCAGCATGCTCTCCCCGATCCTGCTGCTCCTGGGGGCGCCGATGACGCTGGCGCTGCGTGCGCTGCCGGCCGCGGGGCGGGGTCGCACGGGGCCGCGCGAGCTGCTGGTGGCGCTGCTGCACAGCCGCTACATGCGGGTCATCACGCACCCCGCGTTCACCATCCCGCTGTTCATCGCGAGCCTGTACGCGCTGTACTTCTCCCCGCTGTTCGACCTCCTGATGGAGTCCCGGGCCGGGCACATCGGGATGATGGTGCACTTCCTCGCGGTGGGTCTGGTCTTCTTCTGGCCGATCATGGGCGTGGACCCGGGCCCGCACCGGCCGGGCTACGTGATGCGGATGCTGGAGCTGTTCGCGGGCATGCCGTTCCACGCGTTCTTCGGGATCGCGCTGATGATGGCGTCCGAGCCGATGGTCGACACGTTCCTGCACCCGCCGGCCTCGCTGGGGATCGAGGCGCTGGCCGACCAGCAGGCGGCGGGCGGGATCGCCTGGGCGTTCAGTGAGATCCCGTCCGTGGTGGTGCTGATCGCGCTGGTCTACCAGTGGTACAAGTCCGAGAGGCGCCAGTCGCAGCGCGCCGACCGGGCCGCCGAGCGCAACGGCGACCGGGATCTGGCGGACTACAACGCGTACCTCGCCTCGCTGAACGCGCGGGGGCGGTGACCGGGTACCGCGGCGGAGCGCGGATCCGCAGGTCGTCTGGCGGCACGGGCCGCGGCCGGGGACGATGGTCCCGGGGTCGCGGCCCGAGGCGTTGTCGCCCGGGCGGTCCGTGAGGAGGTTGCGGGTATGCCCGGATCTGCCAGGGCGATGACCGTGTGCACGGTGTGCGGGCTGGTGGTGGCGAGCGCCTACACCGTGGTGTTCGGCGGCGACGGCCGGCTGTGGTTCGCGTGGGTGGTGCTGGCGCTGGTGACGGTCGGCGTGGTGGGCGCGCGGCGGGTCTGAGCACGGTCCCGGAGCGGGAGCGGGGTCAGAAGCGGAAGACCGGGCCGGTCGCGGCGTCCATCGTGCAGGCGTTGGGGTACTCCTTGTGCCAGTCCACCGGTTCACCGCGCCAGGTGCCGGACGCGGCGACGACGACCGGGTCGTACTCCCTTGTGCAGACGTGCGGTTCGCCGCGCAGGGCGTCCAGATCGCCGTGGGCCGACGTCAGCGCATCGCACGCGGCGGCGCCGTGCGGATGGCTGCCGCGGGTGTCCGGGCAGGTGAGCCGGACCCCGTGGATCCAGGTGTCGTCGGAGCCGGACACCGTCAGGAACAGGCCCTCGCCGGCCCGGTCCACGGCGGCGCCCGACGCACTGCCGAGTGCGGTGCACAGCGCCGCGGCCACGCCCACCGTCACGGCGGCACGGAAGGTACGGCGTCGGCGGCTGACGGGCATCGGGGTCTCCTGGAGCGTTCGGGGGGATCGGGGCTTCGGTGGGACGGTCGCCTCGCTGCGGTGGCGAGCGCCGGGGCCGGCGGGCCCGGCGGCCCCAGGCCCAGGGCACCCCGCCGTGCTTCGGTGCGCAAGCGGCCACGCCGTGCGGTCGCCCGTACGGCCCGGCGCGGGGCCGAAGGGCGCCGATCCGGGCAGGCGCGGTTACGGAGAACGGCTTCCGCGCCTACACTGACGGCCCTGGAAATCCCCGGTGACCTGGCACGACGCGGTCGCACAGGTGACCCGCGGGATGGGATAGGGGGCCGCCGTGTTCTACCAGGTGCTGAAGTACATCCTGCTGGGGCCGTTACTGCGGCTGGTGTTCCGGCCGCGGATCGAGGGGCTGGAGCATGTGCCCGAGGAGGGCGCGGCGATCATCGCGGGCAACCATCTGTCGTTCGCCGACCACTTCGTGATGCCGGCGATCGTGCCGCGCCGGGTGACGTTCCTGGCGAAGGCCGAGTACTTCACCGGGCCCGGCCTGAAGGGACGGCTGACCGCGGCGTTCTTTCGGGGCGTCGGGCAGATCCCGGTGGACCGGTCCGGGGGCCACGCCTCTCAGGCGGCGATCGCCTCGGGGCTCTCCGTGCTGCGCAAGGGGCGGCTGCTGGGCATCTACCCGGAGGGCACCCGCTCGCACGACGGACGGCTCTACAAGGGGCGCACCGGAGTCGCCTCGATGGCCATCCGGACCGGGGTCCCGGTGATCCCGTGCGCGATGATCGGCACGTTCGAGGCGCAGCCGACCGGGCGGCGGCTGCCGCGTGCGAGGCGCATCACCATCCGGTTCGGCGCCCCGCTGGAGTTCTCGCGCTACGCGGGCCTGGCGGATGAGCGCACCGCGCTGCGGGCGGTCACCGACGAGATCATGTACGCGATCCTGAAGCTCTCCGGTCAGGAGTACGTGGACATGTACGCGGGCGAGGCGAAGGCCGCGGCGCAGGCGCGCGGCCACGGGCGGCGGGGCCCCGGCGGGAGCTGAACCCCCGGGCGCGGCACGGCGGATGGGGATATCCGTTCGCGGGGCATGGCGTCCGCCCGTACGGTGAGTTCCATGATCGAACGGATAACGGGGGGCCGACGATGAGCGCCCGGCTGCGCGGGATGGCGCAGGAGACGGAGCGGATCGTCGCGGCGGGTGCGTATCGCGCGCCGAGCGGGCGGCTGGTGGAGATCGCCGGTGCGGTGCGGCGGGCGCGCGCCGGGACCCGGCTGTACGGACCGGAGGCGGTGACCGTGCCGGGCCCGGCTCCGGGGCTGCGGACGGTGTTCGAGGTGACGGGCGAAGGGAGTCTGACGGCCGGCCGGCGGCTGGCCGCGGCGGGCGCGGAGCCGGGCCCGGTCGCGGTGCTGAACTTCGCCTCGGCGCGCAATCCCGGCGGCGGCTATCTCCGGGGCGCCCAGGCCCAGGAGGAGGCGCTGTGCCGGGGGTCGGCGCTGTACGGCTGTGTGCGCGAGGCGCCGGAGTTCTATGCGGCGCACCGGGCCGCGACCAGTCCTTTCTACAGTGACCGGGTGATCCTCTCCCCCGGTGTGCCGGTGTTCCGCGACGACCGCGGGCGGCTGCTCGAAGTGCCCTACGAGGCCGGGTTCCTGACGTCTGCGGCGCCGAACGCGGGGGTGATCGCCCGGCAGCGGCCGGACGAGGCGGACCGGGTGCCGGCTGCGCTGGCGGTCCGCGCGGAGCGGGTGCTGGAGGTGGCGGCCGCCGGCGGGTACCGCCAACTGGTGCTGGGGGCCTGGGGATGCGGGGTGTTCCGGAATGAACCGGCCGATGTGGCACGGGCGTTCGCGGTGCCGCTGCTGCCCGGTGGCCGGTTCGCCGGCTGGTTCGGGCGGGTGGTTTTCGCCGTCTTGGACCAGCGGGCGGACTCCCCCATCAGGGATGCCTTCCGCGCGGCGTTTGCGGTGTGATGCGGGGGACCTCGCGCGCGCTGCGGCGAGGCGGGACCGGTGGCCGGTCCGCCCTCGACCGGACAGGCCGGGGGGGGGGNCGTCTTGGACCAGCGGGCGGACTCCCCCATCAGGGATGCCTTCCGCGCGGCGTTTGCGGTGTGATGCGGGGGACCTCGCGCGCGCTGCGGCGAGGCGGGACCGGTGGCCGGTCCGCCCTCGACCGGACAGGCCGGGGGCGGCCGGGGATTCCCCGGCCGCCCCCGGTGGGTGTCAGCCGGCGGACTTGGCCGCCTGCTTGCCCGGGACGGGCGTGGCGTGCGGAGCGCAGGTGACGTCCTTGGGGTCCGTCTTGCCCTCCAGGAAGTACGCGTCGACCCGCTTGTTGATGCAGGGGTTGACCAGACCGGTGACACCGTGCGAACCGGCGCCCCGCTCGGTGATCATCCGGGAGCCCGCGAACCGCTTGTGCAGCTCCACGGCGCCGTCGTACGGCGTCGCCGCGTCACGGGTGCTCTGCACGATCAGCACGGGCGGCAGGCCCTTGCCGGTCGTCACGTTGACCGGGGTCTGCTGCTTGACCGGCCAGCTGGCGCAGGGCAGGTTCATCCAGGCGTTGGACCAGGTCATGAACGGTGCCCGCTTGTTGACGCGGGTGTTGTCGCGGTCCCACTTCTGCCAGCTGGTGGGCCACTTGGTGTCGGTGCACTCGACCGCGGTGTAGACGGCGTTGCCGTTCTCCGCCGTGGTGTTGCCGGCCTTGTCGGCGAGGTGCGGTCCGGCCTTGTCGATCAGCGGCTTGCTGTCGCCGGCGACGTACGCGCTCCATGCCTGGGCGACCTCGGCCCACGAGGAGTCGTAGTATGGCGCGTTCTGGAAGAAGGCGGTGAGCTCGGCGGGGCCGACGACGCCGCCGATGGGGTTCTTCTTCGCGGTGGCGCGCAGCTTCGCCCAGGCGGCCTGCACCTCCTTGGGGGTGTTCCCGAGGTGGTAGGTCGCGTCGTTCTTGGCGACCCACTTCTCCCAGTCGCCCCAGCGGGTCTCGAAGGCGATGTCCTGGTCGAGGTTGGCCTGGTACCAGATCTTCTCGCGCGCGGGGTCGACGACGCTGTCGACCAGCATCCGGCGGACGTGGTCGGGGAAGAGCGTGGCGTAGACGGCGCCCAGGTAGGTGCCGTAGGAGACGCCGAGGTAGTTGAGCTTCTTGTCACCGAGCGCGGCGCGGATCACGTCCAGGTCGCGGGCGGTGTTCGCGGTCGTCATGTACGGCAGCAGACCGTGGCTGTGCGCGGCGCAGCCGAGGGCGTACTCCTTCGCCAGCTTGCGCTGGGCGAGCTTGTCGGCCTCGCTGCCCGGCACCGGGTCGGCCTTGGGGGCCTTGACGAACTTCTGCGGGTCCTCGCAGGAGATCGGTGCGGAGTGGCCCACGCCCCGGGGGTCGAAGCCCACGAAGTCGTACGCCTGGGCGGTCTTGACCCACAAGGGGCTCTTGGTCGCGATGCGGTTGGGGAACCTCATCCCCGAACCGCCGGGGCCGCCCGGGTTGTAGACCAACGAGCCCTGCCGCTTCTGCGGGCCGCCGGTGTTGACGGCCCGGTCGACTGCGAGCTTGATGGTGCGGCCGTTGGGCTTGGCGTAGTCGACCGGGACGGTGACATAGCCGCACTGGACGGGGGCCTTGAACCCCCAGGCGGCAGGACAGTCCTGCCACTTGACGCCTTGCTTGGCGGCCCGGGCGGCGGCGATCTGGACGCCACGCGCTTCGGCCGATCCGCCGGGCCGCGGCTCGCCCGCGGCGGCGGGCGTCGCGGCGATCGCTCCGGCTATGAGCGCGCCCGACACCAGGGTGCCGGCGGCTCCGAGCGCTGCTGTTCGTTTCATGTGTGGGGATCCCCCTGCAGGGTGCGCCGCGAGTCGCGGCGATGATCACAGCGTTACAGGTCGATCCTTTCGTCTCCTGCCCCTCCTTGACCAGATTCGGCCAGAATTTCTTTACCAGACCGTAGGATTAGCACGGTTGCGGCGAGGGTGGGTCACAGGGCGTGGCGCCGGGTAACTGTCCGGACATGACCGTGCCGCCCCCCATGGTGTCCGCACAGGACATCGGCAAGTTCTTCCTCGCCGACGGCCGTGCCGTCCAGGCCCTGGACGGTGTCTCGCTGACCGTCCGGGAAGGCGAGTTCGTCTGCGTCGTCGGCCCGTCGGGCTGCGGGAAGTCCACCCTGCTGCGGATACTCGGCGGGCTCACGGAGCCGTCGACGGGCACCGTCACACGGCGGCCGGGGCGGCCGCCCGTACCCCCGGCGGCGTTCGTCTTCCAGGATTTCGCCGTCCTCCCCTGGCTCACGGTACGCAGCAACGCCGCCTTCGGCCTGCGCATGGCGGGCGTCCGGCGGCGGGAGGCCGAACGGGCCGCGGATGCCTGGCTGCTGCGGATGGACCTGGCCGACTTCGCGGACGGGTATCCGGACCAGCTCTCCGGCGGGATGCGGCAACGGCTGGCGCTGGCCCGGGCGTTCGCCACCGGCAGCCCGGTGCTGCTGATGGACGAACCGCTCGGCTCGCTCGATCCGCAGACCCGGCGGCTGATGCAGGAGCAACTGCTGGAGCTGTGGCAGGAGGAGCGCAAGACCGTGGTGCTGGTGACGCACTCCCTCGACGAGGCGCTCCTGCTGGGCGACCGGGTGCTGGTGATGTCGGCGCGTCCGGGGCGGGTGACCGACGAGTTCGCGGTGCCGTTCGCCCGGCCCCGCGATCCCGGCATCCAGGACGGTCCGGAGTTCGGCCGGCTGCGGGCCCGGATCTGGGACGTACTGCGCGACGAGCTGTCGGTGAGCGCCCGGTGACCGCCCCGCCGCGGCTGCGGGCCGTCGCACCCGCCGACGACGCCGTGCGCGCCGTGGTCGTACGGGCCCGGCGGACGACCTGGCGGTTCGCCGCGCTGGGCGTCGCCGTACCGGCCGTGCTGCTGCTGGGCTGGCAGGCCGCGGGAATGGCGGGCCTGGTCGACACGCTGCTGTTCCCGCCGCCGTCGCGGATCGCGGTCCGGTGCGTCGAGCTGGCCGCGTCCGGGGACCTGGGCGCCGACACCGTCGCCACACTCGGGCGGCTGGTGCCCGGGTACGTGATCGGGGCGGTGGCCGGTGCGCTGGCCGGGTTCGTGATGGGCGTCTCCCGGACCGCGGGCGCCGCCCTCGGCCCGCTCTTCTCCGCGCTGTACTCCGTGCCGAAGATCGCGGTACTGCCGCTGCTGCTGCTCCTCTTCGGCCTCAACGACACCCCCAAGATCCTCTCCGTCGCGATCACCGTCTTCTTCGTCCTGCAGATCAACACCGCGTCCGCCGTCCGCCAGATCGATCCCCGGCTGCTGGAGTCGGCGCGCTCGTACGGCGCTTCCGGGCTGCGGCTGCTGCGGTTCGTGCTGCTGCCGGGCGCGCTGCCCGGGGTGCTGACCGGGCTGCGGACGGCATCGGGGCTAGGTGTGGTGGTCGTCGTGGCGGTCGAGTTCGTGGCGTCCGAGAGCGGTCTGGGCCATCTGATCTGGAACGCCTGGACGCTTTTCCAGCCAGACCGGATGTATGTCGGCCTGGTCGCGGTCGCGATGTTGGGCACGCTGTTCTCCGCCGCGGTGACGCTGGTCGGGCGCCGGGCGATGCCCTGGCGCCCCGAGTAGCCGGGACCGACCGATGCCTGCCGAAAGGACCCCCTCCCCCATGCCCCGTACCCTCTCGCCCGTCCGGTCGGCCCTGCCGGTGCTGCTCGCCGTCCTCGCCCTGCTCGCCGCCGGCTGCGGGAGCGGCGGTGCGGACGGGGACGCGGCCGGCGGGTCCACGGTGCGGGTCGCGCACGTCCCCTCCACCCTCTTCGCCCCGCTCTACATCGCCGAGGCCAAGGGCTACTTCAAGGAGCAGGGCCTCCGGGTGCGGTTGGAGACGGTCAAGAACGGCCAGGACGCGGTGCCGCTGGCCGCCTCCGGGAAGGTGGACGCGGTGGTGGCCGGTTTCTCCGCGGGGCTGTTCAACGGGGTCGCCAAGGGCCTCAAGGTACGGGTCGCCGCGTCGATGGGCGCCGCCACCGGGGCCGGGCCGTCCCCGTCCGCGCTGGAGGTGTCCCAGCGGCTGCTGGACTCGGGGGAGGTCAGGACCGCCGCCGATCTGCGCGGACGGCGGATCGCGGTGTCCGGCGGGGTGGGTGCGGCGGGTGGTTACCAACTCGCCGCCGCGCTCCGGGAGTCGGGGCTGACCCTCAAGGACGTCACGGTGGTCGATGTCGCCTTCACCGACATGCGCACCGCCCTGTCCACCGGGAGCGTGGCCGCGGCGCTGCCGCCCGCCCCGCTCACCACGGCCATGGAGGAGGCCGGGGTGTCCACGCCGCTGGCCGTGCCCCCCAGAGGCACGGTCGCGACCGGGGTGCTCTTCGGGACCCGGTTCGCGGCGACACCGGCCGCCGCGAAGTTCCTGAGGGCGCTGCGCAAGGGGGCCGCGGACCTCCAGGGGACCGGGCGGACGGCGGAGGCCAATCTGCGCATCCTGGCCCGGGCGACCGGGCAGCGGCTGGGCGTGCTGCGCCACACCCCGTCGTACGAGTGGGACCCGCAACTGCTCCCGGATGTCCGTCAGCTGATGAGACAGCAGGCGGCGTACCAGGACGCCGGGCTGCTCGACGGCAGAGCGCTCACGGCACGGGATCTGGTGGGCTGACCGGCGCCGCGGACCGGGCCGCAGACAACGGGCCGAGGAAGGGCGAGAACCGGTCAATTGCCGTACGCATGACCCGTATGCGTATGCCCGGCTCCCGCGTTACGTTACCTTCCGTGCAGGCTCTCCCACTCACCGCCACGTGGGAGAGCCTCCGCGTTTTGCCGTGTGCCTGCCGGAAGGAGACCTGAAGTGCCCGGTATCGACCAGGTGTTGGCCCGAGCGATGGGGATACCCGGAGTCCTGGGTGCCGGGCTGATCGACTGGACCAGCGGGCTGACCCTCGGTACCGCCGGGCAGGCGCCGCACGCCGACCACGACGCCGCCGCCGCGGACACGGCCGAGGTGGTGCAGGCCGTGGCCCGTAACGCCACCTTCGACACCGCGGGCGGCGAAGGCCCCGCGCTGGAGGATCTGATCATCACGGGCGCGCGCAGCTACCACCTGATCCGCTTCGTGCCCACCGCCTTCGACAGCCAGACCTTCCTCTACCTCTGGCTGGATCGCGCCCAGGCGAATCTGGCCATCGCCCGGTTACGGCTGCGGGATCTGGCCGCGGAGCTGGTCACCGGTTGACGGCCCGTCATGGCACCTCCACTGCCGACCCGTTCGGCCGCGTCCGGCGACGAAGGCGGGTCCGGTCTGCTCGGCCGGTACGCCGCCGAGCGCGCCACCGGCGCCCTGCGCGCCCCGAACGGCTGCGTCTATCTCCGCGAGGGCGCGGTCTACTGCGTCGAGTGCCCGGCGGCTCCGGGGCCCGAGGCCCGGCTCACCGCGGCCGGACGACTCTCCGCACGGTTCCGGCAGCGAGCCGCGGAGGAGGCGGGTCCGCAGCGGCGCGGTGGCCGGTTCCTCGTCGAGCAGGGGTGGCTGACCCAGGGTGAGTTGGAGATCTGCCAGCTCGGGGCGCTCCTCGACGCGGCGTTCTTCGTCCTGCCGCTGGCGCCCGGGAGCACCACCTTCACACCGGGCGAGGGGCACTGGCTGGGTGTCGTACGCCTGGTCGGCGTGGCGGCGCTCCAGGAGGCGACGGCGCGCCGGCGGGCGCTGCTCGACCGGCTGCGGCCCTGGGCGGCGGCCGACGAGGCGCCGGTCGTCCCCGTGGTCCCGGTCCGCTCGGCGGGAGCGGACGGACCGGGTGGCCCGGAGGGGCCGGCCGGCGGGGTGCGCCCGGCCGTCACCGGTCGGCAGCGGCGGCTGCTGGAGCACGCGGACGGCCGGCACACCCCGTACGAACTCGCCCATGCGCTGGGCCAGTCCGCGTATCTCACGCTCCTCGACGTCCGGGGGCTGGCCGCGGCCGGGCTGATCCGGCTGCCCGCGAAGCCGGCGGCGCTGCCCCGGCGGCGGCCGGGGGCGTCCGGGGCGGACCGGCGCGCCGCGGTCCCCGGCGCCGCACCGCGCTGGCGCCTGCCGGACCCGGGCGTTCTGGAGACCGTCGATCCGGACGTCGCCCTCCTTGTCCGACTGCGCACCGCGTTGGAGGAGAACCTGTGAACCCCTGCGAACCCCTGCCATGAGGCACGTATTCGGCAAGCGTGCCGGAAGAAGGAGATTCAGCAAACCGATGACGATCGAATCCGAGGCGATCGCACCCGGAATCCGGGAGGAACTGCTCGCACTGCGCGACCAAGTGCGCCACCTGCACGGTGGAATGGTGGCCAGTGCGGACGGCATGGTCATCGCGCACGATCTGCCGGATATCGAACCGGACGGCCTCGCCGCGCTCACCGCCGCGGCGATCGGGGTCGCCAAAAGACTGGCCGACGTCACCGGGCAGGGCGCGTTCGAGGAATCCCTCACACGTGGCTCGGGCGGCTATGTCGCGGCCTATTCCGCCGGGCACCGCGCGGTCCTCACGGCCGTGGCGGGACCGGACACCAATATCGGGCGGCTCCATTTACAGGCCCGGCGGACCGCGGCACGGATCGCGGCCCTGCTGGACGCACCGCCGGGTCGCTGATATTCCGCCCGCGCACCACGAGAAGGCACTACCTACACCGAAAGGCTCGACCCCTCATGGCTCACATGGAAAAGGCCCTCGCCGAAGCGATGTCGACCATCGAAGGCGCCATAGGCGTCGCCCTGGTCGACTACACCAGCGGAATGGCGCTGGCCACGCTCGGCGACAACCAGACGTTCGACCTCAATGTCGCCGCGGCCGGGAACACCGACGTCGTACGCGCCAAGCTGCGCACCATGGAAATGCTGGAACTCCAGGGCGCCATCGAGGACATGCTGATCACGCTGACCGCGCAGTACCACATCATCCGGCCGGTGACGGGCAAGAACGGCAGCGGCCTGTTCCTCTACCTGGTGCTGGACCGGAAGCGTGCCAACCTCGCGCTGGCGCGCCACCGCCTCGCCCGTCTGGAAGGCGAGCTGGAGGTGTGAGACCTCAGCCGGCCAGGGCCTCGTCCAGCAGCCGCCGCAGCCGCAGCCCGTCCGGGGCGACCGCGGTGACCAGGGCGGCGGGACCGGCGAGCGGTGCCAGGACACCCTGGCCCGCGCCGTCGCCGACCGCCCCGCCCAGCAGCCGCACCTCGGCCGGCTGCTGCTCGTACTCCGGTGTGACGAGGAGGAGTTGCCCGACGGCGCGGTTGCCGTCCAGGACGGCCGAGGTGTCCCAGCCGGGGGCGCTGGGGCCGTAGGCGGTCTCCTGGTCCAGCAGCGTGCGGCCGGCCCGGCGGACCGTCAGGCGGCTGCGCAGGGCGCCGGTCCGCTCGCCGCTGCGCCCCAGGACCTGCTCCTCGCGGAGCACGAGCCGGGCGGTGGGGGCGAGTTCGACGGTGGTGGTCATCCGCAGATCGCTGCCCTCGGCGGAGATCAGCGGCTCCGGCAGCCACTCCAGGACGGCGCCGTCGCCGACCGTCAACCGCACGTCGTAGGTGGCCTGTTCGGCGGTGCGGCCAGGCAGCGCGACGGTCGCCGCGGCGGCCGTGACGCGCAGCGAGGCGCCCGCCTCGGCGGTGGCCTCGATGCCCAGCCGGTCACCGCCGAGCGGGGCGCTCATGGCGCCCACCACGCAGACCCGGGCCTGGCCGGCGTGCGGCTGGATACGGCGCAGCGCGAACGGGCCGCCGCCGTCGAGGACGGGCAGCCGGGTCGTGCCGTGGGCGTCCGCCCGCGCGACGATGCGGGCGGTGGCGCGCAGGCCGGCCGCCGGGAGGGCGGTGACCCGCGCCGCCGCGGGGGTGGGAAGGGCGGTGGTCATGCCTGTGCCGCGGTCCAGTCCGCCAGCCGCGCACGGACCCACTCCGCCACGGGCCGGACACCGTTCGGCTGCTTGAGGGCGGTGAAGGCGACGGGGAGCTCGCCGCGCTGGGCCTTGGCGTCGCGGGCCATGCCGTCGAGGTCGACGCCGACGTACGGGGCGAGGTCGGTCTTGTTGATGACCAGCAGGTCGGCGGTGGTGACGCCGGGACCGCCCTTGCGCGGGATGTCGTCACCGCCGGCCACGTCGATGACGAAGATCTGGGCGTCGACCAGCCCCTTGGAGAAGGTCGCGGTCAGGTTGTCACCGCCGGACTCCACCAGCACGAGATCGAGCGGGCCGACGCCGTCCTCCAGGTCCTCCACCGCCTCCAGGTTGGCGGAGATGTCGTCGCGGATGGCGGTGTGCGGGCAGGCGCCGGTCTCCACGGCGGCGATCCGCTCGGGAGGCAGCACCGCCTCACGGAGCAGGAACTCGGCATCCTCGCGGGTGTAGATGTCGTTGGTGACGACCGCGATGGACAGCTCGTCGCGCAGCGCGCGGCACAGAGCGGCGACGGTGGCGGTCTTGCCGGTACCGACCGGGCCGCCCAGCCCGATCCGGAAGGCGCGCCGGGTGCCGTCCGTGCGGACCGGATCGGCGGCGCTGTAGGTGTGCCGCTCGGGGAAGCCGTCCTGGTGGTCGAGGTGCATGGTGGGTCACTCCGGTGGTTCGTACGGCCGCGGCGTGCGCGGCGCGGTGGGCGGGCGGCGGAGGTCAGGACGCGAAGAGGCGCACCGGCCAGGCGGCGTGTGCCTCGGCGGTGATGTCGAGCAGCGGTGCGGAGGCGGCGGGCAGAGCGTCTGGTCCTTCGGTGGCGACGCGGGCCGCGGCCTCGGCTCCCTGTTCCGCGACCCGTTCGAGGTCGGGGGCGAGGCGGGCGAGGACGGCGGTGGCGTCGAAGGGGTCCAGGCTCAGCAGCCGGACCACCGCCGTGGCCGGGCCGCTGATGTTCTCGTAGGCCACGGCGTACGCGGCGTCCAGGGGTGTCAGGCCGGCGGACCGGGCGGCCAGGCCGAGGACGATCGGCTGGTGGGCGCCGCGCGGGCGGGCCGCGGCCAGCGCGTCGAGCTCGGGTCCGGGCCAGGTGGCGCGGGCGGCCCGCATCATCTGGCGGCCGAGCCGCCGGGCGACCTGGCGCAGCGCCGGTACGGGCGTACGGGCGTCGGCGGCGTCGTCCAGGAGGAGCGGGTCGCAGCCGCCGGCGGCTGCCGCGGCGAGTCCCGCGGCGACCAGGCCCGCGGTGTGCAGCCGGCCCCGGCAGAAGGTCTCCAGGGTGGCGGCGTCCTTGATACGTCCCGCGGTGACGGCCGGTTCGGCGCCGCCCGAGTGGGCGTGCCCTCCGGCGGGGAACCGGCCGTCGGCCAGGACGAGCAGCGCGGCGCGGCTCATGCCGACACCTCGCTTCGCTCGGCTTCGCATTCGCTCCGCGCGCACCTTTGAATGGCTCGCTCGCTACGCTCGCTCATCGATGGTGCTCCGGATCGTTCGGTGACGACATGGACGGCATCTCAGAAGAGGAAGTACCGCTGGGCCATGGGGAGTTCGGCGGCGGGGGCGGGTTCGACCACCTCGCCGTCGATGGTCACCGTGAAGGTGTCGGGGTCGACCTGGACACGCGGCAGGGCGTCGTTGTTGCGCATGTCGGCCTTCGTGACGCCACGGGTGGAACGGATGGCCTCGAAGGACTTCGCCAGCGGGAGGCGCTCGGGGAGGTCGTCCTCGATGGCCTGCTGGGAGACGAAGTTGAGCGAGTTGCTGCCGGGGGCCCGGCCGAAGGCGCCGAACATCGGGCGGGGCAGGACCGGCTGCGGGGTGGGGATGGACGCGTTGGCGTCGCCCATCTGCGCGTACGCGATCTGGCCGCCCTTGATGACGAGCTGCGGCTTGACGCCGAAGAACGCCGGGTCCCACAGGACGAGGTCGGCGAGCTTGCCGCTCTCGACCGAGCCGACGACGTGGTCGATGCCCTGGGCGAGGGCCGCGTTGATGGTGTACTTCGCGACGTAGCGCCGGGCGCGGTGGTTGTCCGCGTGGCCGTCGCCGGGCAGGGCGCCCCGGCGGCGCTTCATGACGTGGGCGGTCTGCCACGTACGCATCACGACCTCGCCGATCCGCCCCATGGCCTGGGCGTCGGAGGACATGATCGAGATGGCGCCGAGGTCGTGCAGGATGTCCTCGGCGGCGATGGTGGAGGGCCGTATCCGGGATTCGGCGAACGCCAGGTCCTCGGGGACGGCGGGGTTGAGGTGGTGGCAGACCATCAGCATGTCGAGGTGTTCCTCGACGGTGTTGACGGTGTGCGGTCGCGTCGGGTTGGTGGACGCGGGCAGCACGTTGGGCTCGGAAACCATCGCGATCATGTCGGGGGCGTGGCCGCCGCCGGCCCCTTCGACGTGGAACGCGTGGAGGGAGCGGCCGGCGATGGCGGCGAGGGTGTCGCCGAGGAACCCGGCCTCGTTGAGGGTGTCGGTGTGGATCGCGAGCTGGGCGCCGCTCTCCTCGCACACCGTCAGGCAGGCGTCGAGGACGGCGGGCGTGGCGCCCCAGTCCTCGTGGATCTTGAAGCCGAGGACGCCGGCCTTCAGCTGGTCGCGCATCGACGGCAGGGACATGGTGTTGCCCTTGCCGAGGAGCCCGACGTTGACCGGCAGGCCGTCCATCGACTCGAAGAGCCGGGCGACGTGCCAGGCACCGGGGGTGATGGTGGTGGCCTTGCTGCCCTCCGCGGGACCCGTGCCGCCGCCGACGAGCGTGGTGATGCCCGCGGACAGCGCCTCGTCCACCTGCTGGGGGCAGATGAAGTGGACGTGGGTGTCGATACCGCCGGCCGTGAGGATCTTGCCGTTGCCCGCGATGATCTCGGTCTCCGGACCGATGACCAGGTCGGGGTGGACGCCGTCCATGGTGTCCGGGTTGCCGGCCTTGCCCAGGGCGGTGATCCTGCCGTCCCGGATACCGACGTCGGCCTTGACGATGCCCCAGTGGTCGAGCACCACGACGCCGGTGATGACGGTGTCGGGCGTGCCTTCGGCGCGGGTGGCGCGGGACTGGCCCATCGATTCGCGGATCACTTTGCCGCCGCCGAACACCGCCTCGTCGCCGGCCCGGCCGGGGCCGCCCGAGCGGTCCTCGGTGATCTCGATGACCAGGTCGGTGTCGGCGAGCCGGATCCGGTCGCCGGCGGTGGGGCCGAACAGGTCGGCGTACGCCTGGCGGGTCAGCTCAGCCATCGAGTGCTCCTCCGGTCTCACCGCGCAGGCCCACGACGATCCGCTTGCCCCCGATGGGGACCAGCTCGACCTCGGTGGGGATACCGGGCTCGAAGCGCACGGCGGAGCCGGCCGCGACGTTCAGCCGCTTGCCGTGCGCGGCGGCGCGGTCGAAGTCGAGGCCGGGGTTGGCCTCGGCGAAGTGGTAGTGCGAGCCGACCTGGACGGGGCGGTCGGCGGCGTTGAGGACGGTCATGCGCGTGAGGGGGAGCCCTTCGTTCAGGCGTACCGGCTCGTCGGCGTAGAGGATCTGTCCCGGGATCATCTTCGTTACTCCCGCGGTCAGTTGATGGGTTCGTGAACGGTGACGAGCTTGGTGCCGTCGGGGAAGGTCGCCTCAACCTGCACGTCGTGGATCATCTCGGGGACGCCTTCCATGACGTCGCCCCGGGTGAGCACCTTCCGGCCGGAGGACATGAGCTCGGCTACGGAACGGCCGTCCCGGGCACCTTCGAGGATGTGCACGGTCAGCAGCGCGAGGGATTCCGGATGGTTGAGCTTCAATCCCCGTGCCCGCCGCTTTTCGGCCACGTCTGCCGCCACATGAATCATCAACCGTTCCTGCTCATGCGGGGTCAGTTGCATACGTTCCACCTCACAGTGTTCCCGCCCGGGCGCATTTACCCAGGTCACGGGCGTTGACACACCCGCTCAGTTACATGTATCACGCAGTGATTAAAGGGGGAGCAAACCGGCCACCAGCACTTGGATATCAACCACCCCATCGTCCCAACCTAGTTCGCCGACATTTCATCGCCGTTACGGCGGACGGCGGGCACGGAACCCTTGGCGCACTTGGCGTAACACGCCGGAAATCACCGACCGCCACCGGGGGGCGACCGGATTCGCCGCAGCCTTTCCCGCCCCGACCCCGACGGGTTTGTGCGGAAATCCGGTGGCGAATTCCACACCTCGGAAACCGTTCCGGAAAGCCCGAGGCCCCCGCGACAGGCGGCAGCAAGCGGAACTATCCGCCTAAAACAGACGCCATTCCGATTCACGAACGCGACTGTCCGGTAACCGCTCTTGACCGATTTCAAACGCGGTCGTAATCCTCATGAGCGCGTCAAATCAGCTGGGCAACACCTCCCCCACACCAGCATCGGAGCAACATCGTGACTCGCTCGATCCGTACCCGCCGTATCGTGCTGGCCGCCGGCGCCTGCACCGCCGTCGCCGCCCTGGTGGGCACCGCCGCCGCGGCCCAGGCCACCTCCTCCCGGCCGCTCTCCGCCCCGGACATCCCGGTGGCCGCCGTCAAGGCGCACCTCGACAAGCTCCAGTCCATAGCCGACGCCAACGGCGGCAACCGCGCCCACGGGCAGCCCGGTTACCAGGCGTCGGTCGACTACATCAAGGGCAAGCTGGACGCCGCCGGATTCACCACCAGGCTCCAGGAGTTCGAGCACGGCGGCGCCAAGGGCTACAACGTCATCGCCGACTGGCCGGGCGGCGCCGAGGACAAGACCGTCATGGCCGGCTCCCATCTGGACTCGGTCGACGCGGGCCCCGGCATCAACGACGACGGCTCCGGCTCGGCCGGCCTCCTGGAGATCGCGCTCGCGGTCTCCAGGGAGCACCTCAAGCCCGCCAAGCACCTGCGGTTCGCCTGGTGGGGCGACGAGGAGGACGGCATGGTCGGCTCCCAGCACTACGTCGACAGCCTCGGCGCCGACAAGGCGAAGCTCGACTCGTATCTGAACTTCGACATGATCGGCTCGCCGAACCCGGGCTACTTCGTCTACGAATACGACGCCCGGCTGACGAAGGTCTTCAAGGACTGGTTCGCCGACAAGAAGATCCCCACCGAGCGGGAGACCGAGGGCGACGGCCGCTCCGACCACGCGCCCTTCAAGAACGCCGGCGTCCCCGTCGGCGGGCTGTTCTCCGGCGCCGACTACATCAAGACCGACGCACAGGCGAAGGAGTGGGGCGGCACCGCGGGCAAGGCGTTCGACGCCTGCTACCACCAGTCCTGCGACACGTCCAAGAACATCGACGACACCGCGCTGCACAACCACAGCAACGCCATCGCCAACGCCCTGTGGCAGCTCAGCTCCTGACGCCCCCGCAGCACCCTGCGGTCCCGCGCTGACGGACCGCCACCGCGCAGCGCACGGTCACCTCCCGCGACCCGGCCGCCGATCCCCGGCAGCCGGGTCGCGGTGTTCCGCCGCGATACCGAACCGCTGCCGTTCGCCCGCAGCGGACGGCAGCTGCCGGACGGCGGAGACCGTGCTGATCACCTGCTCCTGCTCCGGATCCGCCGCACGCGCCCCCAGCTCTTCGAGTCGCTCCAGGTCAGCGGCGGAAACGAGGGCCACCAGCGGCTTCCCATGCCGCGTGACGACCACCCGCTCACCGCCGTAGACGACGCGGTTGATCAGATCCGCCAGCTCGGCTCGGGCTTGCGTCACCGGAATTTCGTAGGCCATGCTCCCATTCTAACGGGATGTACGTCCTGTACATTTTTTACGGAGGGAAAGGAGCAGTCATGCTGCGAGCCGCGGCGCGCCATGTCCTGCCGGAGTTCACCGAACGCACCACCGACGGGACCCGGACCATGGACCCGTACTCCAAGCTGCTCAGCGAACGGATCGTCTTCCTGGGCACCCCCATCGACGACACCTGCGCCAACGACGTCATGGCGCAGTTCATCCACCTCGAACACGCCGCGCCCGACCAGGACATCTCGCTCTACATCAACTCCCCCGGCGGCTCGTTCACCGCGATGTGCGCCATCTACGACACGATGCGCTTCGTCTCCTGCGACGTGGAGACCGTCTGCCTGGGGCAGGCCGCCTCCTCGGCCGCGGTGCTCCTGGCCGCCGGCACCCCGGGGAAGCGGCTGGCCCTCCCCCGGGCCCGGGTCCTGATCCACCAGCCGTCGTTCGCCGAGCCGGTCCAGGGGCAGACCACCGATCTCCAGATCAAGGCGGAGGAACTGCTGCGCACCCGCGACAAGCTGGAGGAGATGCTGGCCGAGCACACCGGGCAGCCCCGCGAGCGGATCGCCGCGGACATCGAGCGCGACACGATCTTCGACGCCCCGGCCGCCCGGGAGTACGGCCTGATCGACGGGCTCACCCGCGACCGCAAGCGGTCCGCCGCCCGGCCCGTGGCGCGGTGAGCCGCCGTGCTGCCACCGGAGCTGCCGCCGCTGCCCGCACTGACCCGGGCCGAGGGCGAGCTGATCGACTGCTATCTGGGGGCCCTCGACCTGCTCGGCCGGATCAACCCGGCTCGCGGCGGCTCCACCTACGGCAGCCTGCGCGCCGCCCAGGCGCTGGTCGGCAAGGCCGCGGAGCTGCGGGACGCGCTGACGCTGATGCACGACCGGGGCGAGAGCGAACTGCACGGCGAGACGCTGGGCCGGGCACTGCGGGTACTGGACGGAGAGCGCCGGGCCCGGCGCGTCGCGGTGCCGCCGCAGCAGGAGGTCTGAGGCACCGGCGCGATGCGCGGGGCGGACACACAGGGGACACGAACGACTCCGTATCGCACATACGGCGTAGCGTCCGCGCCTGCGGTAAAGGAGCGAGAAATTGCGCGGAACACCTTGATTTCCGCTGTCCCTTGCGTTTCGCCGCTGGTCCCGGCCTCAGCGACGCGCCGGTCATCGCGCCGGAGAGGGAAAAATCCCCCATTGAGACCAAATGTGACCAATGCCACATAAGGCAATTTCAGCGAGGAAATCGGGGAGTGGTTGCGTGACGATCCCCTCGACGACAAGACCCCGCCACAGCGACGGGGCGGTCCGGACGGGCAGTTGAACCCCGCCGTTGTCCGGATCACCGGCTGACGAAGGGTTGCGCATGACCATGCGCGTGCAGGTGCCGCATCTTCTGATGCGTGCCGGCGCCGTGTCCGCCCTGGCACTGGTCGCGGTGGGCGGCACGGCGACGGCCCCGGGAGCGACCGAGGCGGCGTCCGTGCCCGCCACGGCGCTGCGGATCGCCGCCTCCAAGAAAGGCGCTCCCTACGAGTACGGTGCGCAGGGGCCGGACAGCTTCGACTGCTCGGGGCTGACGCTGTATTCGTACCGGCGGGCCGGGCGGTCGCTCCCCCGCACCGCGGCGGACCAGTACCACCACACGGAGCACGTCTCGCGCGCCGCGCGCAGGGACGGCGATCTGGTCTTCTTCCACTCCCGCAGGGGGATTTACCACGTCGGCATCTACGCCGGCGGCGACCGGATCTGGCACGCGCCCAAGTCCGGCAGCGTGGTCCGCCTGGAGCGGATCTGGAGCCGCGCGGTCTGGTACGGGCGGGTGCGCTGACCTGCCGTGACGTCTGGTGCCCGGCCGGTGGCGGCGACTGGTGCTCAGTCAGTGAGCGGTACCCGCAGGGCGGGTGGCACGGCACGAGCTGTCCCTGCTGGCCGGGCTCTCCGGCGGCCGGCTGCGGGTCGGCACGTTCATGACCGCCGGTACGCGTCTGCTGCCACCCGCGCTCAGTGCCTTCCGCCGCGCCCACCCGGACGTGGAGCTGAGCGTGACCGAGTACGTACCGCCCGAGGGCACGGAAGCGCTGGCGGTCGGGGAGGTCGATCTGGCGCTGACGCATGAGTATGTGCCGGGCGAGGCGCTGCCGACGCCGGACGGGGTACGGCTGGAGGCGCTGCTGTCCGAGGAGTTGGTGCTGGTCACCGCGCCCGGCCACGCCCTGTCGGCGGGTTCCGGGCGGCTGCCGCTCACCGAGTTGGCCGGGCAGCCGCTGGTCAGCATGGCCCCCGCCGACCCCAACCGTCGGGCGGGGGAGGCGGCGTTGGCCGCGGCCGGGGCGAGTGTCGCGGTGCGCTGCGAGTCACCGGGCTATGCGGTGGTGTGCGCGCTGGTGAGCGCGGGCCTGGGGGTGGCGGTGGTACCGGAGATGATGGCGACCGGCTCGGTGACCCCGCTGGGCATCCGGCACTTGGAACCGCCGGAGCTGCGCCGCCGGATCTCGGTGGCCTACCGCCCCGGCCGCGGACACCCTGCACGCGCTGCTGCGCGGCGCCTTCGCCCGCCACCCGGCCCGCAACGGCCCGAAACCCTGACGACCGCCGCCGGCCGCGGCGGGCTCAGGGCACCGGCGCCCGCCACGGCATCGCGATCCAGACGGTCTTGCCGCCGGTGGCGGTCGGCTCCACGGAGAGCCGGCCGCCGTGTTCCGCGGCCAGGCAGCGGATGATGACCAGGCCCCGGCCGTTGTCCTGCTGGACGGCGGCGGGCAGCCGGCGCGGCCATCGGGGGTAGCTGTCGGTGACGCCGATGCGCAGCCGTTCGTCGCGGTCCAGCCGCAGCTCGACGGTGAAGGTCGGGGACTGGCCGAAGGTGTGCTGAACGGCGTTGGTGGCGAGTTCGGAGACGATCAGCCGGACGGAGTCGGCGGTGTCGGAGCCGCCGGGGAGGCCCCACTGGGTGAGTACGTCCAGAACGTGTCTGCGGGCGGTGGCGACCGAGGTCGGGTCGCTTGGCAGGGTGAGGCTGGATTCCTGGTGGTCTGCCATGGCGACGCCGTCCCTTTCCCACCGAGGCTCGGCTCCGGCCCGCCGGCAAGCCGAGATGCCGATCAGGACGCCGACGGCCTCGGATGTGTGCTGTGCGCCAGACTGCCACCCATGCTCCCGGTGCGGTGGGCGATCGCCCAAGATATACAGAGTTCTATCGCTGTTCTATCGCCCGATGCGGTGAACTCTGCTACGAGAGGCCGCTTTTGGGACATGGGAAGCGCTCGCGGCGCGCGGTGTCGGCCGGGCGGCGGTGCCCCGTACGGCGCCGGAACGGCCGCCCGGACGGCTCAGACCGGCGGTGCGGTGGCCACGATCGTGCCCACCGCCGAGGCGATCTGGTCATCCGTCAGGTCCGCGCGGGCGGTCAGCCGCAGCCGGGAGATCCCGTCCGGTACGGACGGCGGCCGGAAGCAGCCGGCCACCAGCCCGGCCGCGCGGCAGTCGGCGGCCCAGCGCACCGCGGCCTCCGGGGAGGGGGCCCGTACGGAGACCACCGCGGCGTCCGGGCGGACGGCCGCCAGGCCCGCCGCGGTGAGCCGGGCGTGCAGCTCCCGCGCCACCTCCCGGGCTCGTGCGGCACGTTGCGGTTCCCGCTCCAGCAGCCGCAGCGCCGCGAGTGCGCCGCCGACGGCCGCGGGCGCCAGCCCAGTGTCGAAGATGAACGTGCGGGCGGTGTTGACCAGATGCTCGATGACCCGGGCGGGGCCCAGCACCGCGCCGCCCTGCGAGCCCAGCGACTTGGAGAGGGTCACGGTGGTCACCACATCGGCGTCGCCGGCGAGTCCGGCGGCCCGCAGCGCGCCGCGGCCCCCGTCGCCCAGCACACCCAGCCCGTGCGCGTCGTCGACAAGGAGGGCCGCGCCGCGGGACCGGCAGGCGTCGGCGAGCGCGGGCAGCGGCGCGGCGTCGCCGGCGAGTCCGGCGGCCCGCAGCGCGCCGCGGCCCCCGTCGCCCAGCACACCCAGCCCGTGCGCGTCGTCGACAAGGAGGGCCGCGCCGCGGGACCGGCAGGCGTCGGCGAGCGCGGGCAGCGGCGCGGCGTCGCCGTCGACGGAGAAGACCGAGTCGGTCACCGCGAGCGCCCGGCCATCGTGACCGGTCAGCGCGGCGCGCACGGCCTCCGGGTCGGCGTGCGGCGCCACTTCGGTACGGGCCCGGGAGAGCCGGCAGCCGTCGATGAGGGAGGCGTGGTTGCCCGCGTCGGAGACGACCAGGGTGCCCGGGGCGGTGAGTGCGGTGACCGCGCCGAGGTTCGCGGCGTAGCCGGAGGACAGCACCAGCGCCGCCTCGAATCCGCAGAACTCGGCGAGTGCGCGCTCCAGTTGGGCATGCAGCTCGGTGCTGCCGGTGACCAGCCGGGAGCCCGTGGCGCCGGCGCCCCAGCGGTACGCGGCCTCGGCCGCGCCGTGTGCGACCTCGGGGTGCCGGGCAAGTCCCAGGTAGTCGTTGCTCGCCAGGTCGAGCAGCGGGGAGTCGGCGGGGCGGGGCCGCAGCGTCCGGACGAGTCCGGCGCGGCGGCGCTCGGCGCGAGCGGTGTCGATCCAGTCGAAGGCCGCGCCGGTCGCCGGTCGCGGGGGCGCGGCGGGCGCCGCGGTCGGGGTGTCGTACAGCAGCGACGGGGCGGGGTCGTGCGGCATCGGCGTCCTTCGTCCGGCGGCCTCGAAAGCGGGCTTCGCATCGGCCGTGATTGTGGGCTGTCGATAGACGTTAGCGGTCGTTCCGCACGGGGACAGTGTGGTGATACACACACCCCGATCGGCGCGCATTGTGGGAATCCTCCTTGGCCGGGAGGTGGGGCGTACGCCAGGATCAACGCCATGGACCTGCTGAACGCATTGGTGGACAAGGGACTCCGGCGCGAGGTGCCGACCCGCGAAGAGGCGCTCGCCGTACTGGCGACATCCGATGACGAACTGCTCGACGTGGTGGCCGCGGCCGGGAAGGTGCGCCGCCAGTGGTTCGGGCGGCGGGTCAAGCTGAACTACCTCGTCAACCTCAAGTCGGGCCTGTGCCCGGAGGACTGCTCGTACTGCTCCCAGCGGCTGGGGTCGAAGGCCGAGATCCTCAAGTACACCTGGCTCAAGCCCGATGACGCGTCCAAGGCGGCGGCCGCCGGGGTGGCCGGCGGTGCCAAGCGGGTCTGCCTGGTCGCCAGCGGCCGGGGCCCCACGGACAAGGACGTGGCGCGGGTCTCGGAGACCATCTCCACCATCAAGGAGCAGAACGAGGGCGTGGAGGTGTGCGCCTGCCTGGGTCTGCTCAGCGACGGCCAGGCGGAGCGGCTGCGTGCGGCGGGCGCCGACGCGTACAACCACAACCTCAACACCTCGGAAGCCACTTACGGCGACATCTGCACCACACACGACTTCTCGGACCGGGTCGGCACCGTCCAGCAGGCGCAGGCGGCGGGCATGTCCGCGTGCTCCGGGCTGATCGCCGGTATGGGCGAGACCGACGCCGACCTGGTCGACGTGGTCTTCGCGCTGCGCGAGCTGGACCCGGACTCGGTGCCGGTCAACTTCCTGATCCCGTTCGAGGGCACGCCGCTGGCCGAGGAGTGGAACCTCACCCCGCAGCGCTGCCTGCGCATCCTGGCGATGGTCCGGTTCGTCTGCCCGGACGTGGAGGTACGGCTGGCCGGGGGCCGGGAGGTGCACCTGCGGAGCATGCAGCCGCTCGCCCTCCATCTGGTCAACTCCATCTTCCTCGGCGACTATCTGACCAGCGAGGGCCAGGCCGGCAAGGACGATCTGGCGATGATCGCGGACGCCGGCTTCGAGGTGGAGGGTACGGACACCACGACGCTGCCGGAACACCGCAGGGGCGACGAGCCGGCGGCGGAGGCGGATGCCGAGGCGGGAGCCGCCCCCGTATCCGCCTCCGACACGGCCGAGACCGCCGGCGTCCCGACGCCCTCCGACGAGACCCGGCGCGACCTGGTCGCGGTGCGCCGCCGCGGCGCCGGCACCGATCTGCCGCCCAATGCCTGAGCCGCGCACCCCACTCTCCCCTGAGGAACTGCTCGCGCTCGACCGGCAGCACGTCTGGCACCCGTACGGGCCGATGCCCGGCCGGAGCGAACCGCTGCTGGTCGAGTCGGCCGCCGGCGTCCGGCTGCGGCTGGCCCGGCCAGTCGAGGGCCGGGCCGAGTTGGTGGACGGCATGGCATCGTGGTGGTCGGCGGTGCACGGGTACAACCACCCGGTGCTCAACGAGGCCGCCCGCGGCCAGCTGTCCCGTATGAGCCATGTGATGTTCGGCGGGCTCACCCATGAGCCCGCCGTGCGGCTGGCCAAGCGGCTGGTCGACATCACCCCGGAGCCGCTGCGGCACGTCTTCCTCGCCGACTCCGGTTCGGTGTCGGTCGAGGTCGCGGTCAAGATGTGCCTCCAGTACTGGCGCTCGCTCGGCAAGCCCCGCAAGCAGCGACTGCTGACCTGGCGCGGCGGGTACCACGGCGACACCTGGCAGCCGATGTCCGTCTGCGATCCGGACGGCGGGATGCACGAGTTGTGGCAGGGCGTGCTCCCGCGGCAGATCTTCGCGGACGCGCCGCCGGCCGGTTTCGACGCCGCGCCGGACGGCGCCTACGCGGACCATCTGCGGGAGCTGATCGCCCGGCACGCCGAGGAGCTGGCCGCGGTGATCGTGGAGCCGGTGGTGCAGGGCGCGGGCGGGATGTCCTTCCACTCCCCCGGCTATCTGCGGGTGCTGCGGGAAGCCTGCGACGCACATGGCGTGCTGCTGGTCTTCGACGAGATCGCCACCGGCTTCGGCCGCACCGGCACGCTCTTCGCCGCCGGGCACGCCGGGGTGGCCCCGGACGTGATGTGTCTGGGCAAGGCGCTGACCGGCGGATATCTGACGCTCGCGGCGACGCTGTGCACCGCGGAGATCGCCGACGGCATCTCCCGCGGCGAACTCCCGGTGCTGGCACACGGCCCCACCTTCATGGGCAATCCGCTGGCCGCCGCCGTCGCGGACGCCTCCGTCGAGCTGCTGCTGTCCCAGGACTGGGCGCGGGAGGTCGGGCGCGTCGAGGCCGGGCTGCGGGACGGGCTGGCGGCGGCCCGGGACATCGCCGGGGTGCGCGATGTCCGGGTGCTGGGCGCGATCGGGGTCGTCCAGCTCGACCACCCGGTCGACATGGCGGCAGCGACCCGCGCCGCGGTCCGGGAGGGCGTCTGGCTGCGCCCGTTCCGGGACCTGATCTACACGATGCCGCCGTACATCACCGGCGACGAGGACGTGGCGCGGATCTGCACCGCGGTCCGCGCGGCGGCCCGCGAGGGCTGAACCCCGTGTAAGGCGGGGAAGTTGACACTCCCCCGCCCTACCACGAACCTTCCCCATCCCATCCCATCCCATCCCATCCCCATCCCGCACCATCAGTACGGAGTTTGGAGGCGCACCATGCCGGTGCTGTTCGTCACGGGCACGGGTACCGAGATCGGCAAGACCGTGACCACGGCCGCGATCGCCGCGGCGGCGCTCGGCCAGGGCCGCTCGGTGGCCGTGCTCAAGCCCGCCCAGACCGGCGTCACGGCCCAGGAGCCGGGCGACGCGGCGGAGGTCGAGCGGCTGGCCGGACCGGTCACCGTCGCTGAACTCGCCCGCTTCCCGGAGCCGTTGGCACCCGCGACGGCCGCCCTGCGGGCCGGTCTGCCGGCGGTGGGCCCGCAGGAGATCGCCGACGCCGCGGCGAAGCTGGCCGCCTCGCACGACCTGGTCCTGGTCGAGGGCGCCGGCGGGCTGCTGGTCCGCTTCGACGCGGACGGCCACACCCTCGCCGACGCCGCGCGCCTCGCGGGCGCCCCCGTCCTCGTGGTCGTCCAGGCCGGTCTCGGCACCCTCAACACCACCGCGCTGACCGCGATGGCGCTGCGCTCGTACGGCATCGACTGCCCCGGCGTCGTCGTCGGCAGCTGGCCCGCCGCGCCCGATCTCGCCTGCCGCTGCAACCTCGACGACCTCCCCGAAGCCGCCGGCGCTCCGCTCCTCGGCCTGGTCCCGGAGGGCTCCGGCACCCTGGCCCCGGCCGCCTTCCGTGCCGCGGCCCCCGGTTGGCTGGCCCCGGAACTGGGCGGCTCGGGCGCGTTCGGGACGCCCGCGTAATCCGCTCGCCCGACAGGCGCGTTGCGCCGCATACTGCTGGGATGGCGGAGCGCGCGGACGGCGAGACGGAGGGTGTGCCCGATCTCGGCGCGTGGTACGACCTCCTCAACCCCTGGGGCCCCGACAACGACTTCTACCTGGGCCTGGTGATGGCCGCGGGCTCCGTCCTCGACGTCGGCTGCGGCACCGGCACCCTGCTGCACCGCGCCCGCGAGGCCGGACACACCGGCCGCCTCGTCGGGCTCGACCCGTCCGGGCCGATGCTGGCCAGGGCCCGGCGCCGTACGGACCTCGGCATCACGTGGGTCTCCGGCGACGCGCAGTCCCTCAGCACCCATGGACTCGGCGGCTTCGACCTGGTGGTGATGACCGGCCACGCCTTCCAGTGCCTCACCACGGACGACGCGTTGCGCGACGCGCTCACCGCCATCCGGGGCGTGCTGCGCGACGGCGGCCGGTTCGCCTTCGAGACGCGCAATCCGCTGGTCCGGCCGTGGGAGCGGTGGACGCCGGACCGGGCGGCGGAGGTGACGCACCCCGATGGGCGCACGGTGCGGGTCGCGCACGAGGTCGATCTGCCGGTGGAGGGGGAACTCGTCCGGTTCTCCGAGACGTTCACCGGGCCGGACCCGGCCGGTCCGCGGGTGAGCCGGGCCGCGCTGCGGTTTCTCGGCACGCAGGCGCTGGCGGGGTTTCTGGCCGGGGCCGGGCTGGTGACGGAGGCGCGGTACGGGGACTGGGAGCGCGGTCCGCTGTCGCCGGCGAGCCCGGAGATCATCACCGTCGCGCGGCGTGATCCCGGGTCAGACCGTCCAGGTGCGTAGCTCGTCCGCGATGGCGTGGACGTCCGCGGTGCCTTCCTTGACCAGGCGGGCCAGGTCGCGGACCTGCTCGGGAGAGGTGGCGACCTTCAGACCGCTGGCGACCAGGTAGCCGTAGGCCACGGCGGTCGCGAACATGGCGTTCGCCCCCTCCAACGCCGGTACGCGCAGCAGGAGTTGGAGGAGCGCGGCGGCACGGTCCTGGGGTTCGGGGTAGACGGGGACGCCGAATATCTCGGCTTCGTGGCGGCCCACCGCGGCCACCAGGGCGCCCCAGTCGGTGACCTGGGGGTCTCCGGGGGTGTGCTGTTCGGCGATCAGGAGGAGCCAGGCGAGATCGATGCGCAGTGTCACGTTGTGCCCGGCTGTCCTTCCGGGTGACTGAGGGGGGTGCGGCCCTGCTCCAGGCCGAATTCTTCCGCAAAGACCCGTTCGTACTGCTTCATGAAGTCGGAGGCGGCCTCGACGAAGGTCTGGCCGACCTCTCCGGCGTCTTTGAGGACGAGTTCCTCGATATAGCGGTTCATGCTCACTCCCCGCTGCAGGGCGCGCTCCCGCGCCGCTTCGGCGGTGGCTTCGTCCACGCGGACGTTCAGCTGTGTCTTCGCCACACTTCCAAGCTAGCGCGGATCCGCTAGCACCGGCAAGAGCCGCCGTCACCGCCCTCCGCGTGTCCCCCGTGCCCCGCCGGTACCAGGCCCGCCGCCCGCTCCCCCGGACGGTTCCGCAGCCCCCGCAGGACCTCCAGGAACGCCCGTTCCGCGGCGGACAGCACACGGTCCCGGCGGCGTACCAGGCTGATGGGGCGGGGTTGCGGAGCCGGGCTGACGGGGAGTACCGCGAGGGTGCCGGCGCGGACCTCGTCGACGACGGCGTGTTCCGAGATCAGGGCCAGTCCCAGGCCGGCCGCCACGCACTGCTTGACCGCCTCCGGGCCCCAGATGTCGGCGCGCGGGGCGGCGGCCAGGCCCCAGTCCGCCAGGACGCGTTCTTGGAGTTCGCGGGTCCGGGAGCCCGGTTCGCGCAGCAGGAAGCGGGCACGGGCTTCGGTCAGGTCGGCGGGGTCGACGGTGCTGCGCCGGGCCAGCGGATGGTCCGGGGCCGCGATCAGGACCGGGTGCTCGTCGAGGACGGACTCGACGGCCAGCCGGTCGCCGTGCGGCGTGCCGGCGACGACCGCGATGCCGATGCCGCCGCCGAGCAGCCGCTCCTGCACGGCCTCGTGGTTGCCGACGAAGACGTCGCAGTCGATGCCGGGGTGGCGCTGCTGGTAGCGGGCCAGGAGGGCGGGCAGCAGGTACGTGCCCACGGTGGTGGAACCGCCGACCAGGAGGCGGCCGGCCACCGGACCGCCGACCTGCTGGACGGCGGCCACCGCCTCCTCGGCGAGCAGGAAGACCCGCTTGCCGTACTCGGCGAGCACCTCGCCCTCGGCGGTCGGCCGGACGCGGGTGCCGGAGCGGTCGATGAGGGTGACCCGCAGCGACTGTTCGAGCCGGCGGACCTGGTTGGAGACGGACGGCTGGCTCATGTAGAGCCTGTGCGCGGCGGCCGAGAAGCCCTGGTGCTCGACGACCTGCATGAAGATCCACAGTCGGTGGAGGTTGAGTTCCACGGCCCTTCCCTCGAAGCTCGGCGCACGGCGCCAGGGGCGCCGTGGGGAAGCGCCATGATCGACAACTCAGCCGACCCTAGCGGGGGAAGTCCTCCGTGGACAGGGGCGCCAGGTCGTCGAGCGCACGGGCGGACCGTTCCCCCGGCGGCGGACCGGCCTGGCCCGCGGTCCGCCGGGGGCACCCGGAGGTCGTACCGCGGCGCGGTGACGATCCGTCGGACGGGCCGGGGCGGGTCCGCGCCGCCCGGGTGCGCGGGGGCCGGCCCGGCGTGCCGGCCGGCCGCCGGCAGCGGGATCCGTGTCGCGAACTCCCTGAACAGGCAAGCCAGTTGACGGTGGACGGGCGGGCCACTCGATCGGCGTCAGGGTCGCCGTGGAACGGGTCGCGGACCGCGACACCCGCGCGCCGCTGCCGAGGCGGCCGGAGCGGATGCCGCACGATGTGATCCGCCGGGAGACCGGAGCGACCGACCGGACCGCCCGCCCACCGCTCCGCCCCAGGAGGATCGCTGCCGTGTCCGTCCCCGCCCCCGTTCCGCATCTGAAACGCAGTCTGCGCCGGTTCGACATCATGGCGATGGGCGTCGCCGCGGTGATCTCCTTCGACGTGATCGGGCAGATCGCCGCCGGCGGCGGCCAGGCCATCGCCTGGATCGCCGTCCTGGCGGTGGCGTTCCTGCTGCCGTACGCCCTGATCTTCGCCGAGACCGGCGCCGCGTTCCCCCAGGAGGGCGGCCCGTACGTCTGGGTGGAGGTGGCCTTCGGCCGGCTGCCCGCCGCGCTGACCACCCTGTTCTACTGGGTCACCAATCCCGTCTGGCTCGGCGGCTCACTCGTGTTCCTCGCCGCCGAAGCCTGGAACGACTTCGTCTCCCCCCTCGGCTCCGGCACCTTCGCCGACTACGTCTTCAAGCTCGTCTTCATCTGGGCCGCCATCCTCACCGCGGTGATCTCGCTGCGCCGCGGCAAGTGGATCACCACGGCCGGCGCCGGCGCCAAAGTGCTGGCGCTGGCCTTCTTCACCGTCACCGCGGTGGCCTACGGCATCCAGCACGGATTCCGCGGGCTGGAGCAGGCCGCCTTCTCCCCCACGGCCGCCGGGTTCCTGACGCTGGTGCCGGTCCTGCTCTTCGCCTACGTCGGGTTCGAGGCGCCCAACGCGGCGGGCGACGAGATGCACGATCCGCAGCACGACGTCCCGGTGGCCATCGGGCGGACCGGCGCCATCGCCACCTGCTGCTATCTGCTGCCGGTGGCGGCCATCCTGTCCGCCGCCCCGCCCGGTCGGGTCACCGGGATCGGCGGCTTCATGGACGCCGCCGAGCTGGTCTTCGGGATCTACGGATCCTGGCGGGGGCCGCTGCTGACCTGTACCGCGGTGCTGTTCGCGGTGGCGCTGCTGACCCAGGGCAGCGCCTGGATGATCGTCGCCGACCGGATGCAGGCGATGGCCGCGGCCGACGGCGGCTTCTTCACCGGCGCACTGGGGGCGTTCCATCCGCGGCTGGGCACCCCGGTCCGGATGAACCTGGTCTCCGGCGTCACCGCCACCGCCTTCATGGTCGCCGCGATGAACGTGGCCCACGGCAACGCCGCCGCCGTCTTCGGCGTCGTGCTGTCCGTCGCCATCACCACCCTGCTCCTGTCCTACCTCGCGCTGGTCCCCGCACTGCTGGCACTGCGGCTGCGCCACCGTGAGGTGCCCCGGCCCTACGAAGTCCCGTTCGGCACCCGGGGCTTCACGGTCGCGACGCTGCTGGTCTACGCCTGGATCCTGCTCGGCTCATGGGCGACGCTGTTCCCCGGCACCCTGGAGGCGGCGGTCGGCGTCCCGTACCGCTTCCGGACGGCCTGGGGCGTCTCCCGGCTCACCTTCGAGACGTTCACGCTGGGCACCGTCGGCCTGCTGCTCGCCGTCGGGCTCGCCGGTTACCTGACCCAGCACCTGCGCACCCGGTCCCACGACGATCGGCACCAGACCCGCCCGGCCGGCTAGCCCGACACCGACCGCCGGCGCCTCCCCGAGCACCGTCGACGGTGCCGCCGCCGAGCGGCACGACGCGCTGATCGACGACTGCGCGGCGGGGGCGGCCACGACCGCGGCGGCGCTGTTCCGGGGAGATCCGGAGCGGGCTGGACACGGCGGACGAGGCGGACGAGGCGGCGAACTCCCTTCCGCGTACGCCTGGATGACGCCGGGCAGACCCGGGGCGCGGCGGCCGGTGGGCATGGCCGGCGCCGGTGGACGAGCGCCGGTCGCCGCCGGTCCCGGGCTCCGGCGGCACAGCGCCATCCGAGCGAGCCGAATCGTTCTTCCTGCCTCCGTTCGAGCGAGCCGGGGAATGCCGTGGGACCGACTCGGGCAGCGGTCCGGCGACCGGACACGGGGCCGGCCGGCCCAGTCCCCATGAGCAGAGCAGGAGTTGACCCATGTCCCACGGAGACGCAGCGGCGGACGCACCGCTCCCCTCGGCCGTCAGCATCGAACTCGGCGCGTTCCAGGTGGAGACGGTCCGCTCGGTGACCGGTCCGGCGATCGGCGCGGCACCACCCGGCGCCGGCCGGCAGCCGGACGACCCGGGTCGGGCCGGTGAGATCACCATCGTGCGCGGCCCGGACAAGAGCACCGCCTTCACCGACTGGCTCACCAGATGCCTGGTGGACCGCACCGACGTCCCCGCCCGGCAGGCGGTGACCGTCGTCCACTACGCCGCCGACCGTACGCCGTTGCGCCGCTTCCACCTCGCCAACGCCTTCCCGACCTCGTGGGAAACCCTGCGCGACGAGGCGGGAGGTGGCGCCGCGGAGGAGTCGGTGACGCTGGAATACGAGGAGTTGACGGTCTCCATCTGAACGGGCCGCCGGATCCCGGCCGTCGTCCCGTACTGCCCGGAGTCCCGGCTCGACGGACCACGAGCCGGGGCTACCCCGTTTCCGGCACCGTACGGGCACCAATCGGGGCCGGACGCCGGGAGCCAACCGGGAATAGGAGCCGGAGCATTGATCGTTACCGCATGCGGTACCGACCACCATGCGGTACCGACCGCACTTCCCAGGGGGCCTCATGCCACGTCCGTTCCGCTTCGGCGTCAACATGCTCACCATCGACTCGGGCCCGGCCTGGCGCGAGAAGTGCCGGCGCGCCGAGGAGCTGGGCTATGACGTGCTGCTCGTACCGGACCATCTGGGGTGGCCGGCGCCGTTCCCCGCGCTGGTCGCCGCCGCGGAGGCCACCGAGCGGCCCCGGGTGGGCACCTTCGTCCTCAACGCCGGGTTCTTCAACCCGGCGTTGCTGGCCCGCGAGGTGGCCACCACCGACGCGCTCACCGGCGGCCGGCTGGAGCTGGGCCTGGGCACGGGGTATGTGAAGGCGGAGCACGACACGGCCGGGCTGCCCTTCGGGACGCCCGGGCGGCGGGTGGACCATCTGGAGCGCACCATCGGGGAGTTGGACCGGCTGCTCGGCGACCCCGAGTACCGGCCGCAGGCCGTCCAGCGGCCGCGCCCGCCGCTGCTGATCGGCGGCAACGGCCCGCGGATGCTGCGGCTGGCGGCGCAGCACGCGGAGATCGCCGCGTTCACCGGCGGCCGGCAGGCACCCGGCAAGCCGGAGGGCACCGTGGAGCTGCTGCCGCCCGAGAAGCTGGCGGCCTCGGTTGCCGCGTACCAGGAGTACGCCGCGGTCCGCGCCGAGCCGGCCGAGCTGAACATCCTCGTCCATCAGGTGCTGGTGACCGACGACCGCCGCGCCGCCGCCCGGGATGTCGCCGCACGGGGCATGGGGCTGGACGAGGAGCAGGCGCTGGAGGTCCCGACGCTGCTGATCGGGACGCCGGCGCAGCTGGCCGAGCAGCTGCGCGAGCGCCGGGAGCGGTACGGCTTCTCGTACATCACCGTGCTGGACCCGTTCCTGGAGGCGTTCGCGCCGGTGATCGAGGAGCTGAAGGGCAGCTGACCGGGGGGCGGAATCCGATCGACACGCCGCGGCGCGCGGTGATGGGATCGGATCATGACTCAACTCCTGGTCCGGGCCGCGACGCCGGCCGATCTCGATGCCGTCCTCGCCTTCTGGAAGATCGCCGCCGAGGGCACCAGCATCAGCGACGACACGGACGGGGTGGCGCGGCTGCTGGCGCGCGACCCCGAGTCGCTGCTGCTCGCCGAGGACGGCGGCGAGCTGGTGGGCACGGTGATCGCCGGCTTCGACGGCTGGCGAGCTTCGCTGTATCGGCTCGCTGTGCTCCCGTCGCATCGTCGGCGAGGTGTGTCGAAGGCTCTGCTCGAAGCTGCCGAGGAGCGGTTCGTGAAGCTGGGCGGCCGGCGTGGCGATGCGATGGTCCTCGAAGCCAACGAGGTGGCTCACCATGCGTGGGCGGCAGCGGGGTACGAGCGTGAGGATCATTGGCGACGGTGGGTGAAGGCGCTGGTGTGAGCATGGTCAGCCAGCTCCGACGGTGTTGAGCGGAACATCGGCTTCGACGGCTGGCGCTGCCATCTCTACCGGCTCGCCGTCCATCCCGACCGCCGCCGGCGCGGTACCGGCCGCGCGCTGCCGGCGGCGGCCGAGGCGCGGTTCACCGCGCTGGGCGGCCGGCGCGGCGATGCCATGGTGCTGGACCGCAACGGGCTCGCGCACCATGCCTGGCGGGCGGCGGGGTATGCGCCCGAGCCGCAGTGGAGCCGCTGGGTCAAGCATCTCGACGACTGAACCGCAGGCCCTGGGGGAGCCCGCCCCGTATCCGAGGGGCGGGCTCGCGCCGTCTCCACTGCTTTGCAGACCCTTTACTATTGAGTTCCCCTCCCCCGGCGAAAGGTGTGTGAGCGTCCAGCCATGGGCGAACCTCCCAGTTGTCGAGCGTCCTGGCGACAGGGCGCGGACCTCCCGATCCTGTTCGAACATGGGACGGAGGTGACCCGATGACCGACCTGCTCCTGCTGGCCGTGGCGCTCCTCCTGACCCTGGCCTGCGGCGTCTTCGTCGCGGCGGAGTTCTCGCTGACGACGGTCGAGCGCAGCGACCTGCAGCGCGCCGCCGAGCGCGGCGAGCGCGGTGCGGACAGCGCCCTCAAGGCCGTCCGCGGACTGACCTTCCAGCTCTCCGGCGCCCAGCTCGGCATCACCGTCACCGGCCTGCTCATCGGCATGCTGTCCAAACCGGCCATCGCCACACTGCTGTCCGGGCCGCTGGCCGCGATCGGGCTGCCGCACTCCGCCGCGGACTCGGTGGCCCTGGTCCTCGGCACGGCGATCTCCACGGTGGTGCTGATGGTCGTGGGCGAGCTGGTCCCCAAGAACTGGGCGATCTCCAGCCCGCTGGCCGTCGCCAAGAAGGTCGCCACCGCCCAGCGCGGCTTCAGCGCCACCTTCAAACCGCTGATCAGGCATCTGAACAACACCGCCAACCACATGGTCCGCCGGATGGGCCTGGAGCCGGCCGAGGAGCTGGCCTCGGCGCGCGGCCCGCAGGAGCTGGTGGCGCTGGCCCGGCACTCCGCCAAGGAGGGCGCCCTGGAGCCGGACACCGCCGAGCTGTTCGTCCGCACCCTCAACCTGGCCGATCTGACCGCGGAGAACGTGATGACGCCGCGGGTCCAGGTGGTGGCCCTGGAGGTGCAGTCCACCGCCGAGGACGTCGCCAACGCCACCCGGGCCACCGGGCTGTCCCGCTTCCCGGTCTACCGCGGCAGCCTGGACAGCGTCGTCGGGGTGGCCCACATCAAGGACGTACTGGCCGTGCCGGCCGAGCGGCGCCCCCGCCAGCCGGTCGCCGACCTGCTGCGCGAACCGCTGCTGGTGCCCGAGACGCTGACCGTGGACCGGCTGCTGGACCGGCTGTCCGGCCGGCGCACGATGGCCGTGGTCATCGACGAGTACGGCGGCACGGCCGGCGTGGCCACCCTGGAGGACATCGTCGAGGAGGTGGTCGGCGAGGTCCGCGACGAGCACGATCCGATGGAGATCCCCGACCTGGCCCCGGCCGGTACGGACGCGGACGGCCGCGCCATCTACCAGGCGGACGGCGCCGCCCGTACCGACCGGCTGGAACGGATCGGCCTGCGGCTCCCGGACGGCCCGTACGAGACCCTCGCCGGGCTGATCGCCACCGAGCTGGGCCGGATACCGGCGCCCGGCGACACCCTGGAGGTGGCGGGCTGGTCGATGGACGTGCTGGACGCGTCCGGCCACCGCGCGGCTCGGGTGCTGCTGCACGCACCCGCAACCGACGCTGACGGCACCGACGGCACCGACAGCGCAGAGGAGGCCGGCCGATGACCGCGCTCCAGCTGTTCGTGGGGCTGCTGACCCTGGTCGTCAACGCCTTCTTCGTGGGTGCCGAGTTCGCGCTGATCTCGGTGCGCCGCAGTCAGATCGAGCCGCACGCGGAGGCCGGGGACCGCCGCGCGACCAGCGTGATGTGGGGTCTGAAGCACGTGTCGTCGCTGCTGGCCGCCGCCCAGCTGGGCATCACGCTGTGCACGCTGGTGCTGGGCGCGGTCGCCGAGCCGGCCATCGCGCACCTGCTGGAGCCGGTGTTCGACGCGGTGTCGGTCCCGCACGCGCTGATCCATCCGATCTCGTTCGTGATCGCGCTGGCCGTGGCGACCTATCTCCACATGCTCTTCGGCGAGATGGTGCCGAAGAACGTGGCGCTGGCCGAGCCGGTCCGCAGCGCACTGCTGCTCGGGCCGCCGCTGGTCGCGCTGACCCGGGCGCTGCGTCCGGTGATCTTCTCGGTCAACGCGCTCGCCAACGGTCTGCTGCGGCTGCTGCGGGTGGAGACCAAGGATGAGGTCGCCGCGACCTTCTCTGACGACCAGCTGGCGAAGATGGTCGAGGACTCGCGCGCCGCCGGGCTGCTCGACGAGCGGGCCAAGGAGCGGCTGCGGGACGCCCTGGAGCTGGGCCGCCGTCCCGTCCGGGACGTGGTGCTGCCGGTGGACAAGGTCGTCTCGGCGCGGATGGGGATCACCCCCGACGAACTGGAGCAACTGGCCGGCGAGTCCGGCTTCTCCCGCTTCCCGGTCGTCGACGACACCCGCCGCATCCTCGGCTATCTGCACGTCAAGGACGCCCTGGACGACGCCGCGCCGGGCTCGGCCCCCTTCCCGGTGTCCGCACTGCGCCCGATCGCCCGCGTACGGGCCGCGACACCGCTGGACGACGTGCTGACCGCGATGCGCGGTTCCCGTACGCACCTGGCCGCGGTGATCGGCGACGACGGGCGGCTGGCCGGGCTGGTGACCATGGAGGACGTCCTGCGGGAGCTGGTGCTGCAGCAGCCCGCGCTCTGACCCGGCCCCCGCCGGTAGGCGGGAACGGAACCCCCCGGACACCCACCCTGACCGATCGGTTAGATTGCTAACCGATCGGTCAGTCGCCTTCGCGGCTGCCCGCCGATCAGCCATCGCATCCGTACGCGTACGCGACGAGGGGGCAACAACATGGAGCGCACGACCTGCTGCGTGGTGGGCGGCGGCCCGTCCGGGATGATGCTCGGACTGCTGCTGGCCAGGGCCGGCATCGAGGTGACCGTCCTGGAGAAGCACGGCGACTTCCTGCGCGACTTCCGCGGGGACACCATCCACCCGTCGACCCTGAACCTGCTCGACGACCTCGGGCTGGGCGAGGAGTTCGCACGGCTGCCGTTCCCCAAACTGGAGGAGATGCGGACGCAGATCGGCGACACCACCGTCGTGCTGGCCGATATGCGACGCATCCCGGGCCGGCACAAGTACTTCGCCATGGTGCCGCAGTGGGACTTCCTCAACCTGATCGCCGGCGCCGCCGCCAGGGAGCCGTCGTTCACCCTGCGGATGCGCACCCGGGCCACCGGCCTGCTGACCGACGGCGGCCGGGTCACCGGGGTCCGCTACGTCGACGAGGACGGCGCCGCAAGGGAGTTGGCGGCGGATCTCACGGTCGCCTGCGACGGCCGGGACTCGTCGGTCCGGCAGGCGGCCGGGATGCGCCAGCGGCAGTTCGAGGTGCCGATGGACGTCTGGCAGATCCGGGTGGACGCACCGACCGACGCCCTCAAGGGAGGCCGGGTGTTCGGCCGGTTCGGCGGCGGCCAGGCCGCGGTCACCATGGACCGCGGCACGTACTTCCAGACGTCCTACCTGATCGGCAAGGGCCAGGACGCGACCCTGCGCCGCCACGACATCCAGTGGCTGCGGGACCGGCTGGGCGCGCTGTTCGGCTGGGACGACGCGGTGACCGGCACGCTCGGCTCCTGGGACGACGTGAAGCTGCTGGAGGTGACGTTCGGGCGGCTGCGGCGCTGGCACCGGCCCGGCCTGCTGTGCATCGGCGACGCCGCGCACACCATGTCCCCGGTCGGCGGCGTCGGCGTCAACCTCGCCCTCCAGGACGCGGTGGCCTCGGCCCGGATCCTGGCCGGACCACTGCTCCGGGAGGCGGTGGGCACCGAGGACCTGGCCCTGGTGCAGAAGCGCCGGGAGTGGCCGATGGCCGTGGTGCAGAAGTCGCAGGAGAGCGAGCACGCCATGATCCGGTCCGCGCTGAACGGCACGCTCCGCGGGGACCGGCTGCCGGTGCCGATGAAGCTGCTGCGGCGGGTGCCCGCGCTGCGGACCGTCACCGGCTACCTCGGCGGTATCGGCATCCGCCCGGAGCCGACCCCGGACTTCGCCCGCGTCAGGGCCGGCGCGCGATCGCGTTGAGGGTGAAGGTCTCCAACTCCGCGGCGGCGGCGTGCAGATCGAGGTCCGGGTGGGCGAGCCAGTGCCCGATCACCCCGTCGATCGCGCCGCCGATCGCGAGCGCCACCGTAGGGGCGTCGAACTCCCGGAGCACACCCACCTTCTGACCCTCCGTCAGCAAGGCGGCCAGGGTCTGCCAGCGGTCGTGAGTGTCGTGCGAGCCGGGCGCCTTGAGGCGGGTGCCGCCCTGGTCGTCGAGCAGCATCTCGGTGATCAACCGGACCTGGCGGCGGTTGTCGCGCTGATAGCCGATCATCGCGTGGACGTAGGCGACGACCGCGGCCTGCGGGTCCGGGGCCCCGGCCACCCGCTCGGCGACATAGCCACCGAACTGGTCCAGCACCTGCGTCAGCGCCTCACGCGTGAGGTTGTCCTTCGAGGAGAAGTGGTAGAGCACCGCGGCCTTGGAGACCCCGGCCCGCTCGGCGATCGCGGACAGCGAGGTCGCCGGATAACCACGGGTCGAGATCAGGTCGATGGTGCAGTCGATCAGCTGCTGCCGGCGGGCCCGCTCCGTGAACGTCCTCGCGTCGGAATCCGCACGCTGCCGCGGAGTCATCGCACCCGCACCTCTGCCTCTCGCCGCCGCCGACCGCCTCGTGTCGACCCGCGGTCCTGCCGACACCCGACCGTACACCGCGGGATAGGATCACCGCGCCATGGAGATGAATGCCCGATACACCAGTTTCGTCGCGGTCGGCGACAGCTTCACCGAAGGCATGTCGGACGGGCTCCCCGACGGCTCCTACCGGGGCTGGGCGGATCTGCTCGCAGCCCGGCTCGCGACACTCCCCCAGCCTTCGGCCGGGGGGACCCCCACCTCGCTTCGCCCGCCCGGTTTCCGGTACGCCAATCTCGCGGTGCGCGGCAAGCTCATCGGGCAGATCCTCGACGAACAGTGCGGGCCGGCCGCCTCGATGGGCGCCGACCTGGTGACCCTGGTCGGCGGCCTCAACGACGTGCTGCGGCCCCGGTGCGACGTGGACCAGGTCTGCGCGCACCTCACCACCGCCGCCGACCTGCTGGCGCGCGGCGGCGGCCGACTGGTCCTGATGCGCAGCCCCGGCCGGCGCGGTCCCGTAATGGAACGCTTCCGCCCGCGCATGGAGCAGCTCTTCGGCCACCTCGACGAGCTGGCCGCCCGCCACGACGCCCTGGTCGTCGACCTCTACGGTTCGCGGGCCCTGGCCGATCCGCGGCTGTGGGCCGACGACCGGCTGCACCTCAACGCCGAGGGCCACCGCAGGGTGGCCGAGGCCGTCTGGCAGACGCTCGGCCTGCCCGCCGAGTCGGACTGGGACGCCCCGCTGCCGACCGCCGCGCCGCCCGGCTGGGCCGCCCGCCGCTCCGCCGATCTGCGGTTCGCCCGCGAGCACCTGGTGCCGTGGATCGGGCGCCGGCTCACCGGGCGCTCCTCGGGGGACGACCGCACCGGCGCCCAGTTCAGCGCCGACCGGGGCGAAGCCTTCTGGATAACCCCCGCCGACGGCACGCACCCCGGCCCGGTGACCGGCTGGCGGGAGGCGGGGGCGTAGTCCGCGCCCGCCCCGACCGCCACTCCCCCACCGCTCCCCCACCGCTCCGCCGCCGCCCGGTGGTCGGCCCGGGCCGCCGGCCGACCCAGGCGTTACGCTCGTTCTGTCGGCATACGTCCGATAGTCACCGATACATCTCGATCGTGCGGAGGCGGCCATGAGCGACTACGGCGAGTACACGACTCCGTCGCAGGCCGAGGGCGAGCGGCTGGAAGAGGACATGGATCCGGGCGAGCAGCGGCAGCAGCGGCACCCGAAGACGATGCGCACCCAGCCGTCCCAGGCGGAGGGCGAGCGCCGGGCAGAGGACGACGAGGACTGACGGCGAAGGCCGGAGCGCGCCCGGCGGCACCCGCTGCCGGTTGGAGGAACGCACAGGCTGGGGCGGGGCGCTGGCCTGCGCAAACCGCCAGTAGACTCTGGCCACGTGACTGCTGTGTCTGCGAAGCCTCGCATCCCCAATGTCCTGGCCGGCCGCTACGCCTCCGCGGAGCTGGCCGTGCTGTGGTCCCCCGAGTACAAGGTCAAGCTGGAGCGGAAGCTGTGGCTCGCGGTGCTGCGCGCCCAGAAGGACCTGGGGGTGGCGGTTCCCGAGCAGGCACTCGCCGATTACGAGCGGGTCCTGGACACCGTCGACCTGGCCTCGATCGCCGAGCGCGAGAAGGTCACCCGGCATGACGTCAAGGCGCGCATCGAGGAGTTCAACGCGCTGGCCGGCCACGAGCAGGTCCACAAGGGCATGACCTCCCGCGACCTGACCGAGAACGTCGAGCAGCTCCAGGTGCGGCTGTCGCTGGAGCTGATGCGGGACCGTACGGTCGCCGTGCTGGCGCGGCTCGGCTCGCTGGCCGCCCAGTACTCCGAGCTGGTCATGGCGGGCCGCTCGCACAATGTCGCCGCGCAGGCCACCACACTCGGCAAGCGCTTCGCGACCGCCGCCGACGAACTGCTGGTCGGCTACGCGCGGCTGGAGGAGCTGCTCTCCCGCTACCCGCTGCGCGGCATCAAGGGCCCGGTCGGCACCGCCCAGGACATGCTCGACCTGCTCGGCGGCGACGCCGGCAAGCTCGCCGACCTGGAACAGCGGATCGCCGCCCACCTCGGCTTCGGCCGGGCGTTCACCTCCGTCGGCCAGGTCTACCCGCGGTCGCTGGACTACGAGGTGGTGACCGCGCTGGTGCAGCTGGCCGCCGCCCCGTCCTCGCTGGCCAAGACGATCCGGCTGATGGCCGGGCACGAGCTGGTGACCGAGGGCTTCAAGCCCGGCCAGGTCGGCTCCTCGGCGATGCCGCACAAGATGAACACCCGCTCCTGCGAGCGCGTCAACGGCCTGATGGTGATCCTGCGCGGCTACGCCTCGATGGCCGGCGAGCTCTCCGGCGACCAGTGGAACGAGGGCGATGTGTCCTGCTCCGTGGTCCGCCGGGTCGCGCTCCCCGACTCCTTCTTCGCGCTGGACGGTCTGCTGGAGACCTTCCTGACCGTGCTCGACGAGTTCGGCGCCTTCCCCGCCGTCGTCGCCCGCGAATTGGACCGCTACCTCCCCTTCCTCGCCACGACCAAGGTGCTGATGGGTGCCGTACGCGCCGGTGTCGGCCGCGAGGAGGCGCACGAGGCGATCAAGGAGAACGCGGTCGCCTCGGCGCTGGCCATGCGCGAGCAGGGCGCGGAGCGCAACGAGCTGCTGGACAAGCTGGCGGCGGACTCCCGCATCCCGCTGGACAGGGCGGAGTTGGACGCGCTGATGGCGGACAAGCTGTCCTTCACCGGCGCGGCCGGCGACCAGGTGGCGGCCGTCGTCGCCCGGATCGAGGAGATCGCCAAGCAGCACCCCGAGGCCGCCGCCTACGCCCCGGGCGCGATCCTCTGACCCGGGCCGCAGCCATGCGCTTCACCCCCGAAGAACTGGAGGCCGCTCGCGACCGCCTCGTCCCGGACGTGGCCGCGAGCGGTCTGCGGGTGCTCTTCTGCGGTATCAACCCCGGCCTGATGACGGCGGCCACCGGCCACCACTTCGCCCGGCCCGGCAACCGCTTCTGGCCCGTCCTGCACGCCGCCGGCTTCACACCCCGGCTGCTGCTCCCCGCCGAGCAGCGGGAACTCCTCGACCACGGCTGCGGCATCACGAATGTGGTGGCGCGGGCGACCGCCAGGGCCGACGAGCTCAGCGCGGAGGAGTACCACGAGGGCGGGCGGCTGCTGGCCGAGAAGGTGGACCGGCTGCGCCCGCGGTGGCTCGCCGTCGCCGGCGTCACGGCCTACCGCGCCGCCTTCGGCGACAAGCACGCCCGGATCGGCCCCCAGGAACGCACCCTCGGCGCCACCCGCATCTGGGCACTGCCCAACCCCAGCGGCCTGAACGCCCATTGGACGGCGGCCACCATGGCGGAGGAATACGGGCGGCTGCGCGCCGCGGCATTCGGCGAGCCCTGACCCTGCGGCCGCCCCGGAGCTCCCTCGGGGAATCGGGCCGGCGGTCACGGCGGGCGGCCCGCGTACGGTTACGGTATGCGGGCCCCCGGCGGCGCCGTCCCCTCCCCTATCGCCGCCAGCACCTGGCACGGCTGCTCCGGTCCGCACTGTCCCGCGCCGACCGCCGTCCAGCGGTCCCCGTCCTGCCAGGTGTGGATGCGCGGCACCAGCCCGGCGAGCAGCTCCAGCGGCGGCCGTACCGGCAGGCCCATCGCCACCCGCTCCAGCGTCTCCGCCAGGTCCGCCACGTCGGGCTCGCCCCACCGTAAGGACAGCACCGCGACCAGCGCCGCCAGTTCGGCCGCGCACGCCTCGCGCAGCTCCTCCGCCTCCGCCGGATCCGCCTCCCACAGCGGCCCGCTCTCCCACAGTCGCGCCACATGGAACCCCGGTCCGCTCTCGCCGGACGCGGTCCGCTCCCGCCGCTCCGGGAACGCCCGGGCCCGTAACGCGTCGAGCACGCGGAGCGCCGTCGGCGGCACGTCGGGGGGCTGTGGCTCTTCGGGTGCGTCGGGTGGGGTGGTCGGGGGCGTCCCCGGCATGTCGGGTGTCATGACGTCAGTAAACCGCGAGGGTCTGACAATTGGCCGTCCGCGCGGTCCGCACCGCCGGGGCGGACCGCTCCCCGGGCCGCCCCGGCGGCCGGACGGGGCTCGCCGCACACCCGCTGACCGGCTACGATCCGCCAGACAGGCGAGGCGAGGAGACGGACGTTGGGTCGGCTCACCGGTGGGGACCCCTCCCTGCTGCGACGGATCAACTCCGCGGTGGTGCTGCACGCACTGCGGGCCGCGGACTCCCCCACGCTCACCGATCTCGTCCAGGTGACCGGTCTGTCCCGGCCGACGGTCGAGGGCGTGATCGAGGGGCTCGTCGAGACCGGGCTGGTGGCCGAGGCGGCGGCCGAGGAGAGCGAGACCCGGCGCCAGGGGCGGCCGGCCCGCCGGTTCCGATTCCGTACCGAGGCCGGGCATCTGCTGGGCATCGAGATCGGGTCCCATCGGGTCGCGGCGCTGCTGTCCGATCTGAGCGGACAGGTGCTGGACTCCGCGCAGCGCCCGGTGGCGGAGACCGCGCCGGCGGGCGAGCGGCTGGAGCGGGTACGCGCCGTGGTGTCCGATCTGCTGCGCCGGACGGGCGTGGCGCGCAGTTCGCTACGGGCGGTCGGGGTGGCCGGACCGGGAATCGTGGAGGCGGACGGCACCGTGCGGTTGTGCACCGCGCTGCCCGGCTGGACGGGGCTCCCGCTGGGCGAGCGGCTGCGGCGGTCGTTCCGCTGCCCGGTGCTGGTGGAGAACGACGCCAACGCGGCGGCGGTGGCCGAGCACTGGCAGGGCGCGGCGACCGGTTCGGACGACGTGGTCTTCGTACTGGCGGGGCTGAGCCCGGGAGCCGGTTCGCTGATCGGCGGGCGGCTGCACCGCGGCTTCGGCGGAGCCGCCGGGGAGATCGGCGCGCTGCACCTGCTGGGCCGCGAGGCGACGCCGGAGAAGCTGCTGTCGACGACCGGGGAACCGCTGCACCCGCTGGACGAGGCGCAGGTGGCGGCGGTCTTCGCGGCGGCCAGGGGCGGCGACGTCCAGGCGCGGGAGGCGGTGGAGCGGTTCATCCGGCGGCTGGTGCACGACGTGGCCGCGCTGGTGCTGGCACTCGATCCGGAGCTGGTGGTGATCGGCGGCTGGGCCGCCGGGCTGGCGGGCGTGTTGGAGCCGCTACGCGGGGAGTTGGCACGCTACTGCCTGCGTCCGCCGGAGGTCGCGCTGTCCCGGCTGGGTGAGGCGGCCATCGCCACCGGAGCGCTGCGGCTGGCACTGGACCACGTCGAGGGCGAACTCTTCGCGGTGGAGGGGACGGTGACGGGCCGCCGGTGAGGCGTGGGTGCGCACGGGGCGCGCCCGCGCCGGAGGTGCGTCCGGTGCCGGGCCCGACGGCGCGGCGGGGCGGTCAGCCCGCGAGCAGCGGCTCCGTCTCGCTCTCCCCGAACGTCAGCCGGCAGGTGTCGGCGCGGTACGTGGAGACCGCGACGGCGGCCGTACGGCCTCCGGAGACATAGCGGGTGGTGACGACGAGGACCGGCGCACCGGGCAGCCGGTCCAGCAGCCGGGCGTCCTCGGCGCGGGCCGAGCCGAGCTCGACGGTGCGGTCGTGGCCGTCGAGCTCCAGTGTCTGGAGTTCCGCCAGCACCGCACGGGCGCGCGCCGGGCCCACCGTCAACTCGGCGCAGCCGGGGAGCACTTCGGAGGGTACGTAGAGCAGCTCGGCGGCGACCGGCCGGCCGACCGAGACGCGGTTGCGGCGGACCACGTGGACCGGGGCGCCGGGGGCCGTCTCCAGGAGACGGGCCACCGCGGCGGGCACCGTGGCGGTCTCGACGGCGTCGACCGGCTGCCAGTCGTCGCCGGCGGCGCCGGGCCAGGTGTGGCGGGCGGGGTCGACGGCGACGCCGACCCGCGGGGGCGCGACGGTGGTGCCCACGCCGCGGCGGCGCTGCAGTCTGCCTTCCAGCTCCAGCTGTTCGAGCGCCTGCCGGAGGGTGGCCCGTGCGACACCGAACCGCGCGGCCAGGTCCCGCTCGTTGGGAAGGATCTCGCCGACCGAGAACTCCGAGTCCAGCGCCTCGCTGAGCACGGTCTTGAGATGCCAGTACTTGGGCTCCGGAGCCGTTTCGAGCTGCGTGGTCCCCACCCCCATGGACACGGGCCCGCAAGCGGGCCGGATTTCGAGCGCTTCTTTATTAAAGGTTGTTGCAGTATCCCGACGATATGACCGCCCCCACCCTTGGTCAAGACCAATCCACCAACCGTTTCGACGCGGCCACACGGCCTTCACCCGCACCGCGGCCGGGGCGGCGCGGTCGCCGGGGCTCTAGGCTCACGTGCATGCTCACGCTCCTGCACACCTCGCCCGTCCATGTCCCGGTTTTCGACGCGCTGCGCGACGAGGACGCCCCCGGCCTCCCGCTGCGGCATCTCGTACGGCCCGAACTCCTCGCGAGGGCGCGGGAGTCGGGGCCCGACGCGGTGGCGGAGGAGGTCGCCGAAGCGCTCGCCGAAGCGGCAGGCGACGGGGCGGCGGCGCTGCTGTGCACCTGCTCGACGATCGGTGCGGTCGCCGAGGCGGCCGGAGCTGCACTGGGCCTGCCGGTGCTGCGGGTGGACCGGCCGATGGCCGCGGCGGCGGTCGCCGCCGGCACCCGCGTCACGATCCTGGCCACCGTGGAGAGCACGCTCACGCCCACGGCGGAGCTGATCGCCGCCGAGGCCGACCGGGCCGGGCGCACGGTGCGGGTACGGGCGGAGTTCGTACCCGGCGCCATGGACCGATTCGAGGCGGGGGACATGGAGGGCTGTCTGGCGGCGGTCGCCGCCGCGGCGCGCCGGGTGCGGGACGCCGGGGACAGCGACGCGATCGTCCTGGCGCAGGTGTCGATCGCGGCCGTGGCGGACCGGCTGGCGACGGACGGGGCGGCCGGCGGCGGGCCCGTGGTGCTGTCGAGCCCGCGGCCCGGCCTGCGGGCCGCCGCCCGGCTCGCCGGCGGCCCCGCGTACGCGTAGGGGCCGTCCCGCGCCCGTTCAGGCCGTCAGCGGGGCCAGCTTGTCCGGGTTGCGGATGAGGTAGATCGTCTGGATCCTGCCGTCCTGGACGCCGAGTTGGAGAACGGTGTCCACCGTGCCGCCGTAGTGGATCAACAGCGCCAGGCCGCCGTTGAGTTCGCGGAAGGCGAGCCCCGGGCCCGGCGGCAGGCCGCCGGCGACGCCGAGGAGGAACCGCGCGACCTTGTCGGCGGATTCGATGATCCGCAGTGGCGCCTTGGCCTTGCCGCCACTGTCGCCGACCAGCCGCGCGTCCGCCGCGAGCAGGCTCAGCAGCCCCGCCAGGTCGTCCCCGGTGGCGGCGGCCAGGAAGCGCTCGGTCAGCTCGCGCTGCCGGTCCGGGTCGGCCTCGAACCGCGGGGAGCCGTCCGCCACGTGCCGCCGGGCCCGGCCGGCCAGTTGGCGCACCGCCGCCTCGCTGCGCTCCAGGACGGTGGCGATCTCCGCGTACGGGTAGCCGAACGCCTCCCGGAGGACGAACACAGCGCGCTCCAGGGGGGAGAGCGACTCCATGACGACGAGAACGGCGAACGTGACGGACTCGGCGAAGACGGCGCGCTCGGCGGTGTCGGGCGCGGTGCCGCCGGGCACCAGGACGTCGGTGGCGAGCGGTTCGGGAAGCCAGGGACCCACGTAGGACTCGCGGCGGGACCGGACCTGCCGGAGGCGGTCGATGGCCAGGCGGGTGGTGATCCGCACGAGATAGGCGCGCGGTTCGCGCACCGCGGTCCGGTCGGCGTCCGACCAGCGCAGCCAGGCGTCCTGCACCACGTCCTCGGCGTCGGCGACCCGGCCGAGCATGCGGTAGGCCACGCCGTGCAGCAACGGGCGGTGGGCTTCGAAGACTTCGGCGGCGTCGGTCGCGGGATCGGTCAGCACCCACCCATATCAGCGGGCCGCCGCCGCGATGTCCAGCCGGAACCGTGCTCGCCCGCCGCTGCCGGGGCCGGCCGTTCCGCATCCGCCTCTCGCGGACCGCCCCGGCCGCTCCCGTCGCCGCCGTGCCCCCGTGGGAGCAGCCCCGAGCCGAGTACGACCCCGGCGCCGACCAGGAGGCTGCCGCCCAGTTGCGCGAGGCCGTAGCCGCCGGTCCCGGCCAACGGGGCGGTGAGCGCGGCGAAGACCGGGATCAGGCCGGAGAAGAGGGTGGCGCGTTCGGCGCCGATCCGCTGGATGCCGGCGTACCAGCAGACGAAGCCGACGACGGTGACGACGACGGCCTGCCAGCCGAGCGCCGCCGCCTCCACCGCGTCCGGCAGCCGCAGCCAGTGCGCCCCTTGGGCCGCCGCGCCGAGGACCGCCGCTTCGAGGGCGGCGAGTGCGCAGACCGCCGCGGAGAGGAGGCGCGGTCCGAGCGGCGCCACCAGCGGCACCGCCAGCACCGCGAAGCCGACCTCGCCGCACAGCGCCGCCGCCGAGTAGCCGATGCCCGGGCCGTCGGTGCGGCCCCACCCCTGGACGGCGAAGGCCCCGGCGGCGACCAGCAGGGCGCCGCGCACCACGGCGGGGCGCGGGCGGCGGCCGGCCAGCGCGGGCACCAGGACCGCGACCACGACCGGTGCGCAGCCGACGAACACGCCGGGCACGGCCGGTTCCGCGGTGCGCTCGGCCGCGAGCACGGCGAGGTTGAACCCGAGCATCCCGATGGCGGCGAGCAGCGCGAGGCGCACCCACTGGCGGAGCGTCAGGGAGCGCAGCGGTGCGGTGCCGCGGCGACCGAGGAGGGCGAGCAGGACGGCGGCGGCGAGGCCGTAGCGGAGGGCCTGGCCGCCCGCGTAGGGGTAGCTGCCGAGCAGGCTGTTGGCGGTGAACGAGCCGCCTACGAGGAAGCAGGCGAGGGCGGCGAGCAGCGCGCCGCGGTGGTGGGTCCGGTTCATGAGACGGACAGTAGGGAGGCGGGCGGTCCGTCTTAAGGTCCACTTCGGGAGCGCCATGGAGGACCACTTCGTGGGCCGGGGGCCGGGGGCCGCCGGGGTGCCGGCGGCGGAGAGGATCGGGCCCGTGCCGTACGAGAGCGAGCCGGCGGACGGCGCCGTGTGGGCCGCCGCCTGGGAGTTGCTGCTGCCGACCGCGACGGCGCCGCCCCGGCAGCGCGGCCGGGTGCTCCAGGAGGCGCTGCGGGACGCGGTGCGCTCGGGCCGGCTGGTGGCCGGGACGCGGCTGCCGTCGGGCCGGGCGCTCGCCGCCGACCTGGGGGTGTCGCGGGGCCTGGTGACCGAGGCGTACGAGCAGTTGACGGCCGAGGGCTATCTGCGCAGCCGGCGTGGCGCGGGGACGTGGGTGGGCGGGACGGTGCGCGGCGCGGTGCCGGCGGCGGCCGGGCCCGCGCCCCAAGAGAGCGCACCGGACGTCGACTTCACCCCGGGGACGCCGGATCTCTCGCTCTTCCCCCGTGCCGCATGGTCCGCCGCGCACCGCAGGGCGGTGTCCCGCCTGCCGCACCGGGCGCTCGGCTATCCGGACCCGCGCGGGCTGCCCGAACTGCGCGGGGAGATCGCCCGGTTGCTGACCCGCCGGCGCGGGGTGGTGGCCGATCCGGGGCGGGTGGTGGTGTGCTCCGGGGTGGCGCAGGCGATGACGCTGCTGGGGTTCACCCTTCATGGGGCGGGGCAGCGGACGGTGGCCGTCGAGGAACCGGGGAGCCCCGACCACCGGGCGCTGTTCGCGGCGGCCGGGCTGGAGGCCGTGCCGCTCCCGCTGGACGGCGAGGGCCCCGACCCGGCGGCGCTCGCGGCGTCCGGCGCGCGGACCGCGGTGCTGACCCCGTCGCATCAGTTCCCCACCGGGACGGCCGTGTCGGCGGCCCGCCGGTCGGCGCTGCTGCGCTGGGCGCGGGCGGTCGACGGGCTGATCGTCGAGGACGACTACGACGGCGACTTCCGCTACGACCGGGCGCCGGTCGGCGCGTTGCAGGGCCTGGATCCGGACCGGGTGGCGTACACCGGATCGGTGAGCAAGTCGCTGGCTCCGGGGCTGCGGCTGGGGTGGCTGGTGGTGCCGGCGCGGCTGCTGGACGGGGTGACGGCCCGCAAGCGGCTGCTGGATCTGGGCAATCCCGTGCTGGACCAGGCGCTCCTGGCCGATCTCGTCGCGCGCGGCGACTACGACCGCCAACTGCGGCGCTGCCAGCGGGCCTACCGGGAGCGCCGGGACGCGCTGACCGCGGCGCTGGCCGTGCACTGCCCCGGTGCGGTGGTCACCGGGATCGCCGCCGGTCTGCATGCCATCGTCGCGCTGCCGGCGCGCTGCGGGCCCGAGGCGGCGTTCCTCGGGCGGGCGCGGCGCGCGGGGCTGGGTCTGCGCCCGTTGGCGGACTACGAGTGGGCCGGGCGGCGCGGGCCGGCCGCCGGGCGGGACGGCCGGGTGCGACTGGTCCTGGGCTATGCGCATCTGACGCCGTCGGAGATCGCCCGCGGGGTGGCGCTGCTGGGCGGCCTCGGCACGGTCTGAGGCAGTGCGGCGGCGCCCGCCGGGTCACCGGTTCGCGGAGTTGCTCCAGTCCCGCTCGCAGAGCACCAGCCGGTAGCCGTCCGGGTCCTCGATCGTCGTACCCCACTCGTCCCAGTAGGAGTTGTGGGCCGGCACCCGCTTGCCGCCGCAGTGTTCGAGGCGGGCGACCAGGCTGTCGGGCACCGGTTCGCCCAGGTAGACGACCAGCAAGTCGTCCGGTGTGGGGGCCGGTTGGAGCGCGCCGGAGGGGTCGAGGGTCAGCTCCAGGTGCCAGGAGGCGTCCGGCCAGCCGAGCATCAGGAGGGAGTGCTCGCCCGCCCCTGAGGTGTGGCGGAACAGCTCGGTCAGCCCCAGACCGGTGCGCCAGAAGCGGTCGGCGGCCGTCAGATCGCGGGACGGGCGGGCGATACGGATATGGGCGGAACCGTTGGCCGGCATGCGGTGTCACCTTCCGTGGGGCCGCCGTGCGGCGGCGCGTATCAGGACCGTAAGCGCTCCGGCGGTCTCCTGGCGATCGTCCGCCGGTCTTGCGACCCTGGTCCTGGTCCTGGCCCCGAGCCTGGTTTCGGGGCCACGGGGCTGCTGTTCACCGGGAGTTCGACTGCTCGGCACCGGATGGCGATACGAACGGGGCGTACGAGCGCGAACGACACCATGGAGGCGGGAAGATGACGGACCGGTCCGGCGGCGGACTGAGACGGCGGACCGGGGCGGCGGGCGCTCCTTCGACGGGGTCCGACCGGCCGGCACGGAGGGTGGTCGAGACCGCGGCGGCCGAGTCCCGCGCGCGGAGCCCGCAGCCCTTCCGCGCGATCGGTATCGGCGGGGGAAGCGGGGAGCTGACGGTGCGGCGGCTTCAGGAGGGCGGAGAGATGCTGTTCACGAAAACACCGCAACCGGGACGGGCAGGGCAGTAGAGGCCAATGTGTCGATTGCGTCTTTTACCCGTGCGACACAATGTGTTGGCGACCAGGCAACACCTGTCGGCAAGGCTGTCTGCATGACTGAAGCAACCTCTGTCCGTTCCGCCCGGCGCCACCACTGGCGCCGGGACGCCGTCGAGCTGGCCGCCCTGTTCACGGCCGTGGCGGTGGCCGATGTCGTGGCCGACACGGTCGCGCACGGCCCGTCCGGCCCGGTGATGCTGGGCGCCGCGGCCCTCGCGCTGCTCGCCACGACCGGCTTCCACATCTGGTGGTCACGCCGTCGTGAGCACGCCCCACCACCGGCCGATACCGGCGCCACCGCACCGTCCGCCGCACCGGCACCCGAGGCCGGCGGCCAGGAGACGGCGCTGTGGCGGATGCGGACCACGGTCCGGGACGAGCCGGGCAGCCTGGCTGCGCTGTGCACCGCGCTGGCCGAGCGCCGGGTGGACATACTCAGCCTCCAGACCCATCCGCTGTCCGAGGGGACGGTGGACGAGTTCCTGCTGCGCGCGCCGGCCGACCTGGCGCCCGCGGACCTGACCCGTACGGTGGCCGGCGCCGGCGGTTCGCACAGCTGGCTGGAGCGGGCCGACACCCACGACCTGGTCGACGCGCCGACCCGGATGCTCGGCCTGGCCACCCGCACGGCCCTCGATTCCGCCGAACTCCCGCTCGCGCTGCGGCAGTTGCTCGGTCGCTGCACGATCCGCTCGGTGCCCGCCCGGTCGCTGACCGGTCAGCCGCTCGCCGAGGAGGTGCCCGCCGAGGGCGTGCTGGCGGACCACACCATGAAGTTCCGCGATCCCTCCGGGGGTTCGCTCACCATCGAAAGGCCGCAGTTGCCGTTCACACCCACCGAGTTCGCCCGGGTACGCGCACTGGTAGAGCTGGACTCCCGGCTCGGCCAGCGGGTGCCCCCACGGCGCGAGGTGCTGACGCTGCCCGAGGGCAACGCGATCACGGTCCGCCGCGCCGGCACCGCGGATCTGACCGCCGCCCGGGAGATGCACGACCGCTGCTCGGCACAGACCCTCGCGCTGCGCTACCACGGCCCGGTCGGCGACGCCGAACGTTATCTGGACCATCTGCTCAGCCCGCGCTTCGGCCGCACCCTGGCCGCGGAGACCGCGTCCGGCCGGCTGGTGGCACTGGGCCACCTCCTGTGGGACGGCGACGAGACCGAGGTGGCACTGCTGGTCGAGGACGCCTGGCAGCAGCGCGGAATCGGCGCCGAACTCCTCCGCCGGCTGGTCGCGATGGCCGCCGAGACCGGCTGCGAGAGCGTCTACGCCATCACCCAGGCGTCCAACACCGGCATGGTGACGGCGATGCGTGGACTGGGCCTGCCCCTCGACTACCAGATAGAGGAGGGCACCCTGGTCATCACCGCCCGCCCGACGGGCGTCCCCGCGCACCGGGAGGCCCGCGAGGAGCTCCGCGTCCGGAACGGCTCCCGGCACGGCTGATGACGTGGCCGACCGGCCGCCGGGGCGCCCGCCCGCGCCCCGGCGGTCCCTTGCGTCCAGCCCGAGCCGGTGGACCGCGGCGCCGGACGCGACAGGAACGTCCACCGGAATGATGGTGACGCGGCGGGCCCATCCGTACGAGGATGGCCGTCATGTCCAACACCACTACTCCCGCGGGCGGTCCACTGCCCCGCCAGGTCGCCGACGCCTATGTCGACGCCCTCGTCGACCTGGATCCGATCACCGGCACCTTCCTCGGCGTCGCCGAGAGCTCCGACAAGCTCCCCGACTTCTCCCCCGAGGGCCAGGAAGCGGTGGCGCAGCTCGCCCGTACGACGCTGGAGCGACTCGCCGAGGCCGAGGCCCGGCCGGGCGCGGACACCCCCGCCGAGAAGATCTGCGCCCGGCTGCTGCGCGAGCGGCTGACCGCGGAACTCGCGGTCCACGACGCGGGCGAGGGGCTGCGCACGGTCAGCAACCTCAGCTCGCCGCTGCACCACATGCGCGAGGTCTTCACCCTCACCCCCACCGAGACCGACGAGGACTGGGCGGCGATCGCCCGACGGCTGCGCGCCGTACCGGCCGCACTGGCGGGCTACCGCGCATCCCTCGAAGCCGGCCTCCGGCAGGACCTCCCCGCCGGACCGCTCCAGGTCACCACCGTCATCGGCCAGTTGGGCGAGTGGATCGGCACCGACCGCAGCTGGTTCGCCGAGTTCACCGCCGCCGGGCCGGAGTCGCTGCGCGCCGAGCTGGCCGCGGCGGCGGACCTGGCCACCGGGGCCCTGGTGGAGCTGCGCGACTGGTTCCGGGACGACTACGCCCCGGCCATCGAGGGCGCCCCGGACGTCGTGGGCCGGGAACGGTACGCCCGGCTCGCCCGTTACTACAACGGCGCCGACCTCGACCCGGAGGAGGCGTACGCGTACGGCTGGTCGGAGTTCCACCGGCTGCTGGCCGAGATGGAGGCCGAGGCCGAGAAGATCCTGCCGGGCGCCAAGACACCGTGGGAGGCGCTGTCCTGGCTCGACGAGCACGGCGAGGCGGTCGAGGGCGTCGAGGAGACCCGGCAGTGGCTCCAGTCGCTGATGGACGAGGCCATCGACGCGCTGGACGGCACCCACTTCGAACTCGCCGAGCGGGTCCGCCGGGTGGAGTCGCGGATCGCCCCGCCGGGCAGCGCCGCCGCCCCGTACTACACCCAGCCGTCGCTGGACTTCTCCCGCCCCGGCCGCACCTGGCTCCCGACGATGGGCGAGACCCGCTTCCCGGCGTACGACCTGGTCTCCACCTGGTACCACGAGGGCGTGCCCGGCCATCACCTCCAGCTGGCGCAGTGGGTGCACGTCGCGGACGCGCTCTCGCGCTACCAGACGACCGTCGGCATCGTCAGCGCCAACGCGGAGGGCTGGGCACTGTACGCCGAGCGCCTGATGGACGAACTGGGCTTCCTGACCAACGCCGAGCGGCGGCTGGGCTATCTGGACGCGCAGATGATGCGGGCGATCCGCGTCATCATCGACATCGGCATGCACCTGGAGCTGGAGATCCCTGCCGACTCCCCCTTCCACCCGGGCGAGCGCTGGACCCCGGAGCTGGCGCACACGTTCCTGGCCGGCCACTGCAGCCGCCCGGCGGACTTCGTCGAGAGCGAGATCGTCCGCTACCAGGGCATGGCGGGCCAGGCGATCGGCTACAAGCTCGGCGAACGCGTCTGGCTCCAGGGCCGCGAGGCCGCCCGCGCCCGGCACGGTGCGGACTTCGACCTCAAGTCCTGGCACATGGCGGCGCTGTCGCAGGGATCGCTGGGCCTGGACGACCTGCTGAGCGAGCTGTCGGCGCTCTGACCGGACCGGCCGCCGCTCCGTTCACCGCGCCGGGGCGGCGCCGGGCCCTCGTCGTCAAGGACCGGGGCAGGTCCCGCAAGCACGCGTGGCAGGTAGGCCGGCACCGCGGCTTCAACAGCCGCACTCCCCATCGCCGACCGGCGCGGTGAGCGGATCGGCCGGGCGCTGCCGAGGCCCCTGCCGGGTCGTGACCTCGTAGCCCTCGCGGATCCAGTACTCGATGCCGCCGAGCATCTCCTTGACGCGGTAGCCGAGGCGGGCCAGTGCGAGGGCGGCTCGGGTGGCGCCGTCGCAGCCGGGGCCCCAGCAGTGGACGACGACCGGGACGGCCAGGTCCAGCAGCCCGGCGGCGTCCTGCGGAACACGGGCCGTGGGGAGGTGCACGGCGCCGGGGACATGGCCCTGGTCCCAGGCCGCGGCGCTGCGGGAGTCGACGAGGACGAAGCCGGGGGCGCCGCCGGCGAGCGCGGCGTGGACGTCGGCGACGTCGGTGTGGAAGGCGAGGCGGGCGGCGAAGTACGCGGCGGCGTCGGCGGGTTCGGCGGGCGGCACGGCAAGCACCGGGCCGACGGCGGCCGGGGGCCGCGGGGTGGAGGTGGTCATGGCCGAAAATCTACGGCCGGCCGCTCGGCCCGCGAAGGGATGATCAACGGCAAGAACCTTGATGTACCGGGGATTCCACTGCTAGACAGCGGGGATGACCGGTTATTCCCCCGACGCCACCGACTGGCGCATCCTCGACGTCCTCCAGCAGCACGGCCGCGCGGGCTACGCCGAGCTGGCGCGGGCGGTGAACATGTCCGCGAGCGCGGTCACCGAACGGGTCCGGCGGATGGAGGAGGCCGGGGTGATCTCGGGGTACGCGGCGGTGATCGACCCCGAGCGGATCGGGCTGCCGGTGCTGGCCTTCGTCCGGCTGCGCTACCCGAACGGGAACTACAAGCCGTTCCACGATCTGCTGGAGACCACGCCGGAGATCCTGGAGGCGCATCACGTCACGGGCGACGACTGCTTTGTGATCAAGGTCGCCGCGCGGTCGATGAGGCATCTGGAGGAGGTGTCCGGACGCATCGGTGCGCTGGGCTCGGTGACCACGAGCATGGTCTACTCCTCGCCGCTCCCCCGGCGTCCCGTCAGCCGCTGATCCGGCCCTTCTCCCGGGCCCCGGTCAGCCGGGCACCCGGTGGCGGACCGTCGATCCGGCGCGGTCCTTGACGACCTCCAGTTGGGACGGGATGCGCGCCTTGAGGTCCGCGACGTGGCTGACGATGCCGACGCTGCGGTCGCGTTCGCGGAGCGCGTCGAGGACGTCGAGGACCTCGTCGAGGGTCTGTTCGTCGAGGCTGCCGAAGCCCTCGTCGATGAAGAGGGTGTCCAGCCGGGTGCCGCCCGCCTCGTCGGTGACGACATCGGCGAGGCCGAGGGCCAGGGCGAGCGACGCGAAGAAGGTCTCGCCGCCGGAGAGGCTGGCGGTGTCCCGCTCCTGGCCGGTCCAGGCGTCGATGACGTGCAGGCCGAGGCCGGAGCGCCGGGCGCCGCCGGCCCGTTCGTCGGAGTGGACCAGGGTGTACCGGCCGCCGGACATCCGGTGCAGCCGGGCGGTGGCCGCGGCGGCGACCTGCTCCAGGCGGGCGGCCAGCACATACGACTCCAGGCGCATCCTCCGTGCGTTCTCGCTGGAGGTGCCGGAGGTGAGCGAGGCGAGGCGGGCGATCCGGTCGTACGCGGCGCGCAGCGGGGCCAGGCGGCGGGCGTCGTCCTCGGCGTCGGTGGAGAGCCGGTCGAGGGCGGTGCAGCGTTCGCGGGCCGCGGCCAGGCCGGCGGCGGCGGTCCGCAGCCGCTCCGCCGCCGCGCGGTGCGCGGTGCGGGCGGCGTCCGGGTCGGCGGGCGGCAGGGCCGCGGCGGCGGCGAGTTCGGGCCGGTCCAGCTCGGCCGCCACGGCCGCCGCCTCGGCCTGCCGGTCGTCCAACTCCCGCTGGAGGGACCGTCGTTCGGCGTCCGGCAGCAGAGCCTCGGCCGCCGCATCCGGAGTACCGAACCCGGCACGGTAGGCGGCGTCGGAGAGCTGTGCGTCGGCCTCCTTCAGACGCTGGGCGCAGCCGGCTGCCGTACGGGACGCCTCGGCCGCGGCGGCGAGCAGCGCGATCCGCCGCTCCAGCCGCTCGGCCCGCTCGGCGACGCTGCCGCAGTCGCCCCGCGCCTCGGCCAACTCCTCCTCCAGCGCGGCCCGTTCGCGGTCCAGTGCCTCACGGTGGGAGGTACGGGCGGCGGCCCGGCGCTCGGCCTGCTGCTGTGCGTCGCGGCGCCGCTCGTACTCCCGCTCGGCGCGCGCCAGCGCCTCGCGGGCGCCGTGCAGATCGGCTCCGGCGGCGTGGGCGCGGGCGAAGTCGGCCCGCAACTGCTCGACCTGGGTGGCGAGTTCGGCGGTGGGGTCGTCACCGGCCGCGGCGCCGGCGGCGGCCAGCGCCTCCTTGACGGACTGGCGGTGCCCCTCCGCCCGCTGCCGGGTCTCCTCGGCGCGGCGGTGGGCCTCCTGGGCGGCCTCCTCGGCGGCCCGGTCGACATGGCCGGCGCCGGCCCGGGCCGGGTCCGGGTGCGCGGTCGCGCCGCACACCGCGCACGCCCGGCCGTCCTCCAGCTGGGCGGCCAGTTCGGCGGCGATCCCGCGCAGCCGCAGCTCCTTGAGCTCCAGCCAGTGCTCCTGGGACTTCGCCGAACGCTCCCGGGCGGTCAGCAACTCCGCTTCCGCGTCCCCTAGTTCGCCGGTGAGACGGTCGCGCCGACGGGCCGCGTCCAGCCGTTCGGCGGCCGGGGCGATCCGGTCGCCGAGCTGTTCCGCGCGGCCGGCGAACTCCTGTGCGGTCTCGATCCGCCGCTGGTGTGCCCGGCGCTCGGCGTCCCATTCGGCGAGCCACTGGGCGGCGTCCAGCAGCGTCTGCTCGTCGGCATGCGCCTCGCGGTCGAGGGCGGCGCGCTCCCGGCCGAGGTCGACGGCCCGGCGCTCGGCCCGGCGCGCCGCCGAGAGCGCTCCCAGATCGGCCGTCAACGTCCGTTCCAGCGCGGCGAGTCGGTCGCCCTCGGCGTCCGCGAGGTCGGGCGGCAGCGGAACACGGTGCTGCCGTTCGGCGCGCTGAGCGGCGGCCAGCCCCTGCCAGGCGTCCTCGCGCAGCGCGAGGATCGGGGCCACGTCCGCGGCGGCGCGGGCCCGCTCCAGCCGTTCCCGGAGGCGGTCGCCCGCGCCCGCGCCGGCGGCGAGTTCGGCGGCGCGGCGGCGGGCGTCGGCGTGCCGGCGCTGGAGCCGGTCCCGTTCCAGGGTCTCCTCCAGCCGTGCGGCGGCCGAGCGCTCCGCCGTCTCGGCGGCGTGGGCCGCGGACGCGGCAATCTCCCGGCGCTCGCGGGCGCTCGCCCGGGCGACCGCGGCGCGGGCCAGCACCGCCCCGGCGAATCCGGGCTCGCCGGGACCGGGCGCGGGGGCAGCGGCGGCCGCCTCGGCCGGTGCGGTGGCCGCCGCCCGTCCGCCGCGCCGGTCCGCTCCCGCCTGTACCGGCACAACCGCCTTTGCCAGGACGGGCACTGACGGGTCGTCGAGATCCGGGGTGGCCCCGGCCGCCTGTGCCATCCGGTGGGCCAGCGCCAACAGCCGGTCGTCCCCGGCCGCCACCTGGTCGGCCGCGGCCCTGCGGCGCGCCGTCAGCTCCTCTTCGAGCGCGGCGAACCGCCGGGTGTCGAAGAGCCGCCCCAGCAGCCGGGCCCGCGCCTCCGCGTCCGCCCGCAGGAAGCGCGCGAAGTCGCCCTGGGGCAGCAGCACCACCTGGCAGAACTGCTCCTTGCTCATGCCGAGCAGCTGCTGGATCTCCTCGCCGATCTCCTGGTGCGAGCGGCTGAGCGCCCGCCACTCGCCGGCCGGCGCGCCGTCGGCGGCCGGCCCCGCGGGGACGAACTCGCGCAGCCGGCTCTGCGCCTTCTCCTTCGTCGTACCGCTGCCACGCTTCTTGGGGCGGGGCTGCTCGGGCAGCCGGGTGATCTCCAACCGCCGTTCGGCCACGGTGAGTTCGAGGACGACTTCGGTCAGGGTGGAGGGGTCGGCCAGATCGCTGCGCAGGGCCTGGCCGCTCTGCCGCGCCCCGGGCACCGACCCGTACAGCGCGAAGCAGACCGCGTCCAGGACCGAGGTCTTGCCCGCCCCGGTCGGCCCGTGCAGCAGGAAGAGGCCGCCCCGCGCAAGCCGGTCGAAGTCGACGGTCTGGGCGCCGCCGAACGGCCCGAACGCGGTGACGGTCAGCCGGTGCAGCCTCATCGCGCCACCTCCGCCGCCGCGTCGGCGGCCCGTACCTCGTCGATGGCGGACCGCAGTTCGGCCCGCTCCGCGTCGTCGGCGGCGCGCCCGGACCGGACGTGTGCCACGAAGTCCTCGGCGATCTCCTGGTCGCCGCGGCCGCGCAGCCGCTGGGCGTACGAGGCCGTGGACCGGGCCGGGCCCTCGTCCGGGTCGAAGACCAGGCTCAGGGTGTGCGGGAAGCGCTTGGCCAGCCGGGCCATGGGCTCGTGCGGCCGGGAGCCGTCGGTGAGCGTCGCCTCCACCCAGGAGTCCTCGTGCCGGGTCAGCGCCGGGTCGTCCAGCAGCTGTTCCAGCGGTCCGCGGATACGGGCCAGCGGTCGCGGCACCGGGCAGTCCACCCGCTCGGCGTGCACGGTGCCGTCCGCGTCGAGGTCGACGAGCCAGGACGACTTGCGGTGCGCGGCCTCGGAGAAGGAGTAGGCGAGCGGCGATCCGGAGTAGCGGACCCGCTCGGTGAGGGTCTGGCAGCCGTGCAGATGCCCCAGGGCCGCGTAGTCGACGCCGTCGAACACGGCGGCCGGGACGGACGCGACGCCGCCGACGGTGATGTCCCGCTCGCTGTCGCTGGCGGTGCCCCCGGTGACGAAGGCGTGCGCGAGCACCACGGAGCGCGTCCCGTCGGGCCGGGCGGCCAGGTCGTCGCGGACCCGGTCCATGGCGGCGCCGAGGACCGCGGCGTGATCGGCGCGCGGTGCGCCGAGGGTGTCGCGCACCATGGCCGGTTCGAGATACGGCAGTCCGTAGAGGGCGACCGGGCCGTGGGCGTCGTCGAGGAGGACGGGGGTGCCGCAGTCCGCCGGGTCGGTGCGCAGGTGGACGCCGGCCTGCCGCAGAAGTCCGGAGCCGACGCCCAGCCGGCGGGCCGAGTCATGGTTGCCGGAGATCATGACGGTGGGCACGCCGAGGGCGGCGAGCCGGTGCAGGGCGTCGTCGAAGAGCCCGACGGCGGCCAGCGGCGGTACCGCGCGGTCGTAGACGTCGCCCGCGACCAGGACCGCGTCGGCCTCCCGGTCGCGGACGGTGGCGACGAGGTGGTCGAGGAACGCGCGCTGGGCGGAGAGCATGCTCACGCGGTGGAAGGACCGCCCCAGATGCCAGTCGGAGGTGTGCAGAAGTCTCAAGAAGCCGCTCCGACCTGCACGTTTCCCCCCACTGCACCTACAAAACCAGCACGAACCAGCACGGGCTCGCCTTCAGCACCCACCACGCTAGCGCCTGTCAGCACCTGATCCATCACGATCCTCGGCCTGCCCCTGACATTCGACGCCAGATCGCCGCAAATGTTCGAGTTGGTCCGATTGGCGGCGCGGCGGAGCCATCGCGATGGATCACGGGCTCCACGGGTCACTCATACACCCCGAGGCCGCCCGCGCGCCCTGAGCGGAACCGTCCGCGCCATCCGCGCTCACCCCGTGACAGGCGACGGAGCCGTGAGCGCAGGAGTTCACCGGCCCGTTCCGGGGAGAGGAACGCCACCTCGGAGAGCTCGTCGTCATGCGGTCGGATGCCGGCCGCTCGGTCCTCGCCGAGGGGGTCGGCATCGAAGACGAGGGACACCTCGCCGGCAGGGGCCCCGGCCGCGTCCGGGGCCGCCACGTCACGCTGGTGACCAGCACTCCCTCGAACGACTCTGCCCCTACCGGCTCATCTGGTGGGGTCACCGCGGTCGCTCATCACCGTGCCGCTCAAGGCACGCGGTGTGCTGATGGGCGTCGCCAACTTCTGGCGGATGCGGGAAAGCCCGCCCCTGGAAGAAGACGACCTGCCCCTGGCCGAGGAGCTGGCGGCCCGGGCATCCGTCCGCATCGACAACGCGCGCCGCTTCACCCGCGAACACACCATGGCCGTCACCCTCCAGCGCAGCCTGCTCCCCCGCGTACTCCCCGAACAGACCGCGCTCGACGTCGCCTACCGGTATCTCCCCGCCCGGACCGGAGTGGGCGGAGACTGGTTCGACGTCATCCCGCTGCCCGGAGCCCGGGTCGCGCTCGTCGTCGGCGACGTGGTCGGCCACGGCCTGCACGCAGCCGCCACCATGGGCCGGCTACGCACCGCCGTGCAGAACTTCTCGACCCTGGATCTGCCACCGGACGAACTCCTGGCCCACCTCGATGACTTGGCCGGCCGCATCGACCAGGACACGGCCACGGATACAGCCACAGATACGGCCACGGACGCGAACACGGCCACCGATACGGACCCGGACAGGGATACGGGCCCGGCGAAGGACGAACTCGCCATCACGGGTGCTCTACACCGACGGCCTCGTCGAGGACCGAGAACGCGACCTCAACACCGAACTGGAGATCCTCTGTACGACCCTGGCCCGCCCCTCCCGCCCACCGGAGGAGATCTGCGACGTCGTCATCAGCACGCTGCGGCCCGCCCGCCAGAGCGACGACATCGC